>JAOAQX010000023.1 GCA_025210805.1 Flavobacteriales bacterium
CCCCTGCGTGACAGGCAGGTATTCTAACCAACTGAACTACCAGACCAACTTATGTTGTGTATTAATTAGTAATCTATTCTCTGAATTAAAAAAGCGGTCTGGACGGGACTCGAACCCGCGACCCCCTGCGTGACAGGCAGGTATTCTAACCAACTGAACTACCAGACCAACTTATTTTTTTATAAGTCTCGGATCAGCGACCACTCCCGATGATAATCGGGATATTTAACCAACTGAACTACCAGACCAACTTATTTTTTTATAAGCTCAATTCAGTAATTATTTCCAAATTATTTGGAGATTCTAATCAACTGAGTTGAAAAATAAATTCATGTCTTTTTATGCTTTTTTACGTAAAAGACAATAGTGTTTACTAATTTTTTAAAGATCGTTTTTGTGTTGTTTACTGTTCGTTTTATCAGTAAAGCGTGGCAAATATAGGTAAAAATTCCAATCAAACAAGGCTTTCCCGAATAAAAATAGTTTTTTTTTGAAGGGCTTTTTTGAAAGGGGTTGTAACTCAGAAATCTATATTATAATAAAAATTTCACTTTTTTTTCTTGAAGATATAAATTTCGAATAATCCCATCTGCCAATCCTATTTTAGGGACAAAAATTTCCTTGATTCTTGACACCTCAAATGCCTTAGAATATATTTCTAGAGCAGGTAAAATAACATCTGCTCTATCAGGATTCATATTGAATTGAATTTGTCTTTCTTCAAAGTTGACAGATGATATCTCCTCTTTTATTCTTAACATTTCTGATAATTGTATAGGAGTCCATTTCTTTTTTCCCAAAATTTTAAAGACCCTATTAATATTTCCACCTGATGCAATAGCTTTTAAGTTCGAAATATCTTGAGTGTTTTCTTTAATCCAGTTTTCAAAATCAGTCCACTTTTTTTCTTCTACTAGATTATTTAGTAGTCTTATTGTTCCAATTTTGAAGGAACGGCTTGCTTTAGCCCTTTTGCCATCAAAAATGGTAATTTCTGTACTTCCACCACCTACATCTATATAAAGAAATGAGGCATTTTCATCAAGCATATTTTCTATATGAGTTTGATAAATAATTTTAGCCTCTTCTTCTCCATTTATAATATCGATATCCAAAGTTGTTTTTGCTTTGGTTTCTTTGAGAAGTTTGTTTGCATTTGCAGAGTTTCTCATTGCTGAGGTAGCACATGCACGGTAAACAGCAACTTCATGTGCTTTCATTATATGCTGAAAACCTTGCATAGCTTCTATGAAACGTTGATAGTTTCTTTCAGATATTTTCCCATCAGTAAAAACATCTTGTCCTAATCTAATAGGGACCCTAATGAGTGAGTTTTTTTTAAAAACTGTTCCATTTTTTGTTTCATTTGCTGTCATTATCAACAGTCTTATGGCATTAGATCCGATGTCTATACTAGCAAGTTTTTTACTTACCATTGGCTTTTAGTTTAAAGTAATTATAAAGTTCGTATTGTGCTCTCAAAGGTTCTTTTTCTGTAGATTTTGCATAAAGATTATTCTGATCTTTATCTATTATTCTTGCTTTCACAGAATCTTTCCATTGTATTTTGAAAAAATCTTTGAGTTCTTGTTGGAGTTTTTCGTCATAAATGGGACAAGTTAACTCAATTCTTCGGTCTAAATTTCGAACCATAAAATCTGCTGAAGAAATATAGTACTTTTCATTTCCTCCATGATAAAAATAATAGATTCTTGTGTGTTCAAGGAAACGATCTAAGATACTGATAACTTTAATATTTTCAGAAAGTTTTTTCACTCCAGGAACAAGGCAACAAATTCCTCTAACGATAATCTCTATTTTAACACCTGCTTGACTGGCTTCGTAGAGTTTGGTAATCAGTTTTTCATCTACTAAAGAGTTCAGTTTGATCCTAATTTTCGCTTTAGAACCCATTTTTGCTTGACGAATTTCAAAGTTTATTAATCGCACCATTTTATTTCTTGTGTTCCGTGGAGACAAGACAATATGACGATGATAGCTAGCGTTAAATCTTCCTTCTACAATGTCAAATAAACTTACAACTTCTTTTGTTACTCTTTTGTCTGCTGTAAAAAGGAGTACGTCAGAATAAATTTTAGCAGTTTTCTCATTAAAATTACCTGTTCCTATTGCAGCATAATAAGTTTGTTCATTAGACTCCTTTCTGGTTATTACGCAAAGTTTTGTATGTATTTTTAATCCCTCAAAACCGTGTAATACTCTCACGCCACGGTCTTGTAAGTACTTTGTCCACTCGATATTATTACTTTCATCAAACCGAGCTTTTAATTCTATTACAGCCGTTACTTGTTTTCCATTTCTGGCTGCGTTTACTAATGCTTTTGCAACTTTGGAATTAGAAGCGAGACGATAAATGAAAATCTGAATTTTTTTCACTTTAGGATCTATAGACGCCTCTTGGAGCATATCTATAAAGTGATCAAAGCTGTGATAGGGATAATGAAGCAGTATATCTTCCTTTTTGAGTTGAGGGAAGATTGATTTATCATCCTTTATTTTTGGATGTTTGATAGGAGGGAAGGGTTCAAAGTTTAAATCCTTTCTTCCTAGTGAAGGAAATCCAATAAAATCTTTGAAGTTGTGGTATTTTCCACCTGGTATTACCGAGTCTGTTTCATCAATATCTAATGCCTTAGTAAGTTTCTCTAAGATATCTTTAGGCATTTTTTTATCGTGAACAAAGCGTACAGGGTCACCTGATTTTCTTTGCTGAAGGCTCTTTTTGATTTTTGCAAGCATTCCTTCTGAGTATTCATTATCAAAATCAAGCTCAGCATCACGAGTGATTTTAAAGGTATAACTACTTTTTACTTCATAAGGCAAAGTTTCAAATACTTTGTGAAGGTTTAGTCTAATGACGTCATCAAGTAAAACAATTTCTGTTTTTTCTTCTTTTTTTTGTTTTGGAAGGATAACAAAACGACTTCTATCTGAAGGTATTTCAACAATTGCATGAGCCGATTTTTCCTTATCTTCATGAGCCAGATCTACTAAAAGATATATTTTTTCATCATTAAGACTTGGAATATTCTTTAGGTTTTTTAGCAGGATCGGAAAAATATCGTGCTTCAAGTTTTCTTGAAAATAACTCTCAATATAATCTAGATATTCTCCAGAGATCGTATTGTCATTATCTAAATAAATATTCTTTTTTCTAAGCTCTTTGAGAATTGTAAAGAATACTTTGTCAAATCGTTTTTGGAGTTCAATGGTTTTCTTTGTGATCTTTTTGAGAAGAAGAATGTTCTCTTCTTTTTCTTTCTCGTTTTTTGTGACTTCTACAATTCTTTTGGCAGATGCCACACGAACACGATAAAATTCATCAAGATTATTGGAAAATATACCCAAAAAACGCATCCTTTCAATTAATGGATTATTTTGATCTTCTGACTCTTGTAATACTCTTTCATTAAATGAAAGCCAACTTAGTTCTCTATTGATGAGCATATTTTTTTCTTTATTGAAGGCATTTGCCTAAGATTTTTTGTTTTTAGTTTACCAAAAATTGGAATCCAACGAATGTATCAATTTAAGGTAAAGAATAGGTCAACTCATATTGAAGTTGAAGTTAACAAAAAAAGAAGTAGGGAGGTTGTTATTTAGAAAAAAAAGGCACAAAAAAAGGCAAGCTACTTATGTCACATCGCTACGACCACCTACCCTTGCTTCGATCAAGATCTGGGGGAGTTCAGCAGGAGCTGATTGCATAAGACTTGCCGATGACAAAAGTACGAATTTCGGCTACTTTACAAAGTTTTTTACAAGAATAATTTACAGTTTTTTTACTGTTTGTTGATTTTCAAATAAAAAGAATTTTTTCCTTCCTGTATTCGTACAAAATATACACCTGATTGGATACTTTCTAAGCTTACTTTTTGCTTTTTTACGGGTAATACTTGTTTCCCTAGAACATCAAAAACGCGAATTTCGGCTTGTTCATTCACTAAACTTAGCAAATGGTTTTGATCATAAAACCACAAAGTAGGTTCATATTCTTCTACAGAAACTGGATTCCAAATTTTATTTGCAAACTCTGGGTGGTCCACAAAAGGGTTTCGGTTGTTTTGATAACCGTAAATTTCGTTATTTCTGTTTGTTTCAAAAGCATCTACAGGATCCTGTGCATGCCATTGTAAAAGTGTCGATAATTTTCCATGGTATGGAGCACTTCCGTTATTCACTTGCTGGTTTAGTTCTAAATCAACTTCTCCACTCTCACCTTCGTATCTTACAGCCATATAGAATAGCATACGTGCAACATCTCCTTTTACGGCATCTCTTGGTTCCCATGAATCTCCATCAAACTTGCATTGTGTTGCTTCGTTGTGTGCGTTTCCTCCATTATCAAAATCCAAAGATCCTCTTGAAGAGTTTACACTGGCATCTGTGGGACGGATATGGTGTAAGTCTGTTCCAACAGGTTTACTATTTCCAAATCCTCCGTGGCTTTTTGCCCAAACGTGCTCTCTGTTCCAATCATTTGCTCCACCTCCAAAACTTGATTTTGATTGGGAAGTTCCTTTATAT
Organism: Flavobacteriales bacterium; assembly: GCA_025210805.1. NCBI lineage: Bacteria > Pseudomonadati > Bacteroidota > Flavobacteriia > Flavobacteriales > Flavobacteriales bacterium. Next base: position 4,549 of record JAOAQX010000023.1, read on the forward strand.
AACAAAATTACGTTACTTGAATTATTTGGATCTTCATCTGTGTTTTTCAGTGCCGTTTTTAAGGCATTATAGGACAGTTCTGTATGATTGTCAATAATGTCATTGAGCTTATTCTTTAGTGCGTTTCCTGTGAGATTATCGGTTCCATCATAGTATCCTGCAGGAATTTGTGCCCAAGCATTGATTTGTAACAACGAAAGGCTAAGAATTAATAGTGTTCTGATCATGTGTTTTTCATTATTTGGTTATACGTTCGATGTTTTTTCAAAAGGAAGTCTAGAATCATAGAACCTTTAAACATCATCTTTGGTAAAGTCTTTATGTTTGTTCTTTTGGTTTTTAAATCTTTGATCATTTTGTAAAATGCAAAATGTGCTCTTACAATAGCCCAGCAGTGTTTTGGTTTTCCGTGTAAAAGAAATTGGATTCCAATCATTCCATCAAAAAGTAGATGGGTGAAAATGGTCGTCAAAATTTTATTTTTAGGAAGATTTTTATAAAGCATAGCCAAACTATTCTTAAAATTTAAGAAAGTTTTCCTTGGTGATCCAATGCTTAACGTTCCTCCACCTACATGATAAACGGTAGCGTTTGGAGCATAATGTATTTCGTATCCATCATTTTGTAGTCGCCAACAGAGATCTATTTCTTCAAAATGTGCAAAATAAGTCTCATCAAACCCTTGATGCTTGGTATAAAGTTCTGATTTTATAAAAAAAGCAGCACCTGTTGCCCAAAATATTTGAATTTGATCATCATATTGTCCCAGATCTTCTTCACGATCATTTACTACTCTTCCTCTACAAAAAGCATATCCGTAACGATCTATAAAACCTCCAGCAGCTCCAGCATGCTCAAAGTGTGTTTTTTGATCGTAGGCCAATATTTTTGGCTGACAAGCTGCTATTTTTTCATCACTCTTTAAAAGCTCTATGGGATCTATGAGCCAATCTTTGCTCACTTCAATATCAGAGTTGAGTAATACCCAATAAGGATATCCTTTTATTTGCTTTAATCCTTCATTATACCCTCCTGCAAATCCAAAATTTTGGTCTAAAATTACTAAAGGAATGTGTGGGTATTTTTCTTCTAGATAGGCAACAGAGTCATCAGTTGAGGCGTTATCTATTACCCAAATATCGGCTTGTGGAGAATGCTTGATTACATTTTCCAAAAATTTTTCAAACCAATGTTTTCCATTGTAATTAAGGATAACTACGGCGGTTTCTTTTGGGTTGTTTTCTACTTTCTTGTGTATTTCCATCGTCTGTGGGTCCAGAGCCAATCGCTTGGATTTTCTAAGATTTGGCGTTCGAGCAAAGCTAAATGTTTTTTAGTGTTTTCGAACTTAGGTGCGTTATAATTTTCTGAAACTAATTCTATTTTGTAGCTGTAATATCCTCTTTTGAGTCGTTTCATGCTCAAAAAATACATGGGTAATTTAAGTTTTTGGGATAAATTTTCTGCCCCTAGATACACTGCTGTATTTTGATTTAAAAATGTTGTAGTAAACTCTATTTGATCTACGTGTGGAGTTTGATCCGCAATAAGGTAGCCAAAAAATGGACGTTTACGATTTTTTAAAACATAGCGAATAAAACTTTTCATTTTTACCGGATGATCACAAAATCTTTTACGAGATCTCAAGGTATAGTCTTCAAAGTCTTTATTACTTATTTCTTTGTATGCAATATAAGCTCTTTGGTCAGATTCTATACAAAATTGACGACCGAGCCATTCCCAATTATTAAAATGCCCACAAACCATAATAGCACTGCTGTTTTCTTCTAATAATTTTTTGAGCAATTCGGGATTTTCTAATTGTACTCTCTTTGCCATCTCTTTCTTCGAAATACTAGAACAATAAAGTGTTTCTACCATAATATCAAAAAAACTTCGATAAAATTCCTTTTCTATTTGAAGTCGTTCATCTGCTGTTTTTTCAGGAAAGGCATATAAAAGATTCTCTTTCACAACTTTTTTTCGATAGCCAAACAGCTTGTAAATTAATCCGTAAAGAAATGTAGAAAACGCATATAGAATAGATAGTGGTAAATGTCCAATTCTATCAGCAATTTTAAGTAAAAATCTCAACATTATTGTCGGTTATTGAAAGTTGAAGAAGGGTCTAATTGAATAATAGACTTCCAATTTAATTCCTTTGGTTCACCATCTTGTGTACTATGTAGAAGACGTATTTCTTGAGATCCGTCTATTTCTGTGAATACAAAAATATGATTTTTTGTTCCCATTGCGGTTTCATGATAGTGCCAAATTTCATAGGCCTTGCTATGTGCAGTCCATGCTCTTCTTTCAGAATCTTGTGGTTTACCATATTGGATTCTTACTCTTCCTCGGTCTGTGCGATAACCATATTGCTGACTTTTACCATATTTACTTTCAATTTCTTTTGCAAGTTTTATGAATTTTTTAATTGCAGCTTCTGTTCTTACCGGTCTTTTTCGTTCCCAAAAACTGATGAGGTAATTTTGTTTTTGAGCAATATCTTTATTGTCAATTATGTTGTGAATTCCTGCACGATCTGCTTGAAAACGTACTGCCATTGCACCTAACAAAAGGTTTATTCTATGTGCATCTTCTAGCTGGAATTCCTTTATTAATGTCTTTTTATATTCTTCTCTAAAAAGTTGTTGTTTATTTTGGTTTTCTTTAGAATCTTTTTTTCCTAATTTCCCTACTTTACTAAACTCAACTTCGGTCTCGGAAATCACTTCTTTATTTTCGTTAATTATTTTGGCCTTAAATACATAATTTCCACTTCTTAATTGATCTATCGGGAAAGTGAGAAACTGAGAGAAGCGTTTTCTACCCATTTTTTGGACACTATAAGTTCTCTTTATTGCAAAAGGCCTATGTTTTTCATGAGCAAAAGATTCTAGATAAAAAGTCTCGGTACTGTCTAAAAGTTCTGGATAAATATCATAAAACACTTTTAGCGTATCTTCATTTTCTTTATAAAAATACTTTTTTGATTGAATTTTTGGGATGATGATTCTTCCTCTTTTATAGAATGGATGTTTTATTTTACTATGTTCATTGGTTTTTTGAATTTCATTGGCAAGTAAAATATCACTAAAGTATTCTTTAGAAAAATCAATAACTTTAAAAGGAAACTTATGCTCGCTAGTAGCGTAAGGATTGTTGAAATCCTCTATTTTTATATAGAAATCATAAACAAAAGGTTTTACAGCACAGGAAGTTTTAAATACTACCTCGCTCATTTCTTTTACATGTTTACTTATTTTTACACGGTCAATAAAGGCAAATTGCTCTTTATTGGGATCTTTTAAATACATGGTAAGCGAAGCTCCTAAGCTGTCATTTGCCATTTTTAGGGTCCTAAGATCTACTTTAAAATAAAAATCGATAAAGGTTAAGGAATCTTTATAGATATATTGTTTAGGAGACATGGATGCTTTTATTTGTTGAGCCTGAGTAAGGTTTGGAATAAATAAAAGCGATAAAAAAAATAAATAGGACAGTTTGAATTGCTTCATAAAAGTTTTCGGTCTTAATACTGCAAATGTAACCAATCCTAAGGTTGATTATTTTGTGAAAATTGCAAAAAATGGTTATTTGAGTAAAATGAGTATGATCAAATACTGGTACACAATATTTATGAATACAAAACGTTGGGATATTTGTACTTTATTTGATTAGGAATACAGCCTATTTTGAATAAATTTGAATTTTAGAATCCATTTTATGCAAAAAATATTTTTTGTTTTATCAATTTCTATTTTACTAGGAAATCTTTCTAAGAGTTTTGCTCAAACAGGAGGAGGGAATTTTTCGATACTCAATCGTGTTGCCGATGCTCATTCGTTGGCAATTGGAGGTAATGCCATGTTGAGTTTTGATTCAGACTTAGGGAAAGCTCTGTATAATCCAGCCTTACTTAATGAGAAAATGTTTGAAGCCGTTTCTTATGATCATGTATTTTTAAATAGTGGAATTCATTTGTCTCAAATAGGATATGCACGTGAAAATAAAAAATTTGGTTTAAACCAAAGCTTTTCTTTACAAGTAGCAAACTATGGATCCATGATTCAGACAGATGTTGAAGGCAGACAACTAGGAACATTCACTCCTTATGACATTGTATTACAAACTGGGGTTTCAAAAAAGATTAATGAACAAATAGCTTTGGGCTTACAAGCTAAACTAATTCATTCTGGTATAACTAGCTTTAATTCTCAAGGATTTTATATTGATTTTTCGGGTATTTATATTTCAAAAGATCAAAGAACTAAAGCCTCCATTTTGGTGAGAAATTTGGGTTTTGTTTTTAATAAATTTTCGGATAAAGCGCATACACAAAGTCCGTTAGATATTGAGGTGAATATTTCGGGAAAACCAGAACATGCACCATTTAGATGGATGATTAGTTTTGAACAATTACAATCTCCTGATTTAAGGTACGATGATCCTGATAACTATGTTACTAACTCATTTGATGATTCTGTAACGGAAGATAGACCCTCTATAGGTAATACCGTTTTAAGACATTTAAGTGTGGGAGCAGAGTTGCTACTTACAGAGCATTTTAATGTTCGTTTGGGTTATGATTTTGGAAGAAGTGAGGAATTATCGGCAAAAGATGTCGGTAAAACGACTGGTTTTTCTTGGGGTTTTTCATTTAAAGTAGCCAAAAAATATAAACTAAACTACGGTAGATCTACTTATCATTTGGCAGGACCAATGAATGCTATTAGTTTACAAATAAACCTAAACGATTTTAAATCTAAAAAGAAGGAAATCTAAATTTTTTCTCGATCCATTCTTACTAAAAGCCATTCTTTAAGTATATCCGCATCCTTTTTAAGATAAAAATCAATTGCTGGTTGATTCCAGTCAAGTACATTCCACTCTAATCGTGCTACCTGTTCTTTTCTGGCAATCTGTCGGGTAGTATTTAGTAACTGTTCGCCAATCCCATTTCCTCGATACTTTTCTGTAACGATAAGGTCTTCTAAATGCATTGTTTTCCCTTTCCAGGTAGAATACTTAAAAAAGTATAAAGATATCCCCACAACTTTTGATTCATGAAGAGCGATAAGCGTATCGAAAATTTTATTTTCACTAAAACCATCCCTAATAAACTCCTCTAAAGTAACTTCTACTGCATCAGGCTCTCTTTCAAAAACGGCAAGTTCTTTTATTAACTCAAGAATTTCTGAGGCATGCTTTTCTTCAGCTTTTTGAATATGAATATTCATTTTCTTAAATGTTTATATTAGAAAGTGTTTGTGGACTAAGGAGTTCTTCTATTTCCTCTAATCCAAGTATATCAAGTATTTGAGGAATCATGATAGTCATTGGGTCATATAAATAACTTTGAGCTTTCAAGCTGTCTGTCATTAAATTTGGCATAAAAGAATTGAGTACTAGCAGAAGAAGTCCAATAATGATAAAAGAAGAAATAAAACCAAATGCAGCACCGCCTAATCTATTAACAAAAGAAAGGTTAGCGATTTCGAATAGATAATCCACCAGTTTTGCTATTAAGCTAATAGCAAGCATAATCGCAAGTAAGATCGTGATAAAAGCAACGACTGTTAAGGCGGTATTTCCTAGCTGAATATAGTTTTGTAGAAAATCTTTTACTTGACTCAAGAAAATAATGCCTCCAATAAATCCTAAAATCAAACCAAAGAATGAGGCAGCTTCAAGAATTAAACCTCTCCAAAAACCTTTTGCTATTGCTATAATAATTGGGATTGCAATGGCATAATCTAACCAAGTAAAGGAATTGAGTAAATCGGTCATAATACTATAGAATAATGTAATTTTGCAATAAAATTAAACTATTTCAATGAATTTGGAGGAAGTAAATCAAAAGTGGGAGCAAATTGTAGATTTTATGTCTCAAAAATTTGCCGATGGTGAGGAAAAATTAGATATGCAAGCTATTTTATTCTTTGTTGGAATTCAAGAGCTTGGTCAAGGTTTTAGAGAGTTTTCTAAACAAGAGAAGATGGATTTATTACATATTGCTATTTGTAAGCTTTTATCAGAATATGGTTATTATGATTTTGATAAAAAGGATGAGGATGGATGGCCTCATTACTTACCAAACAAAGAAATGCCTCCTTTGAGTCCCAAAAAACAAACGGAGCTCATGAAAGAGGCAATTGTAAATTATTTTGAAAAGGCTTCAATACCTTTTTAGAAATTATATCGATTACTTGTTAATACGCCTTTGTTTCACGCATTCACAAAGAGTTTTAACCATGTATCGGTATTATACTGGTGAGTAAATTAACACCACAAATGTATTACTCGGTAGGGTAGATATAAATCAATCTTTCGATGGTTTCATTAGCTTCTAGCTTAATATCTGCTTTACCGAATTTCCCTTCTTCTTGAACCGCTAATTTAAAGTGAATATTAGCTTCGTGTTTGAACTCAAAAGAGACTTTACCTTCTGCATCACTTTTTTTAGTTTGTTCAATATCATCCAATAATTCTTTTGTAGGGTTTTCAATGAATACAGTAGATTCTACATGAACCCCTTCTTTAGGTAACTTAGTGGTATAATCCACTACACTTATATTTACTTTGTAAACATCAGCCTCCTTACAGGAGAAAATAAACATTGAAAGAATAAAAACGAAAGAAATTTTCTTTAAAATCTGCCACATAATGTAATAGTCTAAATACTTGTTGAAAAACAAATATAGTAATATATAATAGGATTAACAACCGAAGAATCATGAAAAAACCGCTTCTTCTAGATTTTATTGTGGATTTAATGGGATAATGGAGGTCTGAATGCCTATTTTTTTGGATATTTGCCAAACACGAAAAATGTCGTTTATCAAGAAATATGCTTTAAAACAAAATCGGAGAGAATGCTAGAGAAAGTTGACGAATTACATAAAGAAATAGCTGATTATCAGGTGAAATCTATTGAAGATGTTGAATCTTTTAGAATTCACTTTTTGGGTGCCAAAAACGGATTAGTTTCCGCACTTTTTAATGAGTTTAAGAATGTGCCTAATGATCAAAAGAAAGTTTTTGGGCAAAAATTGAATGCTTTAAAGAAATTTGCGAATGAGCGTCTTCAAGAACTCAAAAATTCTTTTGAAGAGCAGCAAATTCTTCAAGGAAGTCCCGAAGATTTAACGCTTCCAGGGATTGCTTTACCTCTTGGTTCTCGCCATCCTATTTCTTTAGTGAAAAACGAAATAGTATCCATTTTTAAGAAAATAGGTTTTTCTATTTCAGAAGGAAATGAAATAGAGGATGATTGGCATAATTTCACGGCTTTAAATCTACCCGAAGAACACCCTGCAAGAGATATGCAGGATACATTTTTTGTGCAAACAAATCCTGACTGGATGTTGAGAACGCATACTTCTTCTGTTCAAATAAGACACATGGAAAAAACGGAAGTTCCGATAAGAACTATTTCTCCTGGTCGTGTTTTTAGAAATGAAGCAATTTCGGCAAGAGCCCATTGTATTTTTCACCAAATAGAGGGATTATATATTGATGAAAATGTTTCTTTTGCAGATCTTAAACAGACTTTACTATATTTTGTTCAAGAATTTTTTGGTAAAGAAAGTAGAATACGCTTAAGACCGTCTTATTTTCCTTTTACAGAACCAAGTGCAGAGGTTGATGTTTACTGGGGATTAGAAACAGAGGCTGATTACAGAATAACAAAAGGTACAGGTTGGCTAGAAATTATGGGATGTGGTATGGTAGATCCTAATGTCCTTAAAAACGTAAACATAGACCCAGAAAAATATTCAGGTTTTGCTTTTGGAATGGGACTAGAAAGAATAGCAATGCTCAAATATCAAATTGATGATTTAAGAAAGTTTTTTGAAAACGATACCCGTTTTTTAGAACAGTTTAAAGGAGCATTTTAGGAAGAATATACCTATTGGATAGGGCTTTAATATTATATAATCCTTGATGAAATTCATCAAGGATTTTTTTTGTGAAAATGTTTGCAAAAAAAAAGTAGATTGTCTTTAGACAATCTACTAAAACTGATATGAACGTTTAGCAATTCCTAAATAGAATTACTTAACACTTCGAAATTATGCAAATTTTGATGAATATGGTAACAATTGTATTTAAAACAATAAAAAAACTAATTAATCTTTTTAAAAAGATAACAGCGTGCTAACTTAGTTGCAATAAGGGGTTGTTGTATTTATGTTATTTGTATTTAGTTGTGATAATATCAATTGTTTTATTGTTTTCCCTCCAGTGTTAGAGGGTATAGAAGAATTCTACTTGGTGAAGCATCAGATGCAAATCTTGGGAAACTTATGTTAATGAGGTAGTTTCCGTCTGGAATATCGTTTTTAATAAAAACCATTTCTGTTATGGAATGATACTTTCGAATATTCCCATTAAAATTCCAAAAGGCTTTATGTCCTGCGAGTTTACCGTTATCTTTTTCTTTGTCAATAGAAGGAAGATCCACCAATAAATGTTTTACACCTATTTGAACGAGGTACTCTATCGCTTCTTGTTCAAAATATGGAGGATTTGTATTTGAGTAATTAATGGACTTTTTAAGAGAATCATTCGGGAATGTTCTTACTACAAGGGCTGTATTTAAGTTTGTATCAGCAATCGCATTCTGAATTCTTTCTTTTGTGACTACTAAGTCTTCATTTTTATTTTCCAGTTCAACGGTAATTAGCGATCCTTCATACATACCTGGCTGAATAAATTGATCAACAGTGTTCATACCTCTAGAAATATGCCCGAAACATTCTGTATGTGTTCCATGGGCGTGAGGGTTAAACTGAATATTTCTGAAGTTTACTGAAGCTCCAGAATCAACTTCTCCAACAAAATCTCCCATTTTTACAGGGTCAATTTTTAGATGATCCAAATACCAAGCAAGTACTGAATCTGAACTATTCATTGGGATAGAAATGTCTATTGGTTTAGATAAATCTACTTGATAAGTTTTATTGTTTAATTGTAATTGTGCTATCATTGGGCCAGAAATTTGATTCCTCTTTTTTTATATCTGCTTCGAGTTCTTCAAGAAGTGGTTTGAACTGTTTTTTACTGATGTAGCATTCAGTACTCGATTCTATATCTGCTTTTTCTACTTGGTGTTTGTGGTAGATAAAAGCATAAGATTCATCAAGGCTCAAACTATCATAAGGAGACACTAAAGCACTGTTCTTAAAAGCTGTTTCAAAGAGATAAACATCTTTTAAAACAGCTTTTAGTTTATTTTGCTCTAGTTTACATTCTACTATATTGTTATCTTGATTGTTACAAGATAGTGATAAAAATAGAATTGCCCAAATAAGGATTTTATTTGCGATCAAAAGTGAGTCTTTTTCCATGACCAATTCCTTGGATTTCCCCGTTTTTATAAACGATTTTTCCATTAACGAAGGTCGTTGTTACTGCATGTTTAAAAGTTCTTCCTTCAAAAGGAGACCATCCGCATTTATAAAGAAGATTGTCCTTTGAAACTTCCCAATCTTTTTTCTCTACCAAAACGATATCTGCATAATATCCTTCTCTAAGAAAACCTCTTTCTTCAAGTTGGAAGCATACAGCAGGAGCGTGACTCATTTTTTCTACAACTTTTTCATAGCTTATTTTACCTTCTGTTACGGCATCTAGCATGAGTGGGAGTGCGTGCTGAACGAGTGGACCTCCACTAGGTGCTTTTAGGTAGGAATTAGATTTTTCTTCTAAAGTATGTGGAGCGTGATCTGTAGCAATAATGTCTAGTCTGTCATCCAACAGTGCTTTCCATAATTCGTCTTGGTCTGCTTGAGATTTTACCGCAGGATTCCATTTTATAAAAGTTCCTTTTTCATCATACTGACTGTCGTCAAAGTTCAAGTGGTGCACACATACTTCGGAGGTTATTCTCTTTTCTGAAAGTGGTTTTTCGTTGGTGAAAAGATGTGTTTCTTTAGCCGAAGAAATATGAAGAATATGGAGTCTTGCATTGTGCTTTTTTGCCAATTCTACTGCCTTTGAAGAACTAATATAGCAGGCTTCTTCATCTCGAATTATCGGATGTTGTCTTATCGGGATTTCTTCACCAAATTCCTCAATAGCTTTTTGAGTGTTTTTTCTAATCGTTGCTTCATCTTCACAATGTGTCGCAATTAGCATGGGAACTTTAGAGAAAATATTCTCTAATGTTTCTGTACTATCTACCAGCATATTTCCAGTAGAAGATCCCATAAAGACTTTTACTCCAGCTACATTTTTTGGATTTGTTTTGAGGACTTCTTCAATATTGTCATTACTAGCTCCCATGAAGAAGGAGTAGTTAACGTAACTATTGTTTTTTGCAATATTAAACTTATCCTCAAGAAGTTCTTGAGTAAGTGTTTGCGGGTTTGTATTTGGCATTTCCATAAAACTGGTGATTCCACCAGCTGCTGCTGCCGCACTTTCTGTTTTTATCTCAGCTTTGTGAGTCAGTCCAGGTTCTCTAAAATGAACTTGGTCATCAATCACTCCAGGTAAAAGAATTTTCCCTTTAGCATCAATAATTTCTGCTTCAGAATCGTTGATGTTTTTTGCGATTTGCTTAATTCTTTCTCCTTCTATGAGAAGATCCGCTTCAATTGCATTTCCTTCGTTAACAATTGTAGCGTTTTTTATTAAAATTTTATGCATCTTTTTGTTTGTACTTTCTAAAGAAACTTTTCCACTTCAGTAGCCATATTCCGAAAACAGCTTCTTTGAATATTTTCATACTCATTTTAGAAACTCCATTGATTCTATCAGTAAAAATCACAGGGACTTCCACAATTTTAAACCCATGTTTCCAAGCTGTATATTTCATTTCTATTTGAAATGCGTAACCTATGAATTTGATTTTTTCAAAATCAATCATTTCCAAGACATTTCTGTGGTAACATTTGAAACCTGCTGTGGTATCAAAAATAGGAACTCCTAAAATTATTTTCACATATTTTGATGCAAAAAAGGACATGAGTACTCTTCCAACAGGCCAGTTAACCACATTCAGAGTATTGTTCATATACCGAGAACCCACAGCTAAATCTGCATCTGTTTGTTCCACTTGATAGAGAAGTCTATCTAGATCATCTGGATTATGCGAAAAATCGCAATCCATTTCAAAAATATAGTCATAACCATGATCCAATGACCATTGAAAACCTTCTAAATAGGCTGTTCCAAGTCCCAATTTTCCTTTTCGTTCTTTTATGTGAAGACGATCTGGATAGGTCTTTTGAAGTCCTTTAACAATTTCCGCGGTACCATCAGGAGATCCATCATCCACAATCAAAATGTGATAGTGTGTAGGAAAAGAAAAAACTTTATGGATAATTCCCTCAACGTTTTCTTTTTCGTTGTAGGTAGGTATAATGACTATTTTATTATTCAAATTCTGCTTCATGCTCACAAATAAAGTAACAAATATAGTTTATTTTTAAGGAATGCTTTTGATAAAAAAGCTTAATTTCTTTGAGTTTTTCTAAAGGTTTTTTCAGCTTTGTCAAGTACAAATTCTGTATAATCCGTTGATTTTTGCCTGCCACAATCTAAAAACCATACGTTTTCGTAATTTTTCTTAATTTTTCTCATCCAGGTCATTTGTCTTTTTGCAAATTGATGAATGGCTGTTGCTAATTTTTGTTCTAATTCAGTTTTGTTATATTTTCCCGCTAAAAAAGCATTCACAAAACGATATTCTAAACCCAAATAATCCATTCTATCTGACGAAATTCCTTTATTTAGAAAATAATCAACTTCTTCAATAAGACCATTTTCTAATCTTTGTTTTAATCTTTTGTTTATTTTTTCTCTTCTAATTTCGGCATCAGAAAAACAAATGAAGAAATAGGGTTGAAAATTAGGTAAGTTATTTTGGGGTAGGGGATTGTTTTTTAAAAAGTCATGAATTTCTATGGCTCTCACTAATCTTTTATGAGAATCGGAATCTACGGAATATTGTAAATTATAGTTCTTTAATACTTCCTGTAATGCCTTTTTTTCTTGAGATTCAAGTTGTTCCCTTAGTTTTATGTTTTTGGGTATTTGTGTAAAGACACCCGGATTGTATATCGCATCAAGGTATTGTGCACTTCCTCCACAATGGATGATGTTTTGATCTTTTCCTTGAAGATTTTCCCAAACAGAAAGAAAATCTTTTTTATAACGTTCAATATGATAACTTTCTTCAGGAGCTACGATATCAATTAGTTCATAAGGGATCTTTTTTCCATTATATTCATATTCTTCCAAGTCTTTTCCTGTTCCTATATCAAGTCCTTGATATACTTGTCTTGAATCTGCACTTATAATGGTTGCTTGTGTTTCATAGGCTAGAGAAACCGCTAATTGAGTTTTTCCTGATGCTGTCGGACCTGTGATGATAGGAATTAAATGAGTCTTTTTAGCCATGCCATTGAAATTTATAGTTGCCCAAAGCTATTATTTTCATGGCATTTTCGCTTCCATATTTTTGAGGATATGTTTGATTTTTTTCTAAATAATAAATGAGTTCTTTTGGGTCTTCTGATTTATCAAATCCTGATTTTTCATACAAATTTGTTTGATAACTGCCTTTTTCAGAATATGTCATAAGCTGTATCGGTTTTTTATCTAAAATAAAGGCCTTGAGTATTTTAGAGAAACCACCTTGAACTCTGTATTGATGATGGTTACAAAATCGAAGGATTTCATAAGAGCGTCCTTCTCTTTCTTTCCATCTAATTCCCGATGAAAAAACACTAAGAGCAATGAGCGTGTTTTGTGTATCATATAAACCCAATCTGATTTTTCCTGTTATAGGAGGTAAAAGGTGGTTGGTTTTTAGAAAACTTGCTGCTGTGGGCTTATCTACACGTCTTACTTGCGTTTTTCTTCCATGAATTCTCGGGATATTTCCTAGTTTAGATTGAATTTTAGATTTTACTAAATGTGACTGAAATGTCCATTGATTTTCCCAAACAATCAGTGAATTTTCTTCATAAAATTCTGAAATAGAAATACATTTATTTGTTTGAAATGGGATATAGAATAGCTTTGAAATAAAAGAATTTGCTTTAAAAATAAAGCAAATTCCTTCCTTCGTCTCACAAATTTCTTCAATTGGTAGTGTTTTACGAAGATACACTTCCAAAGTGTGGATATTTTGGATTTTTTTATTTTCTAACATCTAGTATCTTTCCGGTTCCTCCATTGGGTGATGCTATATGGAAAAAGCTACTCACTGTAGAAATAATGTCGGTTATTGAAGCTCGACGATAGGATTGCCCTTTTTTAATTTCCCAACCATACCAAATTAAAGGAACGTGGGTGTCATAAGTATAGGAGCTTCCGTGGGTGGTTCCATGATGCATATAATCCATCCAGTTTGGATTCAAGGTATAGGCTAAATCCCCTGATCTTGCTGGTTGAAATCCTTTTTGTATAAGTTTTCCTGTGTATTCTTGACTGAGACCTTGCTCTAGAGTAGATCTCAAAAATACTTGATGAATCCCTTTGTATTCCAAGAGTTTTTCCATTAAAAATTCTTCAATATCATCTCTTTCCAAGTCATTCTTTGCAAGTATTTCTTTGTTTAAAAATATTTGTTGATTACTGATGTTTTCAATGATATTTCCTGTTCCAAACTGTTTCTGACAATGATTGTTAAGCTTTTCTTCTAACCTTTCTGTTTCAAAATAGTTTGCAGGTGATTGATTGTCTTTAAGAAATTGAGCATTGTATGCTCCACCATGATCAGCTGTCAAAAACATCACAAAATGATCTTTACCAATCTCTTTTTCAAGATAGTTAATTAGCCTTTCAAGGTCTTTGTCTAACCTTAAATAGGTATCTTTTATTTCCCAAGACTGCGTTCCAAACTGATGTCCTATTTTATCAGGAGAAGAAAAACTAATGGATAAAAAATCTGGTGTTTGATCTTTTCCTATTTCATTGTTTTCTATAAGGTCTATACTGAAATCTACTAAATACGTATTTCCAAAAGGTGTACTAGATAAGGTTTTTCCGCCTTTTGCTTTATATATTTCAGGTAATTTATGAGGAAAAGTAGGTTTTGTTTCTGTTTCAAAAGGTTTTTCATACAAATTATTATCTTTTGTATAAAGTTCTTGATACGCTCTCAGTGGCTCCCAGTTTTTACTCAAATATTTTTTCGGAAGTCTTTTGTTGTTAAATTTATCAAGCCATTTTGGAGATTTATCCAGATAAAAATTTGAAGTAATCATGGATTCATTTTTTCCATCAAACCAAAAGGCAGCATTTCCAATGTGTCCTAATGGTAAAATAGACCCTCGATCTTTAATAGAAACGGCATAGGTTTTTGCTTGGAATTGTGTGTAAATTTTCAATTCATCAGCAAAGGTGTGTGCCATCATATTTTTTGGAGACATTTGTCCTGCTGGACTATTTTTTACACCAATACTTTTGGCATTTTCATCCCAAACACAGTAGCGCATTTCTTTTGCGTTTTTGTCATACCAGTTATTGGCAATTATTCCATGATATCTTGGTGAAGTACCCGTATAGATGGAAGCATGTCCTGGTCCTGTATAGGTAGGAACATAATTATAATGTGTGTTTCTTGAGCTGAAACCTTGATTAATCATTTTTTTGAAACCTCCCTCTGAGAATTCATCCCAAAATCTAGAAAGATAGTCATACCTCATTTGGTCAACAACAATCCCTACAACTAGTTTGGGTTGTTTTTCTTTTTGTGCAAAGCTATTAAAGCCACAGGCTACGAGGGCAAGGGAAAGAATTATTTTTTTCATTACAAAAACTTAATGTGATAAAAAAAGCCTCTCGAAAAGAGAGGCTGTTGTTTGATTTTATTAAACCGTCATGATTTCTTTTTCCTTCTCAGAATAAATCGTCTCGGCTTTAGTGGTAAAGTCACTGACATATTTTTGAACAGTGTTTTCTGCATCTTTACCCATGTCTTCTGCTAAACCATCTTTTACCAATTGTTTGATATAGTTATTGGCATTTTTTCGTGCGTTTCTAATTCCAACTTTACAGTTTTCAACTTCAGATTTTGCTTGTTTTGCAAGTTCTGCACGTCTTTCTTCTGTAAGTGGAGGAATAGAAATGATAATCATTTCACCATTGTTTTGAGGATTCAGTCCAAGATTTGCTGCCATGATCGCTTTTGAAATAGGATCCAACATGCTTTTCTCCCAAGGTGCTACTGAAAGTGTACGGGCATCTGGTGTAGTTACATTGGCAACTTGATTCAATGGAGTAGGCGTTCCATAGTAGTCCACATATACAGAATCTAACATAAAAGTACTGGCTCTACCAGCTCTAATTTTTGTGAATTCTTTTTTTAGGTGATCGATCGCCTTGTTCATTTGTTCCTTTGCCTCATCATAGCAAAGACTGAGTTCTTCGTTCATAATGGTTTGATTATTATGTTTTCTTTGTCCAAAAAAGTAAAATGCTTACAAGTTGGATTCCAAATTTACGTTTTCCCTTGATTTTTGGAATATTCTTGTTCACTTTTTTTGATTAATACAATAAATCTGTCTCTCCTTTTCCTTCTCTAAGGATCTCTATATCTCCATTTGTTAAATTCACAACTGTAGAAGCTTCGTTTCCTCCATATCCTGCATCAATTATAAAATCTACTTCATTTTGATACTTTTCATAGATTAATTCTGGGTCTGTACTATACTCTAATATATCATCATCAGAGCGAAGAGAGGTGGATACAATGGGGTTTCCCAGTTCTTTAACAAGAGCTCTGGCGATATTTGAATCAGGTACTCGAATTCCTATTGTTTTCTTTTTGCTGTTAAAAATTTTAGGAACTGAACTGTTGGCATTCAAGATAAATGTATAGGGTCCAGGGAGTGTTCTTTTCAATAATTTAAAAGTAGGATTGTCTATTTGTTTGATATAGTCTGATAAATGACTTAAATCGTGACAAACAATAGAAAAATTCGCTTTTTCTAATTTGAGCCCCTTCATTCTTGCTACTTTTTGAAGAGCCTTTTTATTGGTGATATCACAGCCTATTCCATAAACAGTGTCGGTAGGATAGATAAAAACGGCACCATTACGAATCATTTTAGCAATTTTTTCTAGTTGCCTTTCGTTAGGGTTTTCTTCGTATAATTTAATGATCATGTTAACCTATTTTTTTGCTATCCGCAATAAATTTTTCTAGACCAATATCTGTTAAAGGATGATTAAGCAATCCTTTGATAGATTTAAGCGGAGCAGTTACCACATCAGAACCTGCTTGTGCACAGCTAAGCAAATGATTTGTATGACGTATAGAGGCCGCTAAAATCTCGGTTTGAAATCCATAATTTGCAAATACTTGTTTGATATCGTGAATAAGTTCCATACCATGTTGAGAGATGTCATCTAATCTTCCAACGAATGGTGAAACAAATTTTGCACCTGCTTTTGCTGCCAATAGTGCTTGTCCTACAGAAAATACTAAAGTACAATTTGTTGGAATATTGAGTTCATTGAGTTTTACAAGCGCTTTTAGACCTTCTTCAGTAATGGGAATTTTTACAACAATTTGGTCTGGGTTTAGAGCGTAAAGTGCTTTTCCTTCTTCCACCATTTCTTCCCATTGAGTAGAAAATACCTCTGCACTCACAGGCTTCCCTTTACAAATATTACAGATGGCTTGGTAATGTGTATTTACATCGGTAACACCTTCTTTTGCCATGAGTGACGGGTTTGTAGTTACTCCGTCTAAAATTCCAAGATTTTCAGCTTCTTGAATGTCTTTTAAATTAGCAGTATCAATAAAAATTTTCATGCTTGTTTTCTTAAAATATTCTGTTAATGATTGAAAATAGGGTAATTGTGTTTTTTAATCGTAAATTTCACTTGCATCTCCAAGATAAATGAAAGGAATAGGGGTGTTTAAACATCCTTTAAAAGTGTAATCAGATTTATAATAATTTACTCTGAAACTCTTTTTCTCGTTTTTCATGTTTTCTGGTAGTGCATGTACCTTGTAATACTCACTTTCACTAACAACCATTACCCAACCACATCCATCGAGTGCAGGATCCCCACGGTATTCCATTTTCACGGTGATAAAGTCTTTTACATAGTCATCACAAGAGTGAAAGAGGCTCATGATTGACAATATTGATAATGAAAGTAGGTATTTTCTCATACTTTTTATTGTTTGAAAGGTTCTTCAAAGGCTGAATTTCTTACTTTTTCTGCAAGATCTTTTGCTTTAGAGTAAAGATATTGTTTTTCTTGAAATTGAGAAATATACTGTACGCCAAAAATAGCATTGGTCACTAAGATTTCATCAGCAGTTTGTAGTTCATACAATCTCAATTTATCATCTTTAATGGTGTATCCCTCTTTTTCCAAAGTTTTGATGAGCTGTTTTCTCATAATTCCATCTAATGCTCCTTTTTGAGGACTAGGAACGATAGCTTCTTCACCCTTTAGAACAAAGATATTTGCATTTTGAGACTCAATAATCTCTTTGTTCGTATTGAAAATAAATGCTTGATCAATTTTGTTTTCTAGAGCAAAAATAGATGCCAAAACATAAATTAGAGCATTGCTGGTCTTTATAGAACTGAGTTCTGTAGCAGCTTTTGAGTGATCATAAAATGCATCGGCTTTAAGCCCATTTTCTTGGAAAACAATTTTATTTTCATCTAAAGGGGATACTTCTATAAAAAATGCGACAGATAGATCGTTTGGTAAATATTTACCTCCACCTTTTCTGTAAAATTGAATTCGGATATTAGCTGTTTTATTCAATAAACCATTGTGCTCTATAGTCTCAATAATTTGTTGATAAAAATACTCCATATTCCAAGCTTTTGGAATATTCATACGCATCATGCACATGGATCCCATTGCTCTAAAATAATGGTCTTCATAAAAATGAATAACCCCATTTTGGTATAACATGGTTTCAAAAAGACCATCGCCGAAACGTAAAGCTCGATTTTCTGGAGACAATTGAAAGGCTTCTTCAGATATCAAATTTCCTTGAAAGTTAATCATCATTAGCGAGTCGTTTTTTGGGTAGTCAATGCATTAATTAATGCGATAAAATCGGTAGATTTTAATGCTGCTCCACCTATCAAGCCACCATCTACATTAGGTTTTGAGAAGATCTCGTTTGCATTTGCTGGTTTACAACTTCCACCGTAGAGAATAGAGGTATTTTGGGCCGTTTCTTTAGAATATTTTTCCTCTAAACAAGCTCTTAAAAAGGCATGAACCTCTTCAGCTTGCTCAGGGCTGGCTGTTTTTCCTGTTCCTATTGCCCAGACAGGTTCATAAGCCAAAATAATATTGGAGAATTGCTCTTCATTTAGCTGAAAAATCGCTTGTTCCATTTGGCTTTTTAGTATTGCCAAAAAGTCTTCATTTTCTCTCTGATCTTCACTTTCCCCAATGCAAAAAATAATTTCCATTCCTTCTGAAAGGGCATGATTAACCTTATTCTTTAATACTTCATCAGTTTCGCCAAAGTAGCTTCTTCTTTCACTATGTCCTAGAATGACTGTCTTTAAACCTAAAGACTGAAGCATTTCTACAGAAATTTCACCAGTGTAAGCACCAGATTTTTCTGAATGACAATTTTGTGCAGCGACTTCTACAGGTGTGTTTTTAGTTTCTTTTTCTATAGGAAAAAGATGTGTGTATGGTGGACAAAGAATGGTTCTTTGATTTTCTAAAGTTGTGGGGTATTGATCAACAATTTCTTGACTTAGCTGAATACCTGTTGTAATATCTGTATTCATTTTCCAGTTTCCTGCAAGAATGTATTTTCTCATTTTTATGTGTTTTTTACTCGAGGATCCAAAGCTCGATAAATTAGATCAACAAAGATATTAATCATAATAAAAACAAGTGCAATAAATAGGACAATTCCTATAATTAATGGAAGATCGAGCGTTTCTAAGCTTTCAACAAGGAGTTTTCCTATTCCATCCCAAGCAAAAATGTATTCCACGAACACGGCTCCTGCTAAAAGAGATGCAAACCATCCTGAAGTTGCCGTAATGATTGGGTTTAATGCATTTTTGAGCGCATGTCTCCACAAAACTTGACTTTTTGTAAGTCCTTTTGAGAATGCCGTACGGATATAGTCCTCTTGCATCACTTGTTCTAGTGAGGTTTTAGTGAGTTGAGATATTACTGCCAAAGGGCGAATCCCAAGGGTAATACCAGGTAAAATTAAATTTTTTAATTGAAGATATTTTCCGCTTCCATAATCGTCCATCTCGTATAAGGAACCGATCATATTGAGTGTGGTATATTCTGATAAATAAAATCCAAAAAACCATGCAATTAATATGGATGCAAAAAAAGAAGGCAAAGCCATTCCTGTCATGGTGAAGATTTCAATCAAATTATTCAATATTTTATTATTGGATTTTTGAAGAAATATTCCTAATAAAACACCTAAAATAAAGGCAATTAGAATAGAAAAACAGGCTAAGATAAAGGTGTTGAATATTTTGGGGAGCATGATATCGCTCACTTTTTTTCCTTTTTTCTGAAAAGACTCTCTCAGGTATGGTTTCTTGAGAGCAATTGCTTTTTGTTTTCCAAGGGGAATGATTGTTCCAGCGTATTTTTCCTCTGTCCAGTAATGTACAAGATGTTCATTCTCTTGGTGATGGTAAGAAATAGGAGAGAGGTCGTTTATCCAAAACAGAAATTGTTTATGAAGGGGTAAATCGAGCCCATATTTTTGTCTAATATCTTGAAGTTGTTTCTCATTTTGATGCTGACCGAGCATCATTTGTGCAGGATCTCCTGGCATAATATTAAACAAGAAAAACACCAAGCATAATACACCGAAAAGGGTGACCAAGCTATGAGAAAGTTTCTTAAGCATGGCAAATTTTAGGGAAGGTTATGTTTATATTGTGCCGATTTTTTGAGAAGAAATAATCCTAAAAGAATAAAAGGAATACTCAACCATTGTCCTGTACTTAACAGTCCTAGGATGCTTTCAAATCCACCTTGTGATTTTTTTGTAAACTCAATAATAAATCTTGCCGAAAAAATTAATAGAACCATCCACCCAAACATATACCAAGGTTGTTCCATTTTATTTTCTTTGACCATTCTTTTCATTATAAAAAAGATGACAATATAAGCAATGGCTTCATATAACTGAGATGCATGACGAGGAAGGTTGTCTACTTTTTTGAAGACTACTGCAAAAGGAACATTCGAAGGATTTCCTATAATCTCTGAGTTCATAAAGTTTCCCATTCTGATAAAGAAAGAAGCTAAAGCAATAGCAGGAGTCAGGCGATCAAAAACCCATGAGGCAGGTTTTTGAACCACTTTTTTTGCGTACAACCAAAGTGCAATAATCACAGCTAAAGATCCACCGTGACTTGCAAGTCCTTGAAAACCTGTAAAGTGAAAACCACCTTTAAAGGAAACTGGTAAAAATGTTTCTATAGGGTTTGCAAGAATATAGTCGATTCCTTCGTAAAACAATACATGCCCTAATCTTGCTCCTAAAATTGTGGCAATTACTACGTAGAATAGTAATTTATCCATTGCTTTATCACCCACACCGTCTTTAGCAAAAATTTTTCGGGTGATATTATAGCCCAAAATAAAGGCAATTGCAAAACAGACACTGTACCATCTTAGTTGAAATGAACCTAATGTAAATATGACTTCGTTTGGATTCCAATGGATAACGTTAAACATGCTATATTTCTTCAAATTTTATAGCTGCAAGTTAATTATTTTTTCAACTTTTTTGGTTTAATTCGTTTAGAACTTTTTTATTTTACATCAATATTAATTTCAAATAAATTCCACACAAAGGCAAAAATCAATTTTTATCTCTTGCCTTTGATTCGGTTTTTTATTGATCAACGCCCAATTTCCATAAAATAGAATTTTAAGGAATTAGGGAATATCCATATATTTATGGGTTTGAATAGAGATCTTCCATTGTGGGTTTTTCTTAACAAATTCCACGATTAGAGGCATTACTTGTTCTTTCCTGTCCCATTCTGGCTGGAGGTATAACAAGCAATTTTCTGTTACTTTTTTTGCACTTTCTTGGGCAAATTTGAAATCATTGGTTCTTGAAATGACAACTTTTAGTTCATTTGCCAGCTTCCAACTTTTTTCTAAAGGGAGTTTTCTTTTCTTTGGAGATAATGTAAACCAATCCCAGTTTCCGCTAGGCTGGAATGAACCTGATGTTTCTATATGAGCTCTAATATTCCTTTTTGCTAAGGCCTTGCAGAGTTCATCAAGGTGGTGCATGAGTGGTTCACCTCCTGTAACCACAACTGTATGAACATTTATTGGGATTTTAGAAAGAATGTGATTGATACTTTGCCATTGATTTTCTTCTATTTCCCAACTTTCTTTTACATCACAAAAAGGACAGCCTACATCGCAAGCTGCCAATCTGATAAAATAAGAAGGGGTTCCCATGTATTTCCCTTCTCCTTGTATGGTATAAAAAGCCTCCATTATAGGAAGCTGTTTCTCTCTGTTGTCCAAATTTGTTATTTTTTTGCGGTGCGAATTACAAAATTCACAAAGCTTTCTTTATTGGTATTTCCTGGTCCTGCAGCAATATCATGCACTACATTATTTTGTTGGAAAATATTTTCCAAATAGGTTGCATGATTTGCATGATGAAACAAAATACCTAAATTAAGAGGTGGAACCAATTGCTGTTGCGTATTATTTACCCAAACCTCTGGATCATCTGAACTGGCAAATTTAGGAAAATCTACTCTTTTTCGATAATCTATAATATCTTGGTTTTCAAGTTGATTTACATCTGCCATTCCGTAAAACGAATTTAAACGTTGGGCAATAGCCGGGCTTAGTTGTACAAGTACATCAATAGAAAAATTATATTCACTAAATACGTCTTCCCATTTTTTAAGATCATAAGTAGATTGTGTTTCAAAAACGGCAATTCCTTTTACACGTGTAGATTGTGTTTCTTGGGCAAGCGAAGATTCGGGTTTTGCTAAGTCATCTTGTAGTCCTAACCATAAGCTAGAACCCGCACCAGCACTGTTTCCTGATAAAACTATATGAGCTTTGCTAATATTGTATTTATCATGATTGAGTCTTATATATTGAATAAATTCTTTGACATCTTCCAGACATTTTATTACCCCTCTGTCATCTACCTCCTTTAGTAATTCATAGTTTATTGAAGCAAATGCAATGCCTTCACTTGTAGATTGATTTATTGCTTCCTTTATTGTGGGAATATTGTAGGCATTTTCTTTTTGCCCACTCGTAAAACCACCTCCGTGGATATAAACAATTAAGGGTGTTGGCTGATTGCTTTTTGGAATAAAAAAATCAAATTTATTTTTAGAATGTTTCCCATACGAATGATCTTTGTAAAACTTTACGTCCTTATCCGTCAGGGTAAAAGGAGGTGTGCTGGTTTGGAAATTTGCTTGATTCGTATCATTCTTATCATCTTTTTTACAACTATAAGTTAAAGTCAAGGTAAGAATTAAACATAAACTTAAAATCAAATTCTTTTTGTAGGTTCTCATTGTTTAGTATTTTAGATGTTCTAAATTACGAATAACGATAGAAATATGGTTCTGATATTATTTTAAAAAAATAATTGAGCCATTAGATTTGTGTATCGATTAAAACTTACAAAAGTATATTATGAGTAGAAAATTAAGAATAAACGGGCATTCGCACTTACTTCCTTATCCCACTGAGATTCCTCAATTTATGAAAGATAAGGAGATATTTTGGGTAGATGAAGAGCGCGAATATATGTTACAAAAAGGTTGGAAAAGACCTGTGACAGATTCAAGTTTTTTTCTCAATGAAAAGCTCGAATGGATGGAGAAAAACAAAATTGATCATGCCGTTGTTCTTAATTTAAGTCAGTTGTATGGAAATGGACTCCGCCTAGAAGAAATGAAACATGCCTTAAGATTTCAAAACGATTTTAACGCAAGAGTGCAAAGTGATCATCAAGATAAATTTACTTGTGGTTTTGTGGTGCATCCTGGGTATATTCAAGGAGCATTGTGGGAAATAGAACGTTGTGTGAATGAGTTGGGACTCAAGGTACTCTGTTTGCCTACGCATTTTATGGATACAATTGGACAGTGGCGAAATATTTTTGCCGAAGAAACTTTACCAATTTTTGAATTAGCAGATAAGTATAAACTTGCTGTTGAGATACATCCTTATGATGGAGACAAAATGATTAAGCTCGAAAATGTGGCTTGGAGGTTTCACTTAGTATGGATGCTGGCTCAGTGTGGGGATGCTTATCACTTTTATACTTTAAATGGAATGCAAGAAAAATTTCCAAATATGAGGGTCTGTTTTGCACATGGAGGGCAGTTGGCTCAAATGAATTTGGGAAGAAGAATTCAAGGTTTTGATGGACGACCAGATTTATTTGAAGGTTATACCCATCCAAGAAAAGCTGTAGGACATCCTAATATCTTTTTTGATACTTTGGTTCACGATACCGAATCATTGGATTTGATGATCAAAAGACAAGGGATTTCTCAAGTAATTATGGGCTTAGATGATCCTTATCCTTTAGGAGAAATGGAGTCTGAAAGACAGTCTTCTTACCCTGGTAAAATTTTAGATTTAGCCTTAGAAGAACAAAAAATAAACGAGCAAGATTATAAAGATATTTGGGAAGATAATGTACTCAATTGGCTTTTCGGTAACGATAATCAAGCAAAAATCGATTTGAGAAATAAAATTATTGGATCCTAAGGGTTTCAAAGAATGAAACTTTATTATTTTGATGGGTTCCAATAATGAGAAAATCTTTATTGGAACCTTTTTTTAGTTTGAATTTCTTAAAATAGAATTCTGCTTTCTCCTTAGCATTTTTACAAATAATTTCACATGGCTTGTTTTTAAAAGCCTTTTGAAGATCCTTTTTAGAGGTGAACTCTTGCTTTATTTCGAAAATTCTTCCTTGAAACTGATCAAGCATTTGATTTCCAAAATACAAATGCGTATGCGTGCTCATTTTTACTAAGTTCTGCTCTTGACAATAAATATCAGCAAGACCCGCTTTCATGATTGATGTATTGGGTAAATAAATATATTTTTTCTCTTCATTTTGAGGTTCTAAGAGCATACATTTTGTTTCCCATTTTGTGCTTTCCGATAGATATTCAGACCAAGAATCATTATGAAAGTTGGAAGCGGTAATATAGGTATTACCAGAATAATTTTTTTCAAGCTCTATTAAAATTTCTTTGCATTCGTTTTGAACAGATATTACAAAAATGTTCTTGAGGAAAGGAAGTCTTTTTTTGAGTAAAAAAAGATCGATCATAGGGGAGAGCTTTACCCAAATTTTGGATGTTTTTTCCCATAGCATTTCCTGAATCTCCAATAAATTTGGGGTACAATCTTCTAGTCTAAACACCTTTTTATCGGCTTTTCTTCTTGCTGGATCTAAGAAAATACAATCGTACTTTACATGATTATTTTCTAAAAATAGAACACTATTTCCAGTAAATGTTTCAATGTTTTTTAAACCTAATACTTCAAAATTATATTTAGATAGTTGTGATAATGTTTCGTTTTGCTCACAGTAAACAAGTTGTTCAAAATTTTGTGACAAAAATGAAATATCAATTCCCATTCCACCAGTTAAATCTATGAATTTTTTTCCTTTAGGAAGCTTACTCGCTTTATATAGTGCCGTAATTTCAGATGATGATTGTTCGAGAGATAGACTGGGAGGAAAAAGAAGATTTTCGTTTTCAAACCACGAAGGAATCTTTTTCTCAATCTTTTTTCTTGCTTGAATTTGTTCTGCAATTTTTTTATAAGAAATCCCTTCTTGATCTTTTTTAAAAAACCAATCTTTTACAGATGTATGAAGATTGGTTCTCAAAATTTCTTTTTCTTTTTCGTTAAGCATATTTCTATTGGTGAAAAGCAAATTGCAAAATATTGGCACCCATTTTTAGCGCTTTATCTCTAATTTCTTTGGAATCGTTATGAACTTCTTGGTCTTCCCATCCGTCTCCTAAATCACATTCGTAAGTATATACACAAAGAATTCTCCCTTCCCAAACAAGCGCAAAGGCTTGCGGGGGTTTATTGTCATGTTCATGTACTTTGGGTAAACCATTAGGAAACTCATATTTTTGCGAAAAAATAGGGTGAGAAGCAGGTAATTCTACCCAATCTAGTTCAGGAAATACTTTTTTCATTTCTGGACGAATAAATGGATCCATTCCATAATTATCATCAATATGAAGAAAACCTCCTGACAAAAGATATTTTCTTAAATTTTTCGCTTCTTTTTCCGAAAAAACAACATTTCCATGCCCCGTCATGTGAATAAATGGAAACTGAAAAATCTCTGTACTTTCTACAGATACATATTCATATTCCTTTTCTATATTCGTTTGTAAATTATCGTTACAAAATGCAATCAGGTTTTTTACAGATGTGGGATTTGCATACCAATCTCCACCGCCTTGGTACTGTAATACACCTAACTTTATTTGAGCAAATGAACTCAAACTGATAAATAAAAAGAGAATTTTATACATAATGAAGTGTATTCAAAGTTTGACAGGCGACTAAACCCGCGGTTTCTGTTCTGAGTCTGTTTGCAGATAAATCCAGTTCCGAAAATCCTTTTTCTATTGCCAGTTTAATTTCTTCTGGAGAGAAATCGCCTTCTGGACCTATCAAGATAAGGTATTCTTTATTTTGGGGAAGCTGGGTGATTCTTACTTTTTTCGAACTTATTTCACAATGAGCAATATACTTTTCTGCTTGATGAAAATCTCGGCTTAAAAACTCATTAAAGCTTTGAAAAGAGTTTATTTTGGGCATAAAAAATTGTTTAGACTGCTTGAGTGCAGAGATAATTCTCTTTTCTATACGATCTATTCTTAGTTTATTTCTTTCTGAATTTTGACATTTGA
This sequence comes from Flavobacteriales bacterium, assembly GCA_025210805.1. Lineage (NCBI taxonomy): Bacteria > Pseudomonadati > Bacteroidota > Flavobacteriia > Flavobacteriales > Flavobacteriales bacterium. The sequence goes on from JAOAQX010000023.1 coordinate 30,477, forward strand.
TAAAACTAATTTCATCCAGACCAATTTCTGTTGCTTTTTCCACCAACCATTCTATCCGGTCCATATTTTTTGTGGGAGCTATGGCAAGGTGAAAAGAATAGGTTCTATTTTTTTTATGCTGGATCGCTTCTATATGCTCTAAACGTGCTTTTTTGCCTAAAATATCTAATTCTCCAATAAATTCTTCGCCAAAACCATTGGTAATATGAATTTTATTTCCGCTTTTTAGCCTCAAAACACGAATGCAATGTTTGGCTTCTTCTTCTGAAAGAAAAGGATTTTCTAGCGTGAATTCTTTGGAATAAAATAAGGGCATCTTAAAACTTATTGGTGTTCTTAAAACAAATATATAGAAATGACACTAATCAAAAAAAAGACTTCCCAAAATGAATTAGAAAGTCTATTATTCTTTAGGATAATTTAATACCAGAAAGGGTATTAAAGGTAAAATTTATCCTCTATTATTTTTGTTGATTTCGTCTTGAAGCTGTCTTTTTATTTTCTGCTCTCTATCCAAAGCATTTTTACGATAGTTTTCAAATTCTATTTCTAAACTCTCTAAAGAATTTCGTGCTTCTCTTGTTTTTTTGATAGAATCTTTAAAACGGATAAAGAAATAAATAAGAATAACCAAAAGTGATCCGATAATAACCCAAAGAATTAAGCTATAGTTGCTTTTACTCAGTTGCATCCCTAAGAAATCCATCTTATCAATCTTAGATTGAGAATCAGAAAGTTCTACTTTGAGTTCCTCTATTTTATTATGTTTGTCATCTATGGTTTTTAGTTGCTTTTCGATCACCCCAGCTTGCTCATCAATTTTATTATGATACTGCTTAATACTGTCTATCACTTGAAGATGTAGTTTCTTCAAATCTTGCTGAGGAACTACTTTATAGTTCTTGTATCTACCAGATTTATTATAGATCCAGTCTATTTTATCAGATACAGGTAGATTATCAAAATTACCCGAGTCTTGTGCAAAAGAAAACTGTAAGCTCATGAGTAGAGCAAATACAAAAGAAACTGTTTTATTCATAAGTTTTTTTTTAGGCTTCAACAAATCTAAAAATTTGATGGGACTCCTCCCAAAATATTACGCTGAAATCCTAAGAAAAAGGTATAAAAAGAAGAAAAATGAATATAATTCAACTTTAATATTGTTCTTTTTCGTTAGGAAAATCACTACTTTTTACATCTCCAACATATTCTGATACTGCCGTTGCTATATCTTCATAAAGGTTTGCGTATCTTCTCAAAAATCTTGGGTTAAATTCATGAGTCATCCCAAGTAAATCATGAGATACGAGTACCTGACCATCTGTTTTGTTTCCTGCTCCAATTCCTATTGATGGAATATGCAATGTTTTGGTAACATCGGCAGCAAGTGTTGCGGGTATTTTTTCAAAAACTACAGAAAAACATCCAAGTTCTTCAAGGAGTTTAGCGTCCGCTCTTAGTTTTTGTGCCTCGGCTTCCTCTTTTGCTCTCACTGTATAAGTTCCGAATTTATAGATCGATTGTGGTGTGAGTCCAAGATGTCCCATTACTGGAATTCCTGCCGAAATGATTCTTTTTATTGATTCTTGAATTTCTGCACCACCTTCTAGTTTTACAGCATGAGCACCCGATTCTTTCATGATCCTTACTGCAGAATGCAATGCTTCTTTAGAATTTCCTTGGTATGATCCAAAAGGTAGATCAACGACTACTAAAGCACGTTTTACCGCTCTAACGACACTTGATGCATGGTAAATCATTTGATCTAGCGTTATTGGGAGCGTTGTTTCGTGTCCTGCCATAACATTAGAAGCAGAATCTCCTACCAAAATAATATCTATTCCGGCTGTATCAATGATTCCTGCCATTGTAAAATCATAGGCAGTGAGCATAGAAATCTTTTCTCCTTCTTGCTTCATGAGTTGCACGACATTGGTCGTTACCTTTTTGTATTCACCTTTGGCTACTGACATATATTCTTTTTTTGTAAACAACAAAACTATAAAAAATATATATTTGCTAATTACAAACTTTATCGATTTATGAAAAATATTCTTTTCGGTTTTTTAACCGCCTTGCTTTTTGTCTCTTGTGAAAATGATCTAGAAATTTTTTCTGAGAAAGATACACCCACCTATGTTTATGGGATTTTAAACCCTTTGGAAAAAGAACATTTTGTGGTGGTTCAAAAAACATTGAAAAAGAATGCGTTAAAGGATATTACTTTTGATGAACTTTATTATGGAGATGACGAGGCATCTGTAAACGTTATTGTAACGAATGCTGATGGTCAAAAAACAGTTCATGAATTAGATCCTATTATTTTAGATAGTTCTAATCCTGATTATCCAAAATTGACTAAGAAGAAAGTCTACAAATGGGATTATGTAGTACAGTCGTTTACCAATGGTGATTCTTATCAATTGGAGGTTACATTTAGTGATCCAAATAAAGAAAAAATCTTTAATAAAATTCCTTTTAAGTTTGTAAAAAGAGCCACAATTGATGAACCTAGCAATCTAAAATTTGGAGTATTGGATTTTGGATTAATAACACCACAATTAGAAACTCCTTTAAACATCACTTGGAAACAAAGTGGAGTAGGTAGAAGTTTTCTGTATATCAATCTTGGATATGTAGAAAGAAATACTCTTACAAACGAGGTAGATACTATTATTTCTCAAGTTCCATTGTACAATAAAGTAGTGTTTTCTGAAGAAAAAGTAGCTAAATTGCAATTGATTGATGTACAAAGAGCTTTAGAAAAAGATCTTACAGAAAAACCTAATGTAGAGAGAGAATTACTAGGCGTGAAGCTGAATCAGCAATCAAAGGTGATGACTTATTGTTTAGGTTTCGATTTTTGGGCTTATTCTCCTGTTTTGTCTTCTTATCAAGATATTGTGTTTAATGAAAATGCTTTAAATCAAGATAATCCTGATTTTACAAATCTTGAAAATGGGGTAGGTGTGTTTAGTTTTCGTCAGAATTTTTCTTATGACGTAAGAGCGGAAAGAATTGGACTGAATGAATATACCGTAAAAAAAATACTTTGTAATGAGCAGTATAAGAAATACAACTTTGGAATCCCTAAGAAAAAATTAGGAACGAATCAGTTTGAAATAGATTTTTCAGCAGATAGATGTAATCAATAGATCTTTTTTGAGCAGAACTTCAAGAGGCTATCCTAATACAGTTAGGTAGCCTCTTTTTTTATGCTAATGATTTTTTAATACTCTTTTAGTATGATTAATCATCCCATAGAAACAAAATTATTATCTTCGTAGGGTATGAAAAAAATACTTACATTTTTAGCTACTAAACAAAATCTGGTTACTAAGATTTTCATTTTGGGTTTCTCTATCCTCATTCTTACTTTTCTACTTCCTCGAGAAATAAGGTTTAAGTATGAATTTCAGGAAAACAAACCTTGGCAACACGAAAACCTCTATGCCGATTTTGCATTTTCTGTTGAAAGAAATAGTAAGGAATTAGAAGCAGAAAGAACAAGTATTAAGAAAGAAGCTAAGCAGTATTTTTCTAAGAACGATCAAGTTAAAAAAGAGAAAATCGATGCTTTTTTATTGTGGTGGCAAACGAATTATGAGCAAATCACAAGCCTAGATTCTATTCCAGAAAATGCACCACAAATATTAGCATTTAAAGAGCTCAAAGAGGTGGGTGTTAAATATTTTGAAAAAGTATATTCTAAAGGGGTTATTAGCAATAAGGCCTCTACAACTGGAACAGTTTGGGTAAATGATGACCATAAAGTAAAGAGATTTGATCCTAAAAAGTATTATAGTTTATCTTCGGCTCTTGCCGAATTAAAAACAGTTCAAACTGTTCATTTTGAAAATAGTGAATTACCGGAGATTTTAGTGCCGTATATCCTTCCAAATATTGTGTTTGATGAGGCTTTAACAAATAAGCACTTAAATCAGATTTTAATAAAAATACCACAATTTAAAGATTATACAGAGCCAGGGTCTTTGATCGTTTCAAAAGGACAAGTGGTTGATGCTAATCTCCTCCAGAAATTGGAATCGTATCAAAAGGAATTTGAGAAGAAAAATACGAATAATGTTAATATTGCTTTATTATTTTTAGGGCAGTTATTAGTGATTTCTTTGAGTTTAATATTGTTATTTATATTTATTGGACAGTTTTATAAGGAAATTTTGATTCAAAACAATAATTTGTTGTTTATCTATCTATCAATCATTGTGATGACAATTTCTACAAAAATGGTAATGGATTTTGCTCCAGAATGGGTATTTGCTATTCCTTTTTGTCTTTTACCTTTGATTCTTAAATCATTTTATGAAACCCGTTTAGCGCTTTTTGTACACATTATTGCTACTCTGATTATTGGTTTTGTGGTGGCTAACAGTTTTCAATTTGTTTTTCTTCAATTGATAGGAGGAATTACCTCAATTCTAACAGTACAAAGTCTTTATAGACGTTCTGATTTATTCCTTTCTGCTGTAAAAATTATTGTAGTATATCTTGTTTCTTATATTTCAATTGAGTTATTACAGAGTACTTCTTGGTCAAGTTTGGAGCTTTTTCCATTGGTTTTACTTGCGATAAGTGGAATGCTTACTATTATTGCCTATCCTTTAGTATATGGTATTGAAAAGGTATTTGGGCTTGTTTCTGATATTTCCTTATTAGAGCTTACTGATACAAATAACCCCCTGTTAAAGGAATTACAAGAGAAAGCACCAGGAACATTTCAACATTCTTTGCAAGTGGCAAATCTAGCAGAGTCGGCCATTTCTGATATTGGAGGAAACTCATTATTGGTACGTGCAGGAGCTTTATATCACGATATTGGGAAAATGAAAAATCCGAGATTTTTTATCGAAAACCAAAATACCAGTGTGAATCCTCATGATGAGATGGATTTTAATCAAAGTGCTAAAATTATTATCGATCACGTAATAGATGGAATAGAGCTGGCAAAAAAGTACAAACTTCCAGAAAGGATTATCGATTTTATTAGAACCCACCATGGAGATAGTACTGTGCAGTATTTCTATAGAATGTATTTGAAAAATTTTCCTGAAGGGGAATTAACAGAAGAAGCATTTAGATATCCAGGACCAAAACCATTTTCAAAAGAAACAGCGGTACTTATGATGGCAGATTCTGTAGAAGCAGCTTCCAAAAGTATTCAATCACCTGATGTGCAAAAAATAAATGCTTTGGTTGATAAGATTTTAGATAATCAAATGCTAGAAGGTCAATTCAATAACTCTGATATTAATTTAAGAGAGATTGAACAGATTAAAAAAGTATTCAAAAATAAACTGAGGAATATTTATCATTTAAGAATAGAATACCCAGACTAATTTCTATTGATAAATTGCGTTTATTTTTATTGATCTTTACAAACCGCACCTACGTCTTTTAGTTTCTGTATAAATTGATCAAAGCTTAAATCTCCTGCTTTTCCAGAGGTATCATAATTGTCTTCACAATATTCTATTGTAACATTGTCTGCAGAACACTCCACACACTTTGTTTTATTACAAGAAAAGGCTAGGAGTATCAAAAAACAAGCTGATAGACTGATGATAATGTTTTTTTTCATAGATATATTAATTGAATGTCACTAAGCTAATATTTATTTTTTGAACAAAAGGAGCAATAATAAAAAAAAGCACAAGTTTTATAAGAACTTGTGCTTTTTGTGTTTGAATGTCTCATTTTAAGTAACACATTTCTGGGGCTTATTTAGTAACACCAAAAATGCTATTACTTCATAGAACCAGTCATGTTTTCTGGTTTTACCCATTCGTCATATTGTTCTGCAGTTACGTATCCTAGGTTAATTGCTTCTTCTTTTAAAGTTGTTCCGTTTTCATGAGCTGTATTGGCAATTTCTGCTGCTTTGTAATACCCTATTTTAGTATTTAAAGCCGTTACAAGCATCAAAGAATTATTAAGAAGTTCTTCAATTCTTTTGTGATTTGGTTCAATTCCTGCTGCACAGTTGTCATTAAAAGAAACAGATGCATCACCAATAAGTTCTGCACTTTGAAGAAGGTTATAAGCCATCATAGGTTTGAAGACATTTAATTCATAATGTCCTTGAGTTCCACCTATCGTAACAGCTACGTCATTACCCATTACTTGTGCACAAACCATAGTCATAGCTTCTGCTTGTGTAGGGTTTACTTTTCCTGGCATTATTGATGAACCTGGTTCATTTGCAGGGATAATCAATTCTCCAATACCACTTCTTGGTCCTGAAGCCATCATACGGATATCGTTTGCGATTTTGTTTAGTGAAACAGCAAGTTGTTTTACTGCACCATGAGATTCCACAATTGCATCATGTGCTGCAAGAGCTTCAAATTTATTTTCAGCGGTGATAAATGGCAATCCTGTGAACTTGGCAATATACTCGGCAACTTTTACATCGTACCCTGCTGGAGTGTTGAGACCTGTTCCTACAGCGGTTCCTCCTAAAGCTAATTCTGCCAAATGAGGTAAGGTGTTTTTTAATGCTTTTAGACCGTGATTTAGTTGAGAAACATATCCCGAAAATTCTTGTCCGATAGTCAATGGTGTTGCATCCATTAGGTGTGTTCTACCTATTTTTACAACATCTTTAAATTCAATAGCTTTTGCTTGAAGTGTATCACGAAGTTTTTCTACACCAGGAATGGTGTTTTCAACAATTTTTTTGTAACAGGCAATATGCATTCCCGTTGGGAATGTATCATTTGAAGATTGTGATTTATTTACGTCATCATTTGGTAAAAGAACTTTTTCTCCTTCTCCAATAGTTCGTCCTGCAAGTTCTTGCGCTCTGTGGGCAATTACTTCATTTACATTCATATTGGATTGAGTCCCAGATCCTGTTTGCCAAATTACTAATGGAAATTGCTCATTGAGTTTTCCTTCAATAATTTCATCGCATACTTTTCCTATCAAATCTCTTTTTTCTTCAGACAATACTCCCAATTCACAGTTGGTGTATGCTGCAGACTTTTTTAGGTAAGCAAAGGCATGTACTATTTCAATAGGCATCGAAGCTGAAGGTCCTATTTTAAAGTTATTTCTTGATCTTTCTGTTTGAGCACCCCAATATTTATCGGCAGGTACTTTTACTTCACCAATAGTGTCTTTTTCTATACGAAATTCCATAATCGTTCAATTTTTTTCTGTATCAAATGTAATTAAATCGCTGTCAAGTTACAATGATATTCCACACATTTTTTTAGATATTTTAAGTTGGTCATTGTTCAAGTACTTTCTTGCTTCCAGTATTCATGTTTACTTATAAGAATACATTGTTCTTGAAAAAAGAAAACCCTCGAAAAATAAATTCTTCGAGGGTTATATGATTCTTAATGTGGTCTTTGTTATTCTTTGAAATCCAGTGTTCCTAATTTCTGATTGAGTTTATTAATAAAGTTTTGTAAGGGCTTTTTAGCCATCATTTCTACCATAGGATTAAAACTTCCTTCAAAGCCTACAATAGATTCGGTTTGTGCACCTTTTTCTTCTAAATTAATTACTAAATCAAAATTCAATTTTCCAATAGAAACAAAAGAAAGAGAATCGTTTTTTTCTTTATTCCTTTTTAAGGAAATGGTTGTTCCTCCCATGATATCAAACGATACCGTATCTTGATCTAGTTTGAGATTTGTAACCTCGTCAGGGATACTATTTTTTAAGAACTCTAGATTCTCAAATTTTTTTAGTATTTCGGTCTTACTCGCAGAAATGTGTTTGGAATCAGATTGTAGATTTAACATAGTAACAAATGATTAGTTATTCCACTCTGAAGGGTTTTCTCTCCAAGCACCAAGTGTTTCGTGTTCTTCTTCTGAAATATAACCAGTTTCTAATGCTTTTTTGAGTAAAGAAGGGTAGCTTGAAAGCGTATGAAGTTCACAACCTGCATCTTCAAAATTTTTCTTCGCAATATCAAAATCATAAGAAAAAATGGCTGCCATTCCTTTTACAACGCATCCAAACTCTACGAGTGCCTTGTATGCATTTAAGCTGCTCATTCCTGTGCTAATCAAATCTTCAACAACTACAACGCTTTGTCCTTTTTCAATATAACCTTCAATTTGGTTTTTTCTACCATGCTTTTTAGGTTCTGGTCTTACATATACAAAAGGAACACCCAATGCTTCCGCAATAAGTACTCCATGAGCAATGGCTCCAGTGGCAACACCAGCGATAACATCTGGCTTGCTAAAATTGTCTAGAATAAGATTTTTGAGTTCTTCTCTCACATAGTTTCTTGTAGAAGGATGCGAAAGGATGATTCTATTATCACAATAGATTGGAGATTTCCATCCACTCGCCCATGTAAAAGGGTTTGCTGGTTGTAATTTTATTGCCTTAATTTGCAATAGAAATTCTGCCGTTTTAAGTGCAGTTTGAGTTTTTGAATCTAAACTATTTGTCATGCCACAAATGTATGAAGTTTTTATAAAGAGTAAAAGAATTTTGTTAAAGGAAAGTAAACAAAATAATGTTAATTTTTCTAACCCCTTGGAACTAAATAAAACGGTACTAAATTTTATAGAAAACAAGGCTGAAGTTCTTGATTTAGAATGTGTTGATTTAAAAGAAGCTTGGCGAAAATTTAAAAAAATATTTTTGTATATAAAAGCCTCTGGAGGGTTGATATTCAATGAAAAAGAGGAGTTTTTAGTAATAAAAAGAAAGGGTTTTTGGGATTTGCCTAAAGGCAAAATAGATCCTGGAGAAAAAAAGAAAAAAGCAGCTTTAAGAGAAGTAGAGGAGGAGACAGGAGTGATCATAGATTCCTTGGGTAAGGAGTATCCTTCTACCTATCATATTTATCATTGTCCATATAACAAAAAACTTGTCTTGAAACGTACATTTTGGTTTCAAATGTTTGCCGATTCAAAACAAGCGCTTGTTCCACAAGAAGAGGAAGATATAACAAATGTTTTCTGGCTTCCTTGGGAAGAAAAAACAGAATTTATTGAGAAGACTTATCCGACGTTATCTTCACTTCTTCGGGAAGAAAACGACTAGCGTCAGATCCATTTTTGATAATATCTCTTATGATTGTAGAAGAAATTGAGGCATATTCAGGTTTTGTATATACAAGAATGGTTTCAATGTTGGGAACTAAAGTATTGTTCATTTGAGCGATACTTTTTTCGTATTCAAAATCATTTGAATTCCTAAGACCTCTGAGAATAAAATTAGCATCTTTTTCTTTACAGTAATTTACGGTTAGCCCTTGAAAAGAGTCCGTTTCTATATTATCAAATTCAGCAAAAGTTTGCTCTATCCATCTCATTCTTTGCTCTAGTCCAAACATATATTTCTTTGTACTATTGTTTCCTATGGCTACAATAATTTTATCAAACAAAGGACGCATTCTTAGCAAGATATCTTCATGACCTTTGGTGATGGGATCAAAAGATCCTGGGAAAATGGCAATTTTTTTCATCGTATTATTTTTGTTCCCAATGGAACGTTAAGTTCTGTTTTACTTCTATATGCAAACTTTTGCTTACAGGGCAGGCTCTTCCTGCTGCTTCAAGAATTTTTCTTTCTTTTTCAGAAAAGTCCCCTTTGATATAAAAATCGATCAAAATTTCGGAAACTCTTCTAGGATTAGATCCCATGAATTTTGTAACTTCTGCTGTGGAATCATCAATAGATAATTGCATATCTGCTGCCTTAATTCCCATAATTGTCAATACACATTGAGCAAGAGAAGTGGCCAATAAATCTGTTGGAGAAAATGCTTCTCCTTTTCCATGATTATCTATTGGTGCATCTGTTATAATGGTGTTTCCAGACTTTAGATGCTTTGCTTCTGTTCTTAGGTTTGATTTATAAAGTATTTTACTCGTCATTTTTTATCATTAGATTGTTACACAATATGCTCTCCTGTTTTCTCCTGTTTTTTTTATTTCGATAATAGAATGATCTTTTGGTAGGAGAGAAGGAATTTTTTCTGGCCATTCTATTAAACAAATGTTTCCACTTTCAAAATATTCTTCAATTCCTATATCCCAAGCCTCATTTTCATCTTCTAGTCTATAAAAATCAAAGTGATAAATTTTTGTGTTTGTTTCAGTCAAATATTCATTTACAATAGAAAAACTGGGACTTGTTACCTTGTCGATCACTTTTTTACACTCACAAAATTCTTTTATAAATGTGGTTTTTCCAGCACCTAAATCTCCTTTTAATAGAATGATATTTTTAGGATGAGAATGAATAATTTGCTGAGTAATGGACTGCAAATCTTTTAGTTCATTACAGGGGTAGATTGTATTTTTACTCATTGGATAGTTCTATAAACGGACAAAGCATTTCTTCCATAGAAATTCCACCATGTTGATAGGTGTCTTTGTAATAGTTTACATATTTCTTATAATTATTTGGATAAGCCAAATATTTATAAGGTTTGGCAAATACAAAAGTACTCGATAAGTTAGATTTTGGAAGATGAAGTTCCTCTGGATTTGTTACAATCATTACTTCTTTTTCTGATAATGAGAGCTGTTTACCCGTTTTATATCTCAAATTGGTACTGGTTTCTTTGTCTCCAATAATTTTTATGGGCTCTTCTATAGAAATCATTCCATGATCTGTAGTAATGAGTACATCAATTTTGGCTGCAGCCAATTTTTTTAGAATTTCATATAAATTAGAATTCTTAAACCAAGTAAGTGTTAGATCTCTATATGCTTTTTCTGAGCTCGATAATTCCTTGATCATATCTAAACTCGTTTTAGCATGAGAAAGCATATCAACAAAGTTAAAAATCAAACAGTTAAATTGATTTTGACTCCAGTCTGAGAATTCGTTTGAAATCATATCTCCATAATCTTTTTTGAAGATTTTTTCAAACATAAATTCATGATCAAACCCTAGTCTTGCTAATTGTAATTCTAAAAAATATTCTTCAAAATCATTTTTGCTTCCTTCCTCATGATCATACATCCATTTATCAGGATATCTTTTCTGTATTTGTAAAGGAGTCAGTCCGCTAAAGAAACTATTTCTTGTGTACTGAGTAGTTGTAGGTAAGTTGGAGTAGTAAAATCTTTCTTTTTGGCGATTAAACAGCTCAGATAATAATGGGCGGATGATTACATACTGATCATACCGTAGATTATCTACAACAATTAAACAGGTTTTTTTGCCTGCTTTCAGTTTTGGAAATACCATTTTCTTAAAAGCAGTATGGGAAAGGGTAGGAGCTTCTTCTGGAAAAGCATACCACTCTGGGTATTGATTTTTAATGAATTTAAAAAACTCTTGATTGGCTTCTCTTTTTTGCGTTTCAAGAATTTCAGACATTGAAGTTTCTGCTTCGTGTAATTTTATTTCCCAGTTGGTAAGTTTTTGATAAATCTGAAGCCAGTCTTCAAAAGATTGTGCCATAGAAATATCCATACTCAAAGATCGAAATTCTTTTTGGTAATCTGAGTTGCTTTTTTCCTTAATTAATCGATTGCTATCCAGTTGTTTTTTTATGGTCAAAAGAATTTGCATAGGATTCACGGGTTTGATCAAATAATCAGAAATTTTTGACCCAATTGCCATATCCATGATACTTTCTTCCTCACTTTTAGTAACCATTACAATGGGCGTAATAACACCATCATGAATTTTTTCCAAAGTATCTATTCCCGACATTCCAGGCATATTTTCATCTAGGAAAATGATGTCAAAATTTTCTTGATCAATAAGCGATAATGCATCTTCTCCATTATTTGCAGTTTTTACTTGGTAACCTTTGTTTTCAAGAAACATGATATGGGGTTTCAAGAATTCTATTTCATCATCTACCCAAAGTATTTTGGCGTTATAGCTCATATCTTTCAAATATTTTTTAATTCTTAGTTCTTTTTAATTGGAATTTATGAATCGATTTCATTCATACCATTCTTATTGTAGTTTTTCTGGTAGGTATCATTTCGATATATTACTAAAACCCATCTTTCCGAACTTTAAAAATACGAAAAGTCTTTGTTTTTATTGTGTTTTGGTGTTATAAAATACCATCAACTCCTGCTCCAAAAAGTGCAAAATCAAATACTGCAGGATCTTTGGGCTTGAGTTTTCTCAATGTTTGATCTAACTCTTGGAGTGCTTTAAAGTCATTTTGTTTTCTTTTCAATAAACCGAAGGCTCTTGCAACTCTACCAGAATGGGTATCTAAAGGGCAGGATAAAAATTGTGGATCCAATGATTTCCAAAGACCAAAATCTACTCCATTTTCATCTTTCCTTCCCATCCATCTTAAAAACATGTGAAATCTTTTTGCTGCTGAACCTTTTAAAGGATTTGGCAAATGCTTTGAAGCTCTATGAGTGGGTTGTGGCAAGAAAAAATCTTCTTTAAAACGAGAAATTGCACCAGAATAATGACATTCTTCAGGAGCTATAAAGGTTTTAAAATATTCTTCAAGATTTTGTTGTTTAGAAAAAATTTCTTGAAATCTTGTTAGGAAAAAAATCAAATCTTCTGTTTGAAAAGTTCTGTATAACCACCCTTCAAGTGATTGAATATCCGAAGATTCAAAGTTTTTGATAAATTCAAAAGGCGAATAATCCATTCGCCTCATGAGTTCATTTGATTTTTTTAGAATTTGATCTCTTCTTCCCCAAGCAATTACAGAAGTAAGAAAACCACTCATTTCTATATCTTCTTTTCGTTTAAAACTATGTGGGATAGAAATAGGGTCAAGCTCAATAAAGTTTGGTTGATTATATTTTTCAACCAAAAGATTTAATTCTTCAAGGCTTATTTTCAAAGATTGATGATTTTGATTTTGTTTCTACCAAGTTCTACCAACCCATCTTTTTCAAGTTTTTTCAATAAACGCGAAATTACTTCTCTCTTAGACCCTAACTCAGAAGCAATTTGCGCATGAGTAACATGTATTTTTGACGTATTACTAACTGCTTGATGCTTTTTTAGATAGTCTATTAAACGTTCATCTAATTGTTTGAAAGCTATATTGTCAATCGTTTCTAGTAATTCTTCAAACTTTGATTGCCAAGAATTTATCACAAACTGAAACCAATAAGGATGATCTCTCATCAATTTAGGCATTAAAGTAGCTGGAATAGCAAATATCTCTGTTGTTTCAACTGCTTGAGCCCTAATTTTTGATTGAATATGTGTACCTAAACAATGAATAGAAGCTACACAAAGGTTTCCTTTTTGAATATGATAGAGGTATAGTAAATCTCCCTCATCAGTTTCCTTAAAAACCTTTAATGAACCATGTACCACAAGTGGTATAAAGTTGATGTTTTTCCCAGTTTCCATAATGGAATCTCCTTTTTCTAACTCAAAAAAACGACCATCCATAATGATTAGCTTAACCAATTCGGGGTCTTGAGCGAGATCTGGGAAGAATTTCGCTATTTTTTTTTCAACTATTTCGCTGTTAATTTCCATGTTTGTTATTACTTTGTGCACGAACAAATATAATTTGTTTTTTGCTAAAGTGACAAAAGTCCTTTTAGTTTCTTGATATTTAGAAGCTAATATTATGATTATAAGGAACAAATTAATTTTGAAAAAAAAGACAAAAATAGAAATGGCTACAGTTTCGGTAATTATCCCTGTATATAAAGCAGAAAAGAGCATTATTAGAGCATTGGATTCTATCAAAAATCAAACGAGAAAAGTAGATGAGATTATCTTAGTGAATGATGGTTCTCCAGATGATTCTGCCATGGTAATTGACAAATATCATAAAGAAAACCCTGAAATGAATATCCATTATTTTCTACAGAAGAATCAAGGTCCTTCGGTAGCAAGAAATAAAGGTGTTTCTATGGCAACTTCAGCATACATAGCCTTTCTTGACTCAGATGATGCTTGGCTACCCAATAAAATTGAAGAGCAATTAGTTTGTTTTGATCAAAATCCCGATTTGAATATGTTAGCAGGTCTTAGAGCTCAAGACAAAGGATCAGGAGCTTTTAGAAAGGTAAATTTTAATCAACTTTTATTGAAAAATTATTTTGTTACTTCCTCAGTGATGGTCAAAAAGCAAGCTGTTCTTGATGCTGGAGGTTTTCCTGAAAATCAAAAATATTCTGAGGATTATCATTTATGGCTAAAAATTGCCCAAGATGATAGCCAGGGAATTATAGAAAAACCTTTATTTATTTATGCCGAGGAAAATGAAAAAATTAACAAGGAAGGACTTTCTGGGCAGATGTGGGAAATGGAAAAAGGGGAGTTATCAAATTATCAAAGTTTATATTCTTTGAAAAAAATAGGTTTATTTAAATACCTATTTTTATGTTGTTTCTCTCTCTTAAAATATTTCAAAAGGAGACTATTTTAGAGACAAAACGTATTCAAGAGACTTGTGAAACAATTTCTAACGTTCATTTACCTGTAGTTATGAGATTTGTAAATTAATGAAAATCAACATCAAACACAATACGGGGAGTCTATGATTTATTAGTCGATTAATATTTAATAAATGATCACGTTTTTTATAGTGATATTCTATAAATACCAAGTCTAATTGTCTCAATACTTTTGACTATATTTGTGAGGATACCTATTTTTATTAAAAAAGAACCGAAATATGCTGAAGTATATTTACACATTTTGTTTTGCAATTTTATTTAGTTTTTCTTACAACTCCCAAGCACAAGCCCCTTCAGACCCTGGAGTGATTGTTTCGGCAATGTCTGGGATAGATACAATTTTCAATGATGGTGATACGCTGCAAATGGTATACACAATGGATCCAGATACCTTTTCAGGAGAAACGGTAAGTTGGTCTATAACGCCCATTACGGGACAAGCAGTTATCGATCCTATGACTGGAATAGTTACAGGAGTTCTCAACGGAACAGTTTCAGCTGTAGCCACAATAACTCATAATGGTGAAACATATCAAGGATCCAGCATTGTAACGATTTTAAATCAATTACCTTTTTTCACACTTTCACCTGTGGGAGATACCGCAAGAGCAATTTGCGGTACGAACTCTACGCAGTTTGAAATGGAAGTAGATGTAAAGGCAACAGCCCAAGGAAACATCACTTTTGTAGCGAACAATCTTCCTGTAGGAGCAAATGCCACTTTTTCTCCCAGTACGCTTAATGCAGATGGAAATGTTCAGATTCAAATAACCAATGCGAATAATACCGCATCTAATACATTGTTTTCGATAATTGCTACAAATGATTTTTCAAATTCTGTAGATTCTCAACAGTTTAATTTGGAAATTACGACAAACTCACCATCGATCACTTTTTTAACTTCCCCAGCAAATAATGCTGTTTTACAGCCGCAAATAATCTCTTTAGATTGGAATGATGCATTTTTTGCTTCTTCTTATGAAATCCAGATAGATACAAATACGTCATTTGCAAATCCAGTTTATACTGGAACTTCTGGGATCTCAGAACATCAAGCATTTTTTAATGCAACCTATAACAAAGAGCATTATTGGAGAGTACGAGCCATAAATGTTTGTGGAAACGGAACATGGTCTGATACATGGAAATATACAACTCAACCTACAGCAGGAGTAGTGGGGTGTAAAGACTCAAATGCTTTAAATTATAATCCTGCAGCTATTTTTAATGATGGTTCTTGTACCTACCCATATCATGGATGTTTGGATGCTAGTGCATTAAATTATAATGCCAATGCAAACACAGATGATGGTTCTTGTATTTATAATGGAGTAGGGATAATTGCAACAAAAGTAGGACCCTTTACCTATACTTTTCAGGCAACTGGAAATGTGGGTGCCTTTTCTTATGTTTATTGGAATTTTGGAGATGGAAGTGCAATCCAGTATGGAAACCCAATCACACATAACTTTACTTCAAATGGGAATTATTTAGTTAATGGTTTTGCAAACGTTGCAAATGCTGCTACTTACAATCCTTTTGTGTCCATATCTATCAATGCCTGGGGATGTACAGATCAAACAGCCTTTAATTACCATCCACAAGCAGCAATTGATGATGGAAGTTGCCAACCAATAGTTCTTGGATGTATAGACACTTCCGCCTTAAATTATAATGCAAATGCAAATACCAATGATGGAACATGTATTCCTAAAGTATTTGGATGTATGAATGACACTATGTTTAACTATAATCCAAATGCCAATGTAGATGATGGATCATGTATTGAAAAAGTCTATGGATGTATTGACACAAGTGCATTGAATTTTGATGCCAATGCAAATACGGATAATGGAACATGTATTCCAAAAGTTTTGGGATGTATGGATTCAACAGCATTTAATTATAATGCAAATGCCAATGTAGATGATGGTAGTTGTGTAGCAATTGTGAATGGATGTACCAATCCATTAGCATCAAATTATATGAACAATGCGAATACCGATGATGGTTCATGTGTGTTTACTCAACCTACGGATAGTATTTGGAGTGTAGTCAATACACCTGATAACCACACGATCCTTATTCAAAATATGGTTGATGTTTCTGATTTAAGTGTAGGATTAGATTCAGGAGATTATATTGGCGTTTTTTACACAAAAGGAGCTCAATTACAATGTGGAGGAAAAAGCATTTGGAATGGATCAAATTCTGCAATTACTGCTTTCAAAAAACTGGCAAACATAGATAACGGATTTGAAGAAAATGAGAACTTTGTTTGGAAACTATGGAAAGCAAGTACAAATCTAACTTATGATTTGAATACAGTTTATAATGCTTCTCAGCCAAATCAAGGCGTGTTTGAAACAGATGGAATCAGTGAAGCGATTAAATTCGAAAATGGTTCTACTCATACTTTAGATTTAGTGACAGGATGGAATTTTGTTTCTACCAATGTTATTCCAGACAATGATTCTATTCATCAAGTTTTACAATCAATAGAAAATAGAGTTTTCCTTGTGAAAGACGAAAATGGATCAGTTTATTGGCCAAGTGCAGGTGTTAATAATATTAATAAGTGGAATATTGCAGAAGCTTATAAAATAAATATGACAGCTGACACAAGTTTGTTGATTACAGGAACAAGTATTTTGCCAGAACAACACACAATTACACTCAATCAAGGATGGTCTTATATTGGGTATCCTAGAAAGAATAATGCAAATATAGCAAATGTTCTTAGCGGTATTTCTAATAATATTTTCCTTGTGAAAAATGGTGCAGGAGCAGTTTATTGGCCAAGTTTCAATATTAATAATATTGGAAACATGAACGTAGGTGCGGGTTATCAAATAAGAATGTTAGAAGACACTACATTTACATTTCCTGCAAATTCTACTCCTATTCTGTCAGCAAAAAAACAGCAGCCTAAGACAGCTAATTTCTATCATGGTGTAGCTAAAAGTCAAAGAAATATGCACATTATGATTCCTGAAAATACTTGGCAAAACAAACCAGAGCTTCACGCTGAAATAGGTGTTTTTGTAGGAGACAAACTAGTAGGAGCAGGAGTTTATCAAAACACTCATTTACCTATAACAATATTTGGAGATGAAGCTAAAAGCATTGACGGAAAAGACCTAACTTTCAAAATAAATTCAGGTGGGAAAGAACAAAATCTAAACCTTGAATTTAATAATTTCCAACAGAAAAGTACTTTTATAGAAAACGAAATTTTGATTGTAAAAAAGGCGAAGTTGACAAATTCTGTGCAGGTTTTGGAACCGATACAAATAGATTTCATCAAAGAAACTATTATAATTTCTCAGGAGAACAGCGACTTGGTTTCATACCAAGTGAGAATTACAGACAACCTCGGAAGATTGATTATTCAAGAGCAATTTGAAACCGAAGAAGTGAATATAAAGTTAGATGATTTAAAGATAGGGACTTATTTTGTTGAGATTAAGACAAACAGTTATTCCTCTACAGAGAAAATTGTTATCAAGGAATAAGGCAAGTGCTGATCATAGACTAAGTTATTTGTAAACAACTTAAAAGCAAATTATCATTTTTTGATAGTTTGCTTTTTTTTTGATTCTTATCTATACATCCCCCTTATCCCATTTATGGTGTCATTTACCCATGGGTAAGGATAAGGGTTTAAATATAATAATTGTACTCTTTTGAATCTTTTCATTTTTTCATGAAAGAATTATATTTGCAAAAAAAGAAGTTGTGGTTAAAATTGGAGATATAATACTGCCAAAAAATCCTTTGATATTGGCGCCTATGGAAGATGTTTCAGATCCTCCTTTTCGAGTTTTATGCAAAGAGAATGGAGCTGATTTGATGTTTACAGAATTTATTTCTAGTGAAGGTTTAATTCGTGATGCAGATAAAAGCACTATTAAACTAGATATTCTTCCTGAAGAAAAGCCAGTTGGAATCCAAATTTTTGGTGGAAATATTGACTCAATGATTCAGGCAACAAAAATAGTTACCGAAGCCCGCCCAGATATTTTGGACATCAACTATGGTTGTCCCGTAAAAAAAGTAGTGGGAAAAGGAGCGGGAGCAGGGATTTTACAAGATATTCCTAAAATGGTAGAAATGACCAAGGCTGTTGTAGATCATACAGATTTGCCAGTAACGGTTAAAACCCGTTTGGGTTGGAATGAAAACAGTATCCAAATAGAAGAAGTAGCAGAAAGACTTCAAGAAGTAGGTATAAAAGCATTGTCTATTCACGGGCGTACAAGAAAACAGATGTATAAAGGTAGTGCAGACTGGACCTTAATCTCAAAAATTGCTCAAAATCCTAATATAGAAATTCCTATTTTTGGAAATGGAGATATAGATTCTCCTCAAAAAGCCCTTCAAATGCTCGAGGAATATCCTGTTGATGGTTTGATGATAGGAAGAGCAACAATAGGAAATCCATGGATTTTTAGAGAGATAAAACATTTTTTAGAAACAGGAAATATACTTCCACCACCAACAATTGATGAAAGAGTAGATACTGCAATAAAACACCTCCAAAAAGCTTTAGAATGGAAAGGACCTGTGCTAGGAATTGTAGAAACTAGAAGGCATTATGCAGGTTATTTTAAAGGATTAAGAGGAATAAAGCCCTATAGAATGAAACTGGTAACTTCTTCGGAAATACCTGAAATATTGGCAACTTTAGAACAAATTCGAAAAGATTTTCGAGATATGATTTTTCAATCATAGAAATAACAGAAGAATAATGACCGAAAAAAAAGGATTGAGAATCGTATTTATGGGAACGCCAGATTTTGCTTCCTATATACTTGAAAAGATGATCGAAGAAAATCATCAAATAGTTGGGGTAGTAACCCCCCCTGATAAACCAGCAGGTCGTGGAATGAAACTTCAATCAAGTGCGGTAAAAAAAGTAGCTGTGGAGCATGGCTTAGAACTGGCACAGCCAGAAAAACTCAAAAATGAAGAATTTATTGATCAACTCCAGCAATGGAATGCAGATATTTTTGTGGTGATTGCTTTTAGAATGTTACCAAAAATTGTTTGGAGTATTCCATCCAAAGGAACATTTAATCTGCATGGATCTCTTCTTCCTCATTATCGTGGTGCTGCACCCATTCATTGGGCCGTTATCAATGGAGAAAAAGAAACGGGAGTAACCACCTTTTTTATCGATGAAAAAATAGATACTGGAGCAATCATCGACTATAAAAAATGTGCTATAGAAGAGAAAGATACTGTCGGTTCTGTTTACTCAAAGCTGATGAAATTAGGAGGAGAATTGGTATTGGAAACTTTGGATAAAATTATCAATGATGAAGTAAATACTCGAAATCAGCATGAACTTTTTGAAGATGAAAATCAACTTAAACATGCTCCAAAAATTTTCAAGAAAACTTGTGAAATAAATTTTGATCGCCCTGTAGAAATTGTCTACAACCATATCCGTGGTTTGAATCCATTTCCTGGAGCTTTTGCAAAATTGACGGCAGAAGATTTTAAAAAACAGATTAAATTTTTCAATTGCCGTTTTGAAAAAAGAGCAATTGAAGGTTCGATAGGTAGCTTTTATCACCACCAAAAAGAAATACATATTAACTGTAAAGATGGTGTTATTATTGTTGATGAATTACAGTTGGAAGGTAAAAAAAGGATGAAAGCTAAAGACTTTATTTCTGGTTTTAATTGGGAGAAAAAATATCAGTTTATCTATGAACAATAAAGTGAAAATTGATTTGGTGAAATCTGGAGATTTTCTAGAAATTGCCGAAATTTATAATCACTATATCCAAGCAGGAAATGCTACAATGGATAGAAGTTTGAAGAACAGAGAGAGTATCGCTAAGTGGGTACAAGATTTTAGTCAAAGAGAGTGCTTACTAGTTGCCACAGAACAAGAAGAAGTTGTGGGTTGGGGAATATTAAAAAAATATTCTGATAGAGAAGGTTATCGCCATGCAGCCGAGGTCTCTATTTATCTAAAACCTAAACAAACAAGAAAAGGATTGGGCTCTCAAATCCATGAAAACCTCATTGAGAAGGCACGTTTATTTGATTATTACCATCTTACCGCAAAAATATTTGCAGACAATCAAAGAAGCATTCAATTTTTTAAATCTTTTGGCTATCGAAAAGTAGGAATTCAACATAAAATTGGAATGATAGATAACCAATTTTTAGACATGATTATCTTAGAAAAACTCATTAAGGAATGAACGAAAAAATACAA
Organism: Flavobacteriales bacterium; assembly: GCA_025210805.1. Classification (NCBI taxonomy): domain Bacteria; kingdom Pseudomonadati; phylum Bacteroidota; class Flavobacteriia; order Flavobacteriales; species Flavobacteriales bacterium. The sequence continues at coordinate 51,087 of JAOAQX010000023.1, forward strand.
AAGCTCGTAGATTTTTTGTCAAGTGATAAAAACTTGGCACCAATTGCTATCAAGCAGTTCTTGATGGAGCTAAAATTAGCGGAAAAAGATCTTATGCATTGGGCAGATTTTCACCATCCTAAGCACGAAGGATATGGTAGAAAAATGGTTTACCAGGGCTCTAATTATGAAGTAATGGTAATGTCTTGGATGCCAGGTGATTTCTCTGGAGTGCACAATCATGGATATACTCAGTGGGGAGCTGTGCAAGTTTTTGGGAATGCATCTCATTATATTTATAGAATGGATGCTGAAAATGATCTAAAAATTGCCAGAAAGGAAAGCTTTCAATCAGGAGATATTGCAATGGTAAACAATGCATTAATTCATCAAATGGGAAACCAAACAGCACAACCTTATCTCAGTTTACATATTTATGGAACACCAGATAGTATGGATGATGTTACTGCAGATTCATTAATTTATGAAATTGAGAAAAATCGTATTGTAAAAACTACTGGAGGTGCTTTTTTTATGCTTCCAGAGGAAGAAGTGGAATATGTTGATCAGCTTACATGTAAAGATCTAAATACACAATATGAGTTTGTTGCAACAATTTTCCCAAAGTCCCTGTACTTTAAAAATAAGGACAAACAGCAGATTAAAAAATGGATCTGTGAAATAGAAAAAGAAGATGTTTTGATGTAATCGTAGATATTTTATTATCAATTGATTAGCATGATCTCAGAACCAGTATTGAACATATTCGATACTGGTTTTTTGTTGAATAATAGAAAATTTTATCTCATTTTAACCAAAAAGCAAATAATTATGAATGGCAGAAGATGGGATTTTCATACTTTTATCCTATGGACAAGAAATGGGTTGTAAAATACGGATTAAAAATAGTATTTCTCTTTATTGTGGGGACTACATTTGCTCAAAATGATGCAAATATTGCACAAAAGTATTTTCAGGCAACAGAATACGATAAAGCATTAATAATATATGAGAAACTCTATAAGCAGCATAGAGGAAATGCCTATTATCAGCAATTGTTTAATTGTTATTATGCTCTAAAGGATTGGCAAAAAGCGGAGAAAATAAACAAAAAACGGCTAAAAAAATATCGAAAAGATCTATATGCCCATCTTGACAAATTTCTTTTGGCTAAGGCTCAAAAAAAATCTGATGCAGAAAGTGTTTTTGATTCATTTTCTAAAAGTGGAATGGTTAATTTTAGAAATATTCAAGGAATTTCTTTAAAACTAGAAAGAAATAATCTTGTGGAATATGCTGTGAAATTATATGAAGATGAGTTGACTAGGCAATATAATTTTCGAACAGCATATTATTTGTTGAGATTATATAATTATACAGAAGAAAAAGAAAAATTGGTAAGTAATTACTTTCTTTTGATCAAGAACTCACCAGGAAGTTATAATAGTATTTTAGGTAATATGCAAAAATCGGTTGCTGATTATCCAGAAATACTCCCGATAATAAAAAAACAGGCGCTCATTTCTCTAAAAGAGGAGGAGAATCAAAAAATGCAGGAATTATTAATATGGGTATTCACCCATCAAAAAGAATTTGATAGAGCATTTAGACAAGAGAAATCTTTAGAAAGAAAACACAAATTACGAGGAGATCGAATTTTAAATTTTGCCATACTTTGTGCATCCAATGAAGCGTGGAACTCGGCAATTTCGGCTTTAGATTTCCTGATGGACGGAACACATCAACAAGATATAACAAAAGCTGCTCACGAAGCTAAATTACGTGTGCTTTTTCGTTCTTTAGAATCTCAAAAAAACGTGACAGAAGAGGAGCAGAATCTCTTATTTGAAGAATTTGATGCCTATTTTTTAAAATATCCAAGAGGAAGCAGCAATCTTGCTAGTCAACAGCTAGAGGCAAAGTCCTATCTGAATTTTAAAAATGATCCTAATAAAGCATCAAATATTCTAATTCAATGCTTAGAGTATCCGCTAAATAAAAATAAAGAACTGGCTAATAGTAAATTACTTTTGGCAGATATTTTGGTAGAAAAAAACCAAATGTGGGATGCCTTACTCTATTATAATCAAGTAGAAAAGGATTTCGAATTTGACAAATTGGGGCATTTAGCTCGGTTTAAAAAAGCAAAAGTTAGTTTTTACCAAGCAGATTTTCAGTGGGCATTTGATCAGTTAAAGGTACTAAGGAGTGCTACTTCAAAAGTAGTGGCGAATAATGCCATGGAGCTTTCTTTGTTGATTCAAGAGAGTTTAAATTTAGATTCCAATATTTTTTCCTTACAAATGTATGCTCGTGCAGATCTGTATTTTCATCAAAAAAGGTTTACGGAAGCACAAAAAAAACTCTCAAAGTTGTTAGAGTTGAGTGATTCAGATTATCTGATTGATGATGCCTATTATTTGCTTTTTAAGATTGCTCAAGCTCAAAATAATTTTGAAAGAGAAGAAAAATACCTGAATGCTATTTTGGGCTTACCCGAAAGTATTTTAAAAGATAATGCCCTTTTTGAAAAGGCCAAATTATTTCAATTCTCTTTGAATAAAGAAGACAAAGCAAAAGAATTGTATGAAAAACTCTTGATAGATTACCCATCAAGTTATTGGGCAAGTCAAACAAGAATCAATCTGAAAAAACTAAAAAAAACTCATGAAAATAATCTATAACGTTACCGTAAATATCGAAGAAACTGTACACACAGAATGGCTTCAATGGATGAAAGAAACCCATATTCCAGAGGTTATGGCTACCGGAAAATTTATTGATAATCGATTCTGTAAAGTACTTTCAGATGATCCGCAAGGAATTACTTATTCTATCCAATATTTGTGTGAAAATCATGAAATTTTGGAGGATTATATGAAAAATGATGCTCCTAAATTACAAAGAGCACATAACGTAAAATACGAAGGTAAATTTGTTGCCTTCAGAACTTTATTAAAAATGGTTGAGTAGGATGGATGCAGTAATTGATGTTAGGGATATTCACAAGCATTTTATACTTGGGGATCAAAAATTAGAGGTTCTAAAAGGACTTGATCTAAAAGTTGATAAAGGAGAGTTTGTAGCTTTTATGGGACCTTCAGGTTCTGGGAAATCTACCTTAATGAATGTTTTAGGTTTTTTGGATACGCCAAGTTCTGGTAGCTATATTTTTAATGGGAAAAACGTGAGTAACTTAGGCGATAGAGAGTTGGCAAAAATTAGAAATATTGAAATAGGTTTTGTTTTTCAAACTTTTAATTTACTCCCTAGGTTAACCACTTTGGCAAACGTTGCTTTACCTTTAGTTTATTCTGGTATTCCTAAAAAGGAAAGAGAACGAAGAGCCACAGAAGTATTGGAAAAAGTAGGTTTAGGAGACCGGCTTGACCATAAACCCAATCAGCTTTCTGGTGGGCAAAGGCAAAGGGTTGCTGTTGCAAGAGCATTGGTCAATAATCCTTCAATAATTCTTGCTGATGAACCTACGGGTAATTTAGATTCTAAAACTTCTAGAGAAATCATGGCACTATTTCAAGAGCTTAATGATGCAGGAAACACCTTGGTAGTTGTAACTCATGAAGACGATATTGCCGCTCACACCAAAAGAATTATTCGATTACGTGATGGCGTTTTGGAGAAAGATGAAATAAATGAAAATAGAGTGATGATTTAGTATATAACGATCATCACTCATTTAAATTATTCTTCTTGTGGATTTCCTTCCATTTCATCAAAAAGGGTAGGAGTCTCTTTCTCTTCCTCTATTTCTACTTGTGGTTCTTCATAAGGAATAGATTCTAGCTCTTCCACATCTTTTATGGTAAATCCACTTAGCTGATTCCCCATGGCAGAAAAGCCTTTGATTTCTATAAACTCATCAGCAATAATCGTTTCGGATTCACGAAGATCTTTACCTCTTTGTTTCCTAAAATGAATTTGAAATTGAGGTTTCCATGCAGTAGACACAAATTCTAAGCGACATTTTTCATCGGGTAGAAACTCTGTAAATGGTTTAGAGCTTGGTTCTGCAACAAACCTTTTGATATAGTGTTTTTCCTTTTCAGGATAATAATATACTGCGGTGATTGGTTTTTCTGAATGCCACTTCTCAATTTTTAACCAATTTGATTCAAAATGCGTTGTTAAATCTGGAGTAATCACTCGGTATTTCCCATCATCAGTAATCTCAATCAATTTATCTTTTGGTCCAAAAGCCCCTAGAAGTTCACCTCTTTCTTCTCGGTTAAGCCTCATAATACTTTCGTCTAACCAGATTTTTACAGGTTCTAATGTGGAGTTTCCTTCTGCTTTGAATTCTATTTTTTTGATTGGAAATTTTGAAACAAGATTTCCTTTAACTCCTCTACCTTTAATGGCGAGATCTGCAAAGTTTAATTCAAACTTTAATTTTCGAGTTCTAGACTGTGTTTTGAGGTTTATTTCTACTAATTCTGCTTCTCCATTTGGGTTTGCAGAGAAATAGAGAATTTTAGATTTCTTATGATCTGAAGAAATTCTATATTCTTTATCTCTTGTGATGGTTTTTACTGCAAAACGTTTTTGGTAAGTAAACTTTGTTGCTCCATCTTCGTAGATCACATTATAAATCTTACGTGTGTTTCCTTTTTTGAAAACATTGACATAGAGAATATCTTTCCCTAAGAATTTTTTATCATCTACTTTACTTACTACCATAGTACCATCTTTTCTAAATACTATGATATCATCAATATCAGAACAATCACAAACGTATTCCTCTTTACGCATAGAGGAACCTGTTCCTACAAAACCTTCTTCACGGTTTACATAAAGCTTTTCACTAGCTATTGCCACTCTATTTGCCTGAATAGTTCCGAAATTTGTAATTTCAGTTTTTCGTTCTCTTCCTTTTCCATATTTTTCCTTAATATTTTTGAAAAAATCTATGGTATAGTCGATAATATTGGTCAAATGATGCTGGTATTCTGCAATTTTTCCTTCAATCTTGAGAATGTTCTCTTCAGCTTTAAAGGAGTCATATTTAGATATTCTTTTGATCTTTATTTCTGTAAGTCTTGCAATATCATCATCGGTAACGGCTCTTTCAAGATTTCCAATAAAGGGTTCAAGACCTGTTCTTATTTCTTGAATAATCTCTTCCCAAGTTTCTGCTTCTTCTATTCTTAGATAAATTCTATTTTCAATAAAAATTTTCTCTAAGCTAGAGAAATGCCATTGTTCTTTTGCTTCACCCAGTTTTATTTTAAGTTCACTAGTGAGTAGATCAACAGTATTTTGTGTATTGAATCTTAAAATATCTGAAACACCTATAAATACAGGTTTGTCTTCATGAACTACACAACAATATACAGAGATATTTACCTCGCAATCTGTAAATGCATAAAGTGCATCTATCATCTGATCTGGCGAAATATTGGGTGCTAAATGAACTAATATTTCTACATGTTCTGCTGTGTTATCTTCTACTTTCTTTATCTTTATTTTACCCTTATCATTAGCTTTTAGGATAGAATCAATAAGAGAGGATGTTGTTGTCCCAAAAGGAATTTCGCTTATTTTGAGTGTTTTATTGTCCTCTATAGAAATTCTTGCTCGAACTTTAATTTTTCCTCCCTTTTTCCCATCATTATAGTTTGAAAAATCAGCCAAACCTGCTGTTGGGAAATCAGGTACTAGTTTAAAAGAACGATTTTTTAGAATGGCAATACTTGCATCAATAAGCTCATTAAAATTATGAGGCATTACTTTAGTAGAAAGTCCAACAGCAATTCCCTCTACACCATGATACAGAAGTATTGGGTACTTTGCAGGGAGAACTTCAGGTTCTTTTCCTCTTCCGTCATAAGAACTTAACCAATTGGTAATTTTATGATTAAAAAGAGTTTCTAATGCAAAAGGGGTAAGGCGAGCTTCTATATATCTTGAAGCGGCTGCTCGATCCCCTGTAAAGATATTTCCCCAGTTACCTTGCGTATCTATTAATAAGTTTTTTTGACCAATATGAACTAGTGCATCTCCAATAGAAGTGTCTCCATGTGGATGATATTTCATGGTATGCCCAATGATATTTGCAACCTTGTGATATCTTCCATCGTCAATTTCTTTCATAGAATGAAGAATTCGCCTATGAACAGGTTTTAATCCATCTTCTAAGGCTGGAACGGCTCTTTCAAGAATTACATAGGAGGCATAATCCAAAAACCAATCTTTGAAATGCCCAGAAACATTCTTGATGCTTTCAATATTTTCTGATGAGTTATTTTGATACGGTTCTTCCATATTCTTCGTCGGCATTTTGGTGTGTGGCTATACTTTGGAGACCTCTTAATACGGCTTTACGCTCAGTTCTTGTTAAAAGAATTAAATCTACAGATCTACTTCTTTTTAATGAACGTTTACTGTTTATTGTTATAGACAAATAAGGTCTTAAAAATTTTCTATGTAATCGGGCTCTACGTATTTTTCTTTTGGGTAGATCAAGATTAACATTTCTTTTAAAAAGAAAATTACCAAGAAATATTCTTCGAGATCTAATGATAATAACTTGGTCTTCATCGTTGTAATAGAAATGTGTGGGCCTATACAACAGCAATAATATAGTAAGACCTAGAAATACTTCAAATAGATGATAAGATGCTATTTCTGTTCCCACTAATCCATAATAATATGGTGGTTTACTTTGAATATGATAAAATATATAAGTAGCTAATGCGAGTAATGCTAAAATGACATAGTATTTTGTTTCTCTCTTTTTTGTATCAACAATCATGATATTTCGTCTTTTTCTATTCTTAAATTTTCAACAATAAATTTTTGTCTATCAGGGGTGTTTTTTCCCATATAGAATTTCATTAAATCTTCTACAGAAGTATTTTTACCTATAATAACAGGATCTAATCGAATATCCTTACCTATAAAATACTTGAATTCATTCGGGGAAATTTCTCCAAGTCCCTTAAATCGGGTAATTTCAACTTTTCCTCTAAGTTCATCTATAGCAGACTGTTTTTCTTGATCATCATAACAATATCTTGTTTCTTTTTTATTTCTAACCCTAAAAAGAGGTGTTTGTAAAATGTACAAGTGTCCGTTTTGAATAAGCTCTGGGAAAAATTGAAGAAAAAAAGTAATAAGGAGTAAACGGATATGCATTCCATCTACATCGGCATCGGTAGCAATAACTACATTGTTATAACGCAATCCATCCAATCCATCTTCTATATTTAACGCCGCTTGAAGCAGATTAAATTCTTCGTTTTCATAAACGATTTTTTTTGTTAAACCAAAAGAATTTAAGGGTTTCCCTTTTAAACTAAAAACGGCTTGGGTGCTTACATTTCTAGATTTTGTGATAGATCCACTAGCAGAGTCTCCCTCGGTAATAAACAGAAAAGTATCCAGTAAATTATCCCCTTTTTTATCGTTATAGTGAACTCTACAGTCTCTTAGTTTTTTGTTGTGAAGATTTGCTTTTTTCGCTCTTTGACGACTGAGTTTTTTTATTCCTGCGAGTTCTTTTCGTTCTCTTTCTGCCTGAATAATTTTCTTTTGAATAGCGTCGGCAACTTCAGTATGTTTATGAAGATAATTATCTAAATGATTTTTGATGAAATCATTTACAAATGTTCTTACAGTAACACCATCGGGCTCCATTTTTAAAGACCCTAGTTTGGTTTTTGTTTGGGATTCAAATACGGGCTCAACAACTTTTATGGCAATTGCTCCCACGAGTGCTTGTCTTACATCTGAAGCATCGTAGTTTTTACCATAAAAATCACGAATGGTTTTCACCAAAGCCTCTCTCAGTGCTTGCTGATGCGTACCTCCTTGTGTAGTATGTTGTCCGTTTACAAAAGAATAATAATTTTCGTTGTACTGATTTCTTACATGGGTAATTGCTACCTCAATATCTTCATCTTTGATATGAATAATAGGGTAGAGGAGGTTGTCTGTATTGATATTATTACTCAATAGATCTTTAAGTCCATCTTCAGAGAAATATTTTTCTCCATTAAAAGCAATTGTTAATCCTGGATTGAGGTAAACATAATTCCAAATCATTCGTTCTACATAGTCATGAACGAATTTGTAATTAACAAATATTTCAGAATCTGGAATAAAGGTAAAGCGTGTTCCTCGTCTTACCGTAGTTTCTTGTAATTCTTCTTCTTGAGAAATTTCTCCACGCGAGAATTCTACAATTTTTGTTTGTCCATCACGAATAGATTGTACTTTAAAATACTCTGAAAGTGCATTTACAGCTTTTGTACCTACACCATTTAGACCCACCGATTTTTTAAAGGCTCGAGAGTCATATTTTCCTCCAGTATTTATTTTTGAGACACAATCTATCACTTTTCCTAAAGGAATTCCTCTTCCATAGTCTCTAACGATTACTCGATTACCTTGAATAGAAATTTCAATGGTTTTACCAGCTCCCATTACAAATTCGTCAATGGAATTGTCTATAATCTCTTTAAGTAGAATATAAATTCCATCATCTTGAGAGGAGCCGTCACCTAGTTTTCCGATATACATTCCAGGACGAGATCGGATGTGCTCTTTCCAGTCCAGTGATCGGATATTATCTTCGGTATATTTTACAATTTTTTCTCCCATTTTATGATGAAAATTTTATTGATTTTTCTCTTAGAAGCGTTTGTTGTTTCTCTTTGTATTGAATGATATTCTAACGTCGGGTTAAAAATAATAAATTCTCTGCAATTATCCCTTTTGATGGCAAAAGTTAGGGTGAGAATTTTATATTTCACCCTTCATTTTATTTAAGATTTATACATTAAATCTAAAGTGCATGATATCCCCATCTTCAACGATATAGTCTTTTCCTTCAATGGAAAGTTTTCCTGCCTCTCTACAAGCCGATTCAGACTTGAGTTCCACATAATCTTTATATTTGATTACTTCTGCACGAATAAATCCTTTTTCAAAATCTGTATGAATAACACCTGCAGCCTGTGGAGCAGTTGATCCCTTTTTTATGGTCCAAGCTCTTACTTCTTTAACTCCAGCTGTAAAATATGTTTGAAGATTCAGTAAGTCATAGGCTGATTGTATGAGCTTATTTACTCCTGGTTCATCTAATCCAGCATCATCTAGAAACATTTGACGCTCATCATAATCTTCTAGTTCGTTGATGTCTGCTTCCAATCCGGCTGCCAATTTTAGAACTTGAGCATTTTCAGTTTCTGCTATTTCTCTAATGGCTTTTACATGAGCATTATCTACTTTTAGGATTTCTTCATCCACATTACAAAGGTAGAGTACTGGTTTGGCTGTGAGTAAATGAAGATCCTTTATCAAAGGTAGTTCAGCATCGTTAAGCTCTAAGCTTCTTGCAGAACCTCCAGATTCTATATGATTAAAGAGTCTTTCTAGAACTTCAACTGTTTTTTGAGCAATTTTATCTCCAGATTTAGCAACTCTTTTTTGGTTTGTAAGTTTCTTCTCTATTGTTTCAAGGTCTTTTATCTGTAATTCCATGTCAATAGTTTCTTTGTCCCTTACAGGATCTATTGAACCATCTACATGGGTGATATTATCATTTTCAAAACAACGCAAAACATGTATAATTGCATCTGTTTCACGAATATTTGCCAAAAATTTATTCCCTAATCCTTCTCCTTTACTCGCTCCTTTTACAAGTCCTGCTATATCCACGATTTCTACAGTTGCAGATTGTACTTTTTCAGGATTGACGATTTGTTCCAAGTTCTCTAAACGATTATCTGGTACTGGAATGGTTCCTACATTTGGTTCAATAGTGGCAAAAGGGTAGTTTGCTGCCAATGCTTTTGCATTAGATAGGCAATTGAATAAAGTTGACTTACCTACATTGGGTAAACCTACAATTCCACATTTCATATAGTGTTGTATTTCTTGTGTTGATTCTTTAGTATTACAAAAAAACTAAAAAAGGAGGGATAAATCAAGGTTTTTTGGCTCAAATTGTCAACAATTCCTTTGAAACAAAAAAAAACATTTTTTTCAGTAGATCTATAAAGAGACATTCTGATTGTTTTCAATTTTGTTTTGAGAAAATAGTGAGGGGCTTCGTGGATATTTCCAGTACTGAAATAAGTAGCTAGGGCTGTTTTTGGATAATTTGAAAATTAATTAATGTTTTGGAAATATTTTTTTAAAACTAATCCTTTTGGGAATCAATAACTAAGGGAATTTATGCTAAAAAAAGCTCATAATTGTTATTCATGATTGCAAAAAGAGTGTATATTTGCAACGCTTTAAACGAAAAGCACACGTTGTTTGAAAAGACTTCAATGGAGAGGTGGCAGAGTGGTAATGCAGCAGCCTGCTAAGCTGTGCACCTTAGGGTGTCCCGGGTTCGAATCCCGGTCTCTCCGCATTCTTATTAAGAATGCACTTTTTGATAACCAACTCGGGGTGTAGCGTAGCCCGGTTATCGCGCCACGTTTGGGACGTGGAGGTCGCAGGTTCGAATCCTGCCACCCCGACTTTTTTTTAATGGTCGCGTAGCTCAGCTGGATAGAGCATCTGCCTTCTAAGCAGACGGTCATAGGTTCGAATCCTATCGCGATCACACAAAAGCCTTCAGATTTTTCTGGGGGCTTTTTTTGTATAATAAGCATGGGATAGTGCATTCCGATTTTTAATCGGAACGGTCATAGGTTCGAATCCTATCGCGATCACGTAAAAAATACTGAACCGCTGTATATGAGTCCATACATGCGGTGGTGGGAGCGGCTTTAGCTAGGGGAGGAGTCATCTACTCAATTTAGTATACGTCTTATTTAATTATTAGTGTTCTGAAATTTGGTTCTACAATATGAATCAACATCCATTCTCATTTGTTAATGAAATTTTTTATTTTGCTCCAAATACTCTGTTTTGTAGGTTCAAATCGAAATCTGTTATCTTCATTTTTTACAGCTTCTTCAATAAATTCTCTTGGATTCGTTAGAAATTCAATAGCACTTGATTTTTTAATATCTTCAAAAATGATTTCCATTTTAGGTTCAAACAAAACACCATCTGTATTCATAAGTAGTAAGTTATTTTTTATACAAATACTTATCATACCTTCCATGAATTTTTTTGCTGTTTCTAAGTTTCTTAAGTCTGTTCGGAATTGGAATTCACTTATCTCAAGTGTTTTATTATTAAGTGCAATATGGCAATCATTATCTTCTTCTTTTTCTGAATCACCTTTCCAACTAATAAAGTATTTATCATTACTCCAATTATCTCTTTTTACAAGTTTGTCGATTTGACTCATAGTTTCTTGAATATTTAGAGTAGAACTTTTCCACCATTTGATTGTTTGAGCATCTTCAAATTCTGGGGCAGGAAATCCATTATCAAATTTTACGGTTTCCCAATAATCTTTCCAAGCTTTTTTATCAATAAAAAGTGTGTTTGGAACTTCTCCAAATTTTTCAACTACTGCACTCTTTGGAAGAATGGTGAGTTGATATTGCCAAATAGCCATAGTTTTTTGTGTTTGATAATCAGGCTTTATGAGTTGTTATGATTTTGTTAATCAAGCTCTTTAAACCAGATTTAGGTTGTTATAATTCCCAATATCCATTTTTTTCGTGAATTATTCTTAAAATTGGTTCGTTCTTTTCAAGTACTGCCTTATTTAGAGATTTTTTTTTCTTCTCTAAATTTCCTCCAAGGCTTATTCAATAATTGTTTATGGGTTTTGGTGTTCATCTGTTCGACTACCCGCCTTGGGTCGGAAATTCTTAACGAAAATCAAATATTATACTACCAAAAAGACATCTGCCATTTCTGAGCTTCCTTGGTAAAACATGTGGTTAAGCATATTACTTATTTAAAAAAAAATCAACCTCATTATTTGAAAGATAATCTATCAGTTCTGCAACCTTTTTATTTTTCAAGCTTTTCCGAGCAAAAGACAAACCTATTTCCCTGAAATTTTTTGGTCCGTTATAATTTTTCACCTTGAATCCCGCCCAACCTCTAACAAAATATTCAGGTAGAAATGTAATACCAAGTCCAGACATTAATAACGTTAGTACCTCATTTTTGCTTTGGCAATTTGCAATAGTATTCCATTTCTCTCCTGAGTTATTTAAAATTGCAAGACTTTGTTGATGTGCTTCACAAGGAGGACAATGGATAAAAGGTTCTCCGCTTAAGTCCATTATTTCAATGGTTTCTTTTTCTACCAATGGATTATTCTCAGGAATACAAAGCACATAATTCTCTTTTACAAGTGGTAGAAACAAATGTTCTTCAAATTTCCATTCTCTAATTAATAGGTTTATTTCACAATCACGCCCGGTTGGTCTCACGTCCCATTCCATATCACCTAAAACCTTTGACGCCTCCTTGAAAAAATCATTTTTAAATTCTTGAGGAAGACTTTCTGCTATTCCAATAATTATTTTGTGCTTAAAATTCTCCTCTTTAAACATTTCGGGAATTGCATTTAATTCCCCCAAAATTCTTTTGGCAATGGGATATAAATAATGTGCATCTTCCTTTATTTCAACACCTCGTTTATGTCGCCGAAACAGTTCTTTTCCAATTTTTTCCTCTAACTGTTTTAGCCCATTTGAAATATTTGGTTGTGAAACAAAACATTTTTCAGCAGCTCTCGACAGGTTTTGTTCTTCGTAAATCGCTACAAAAAACCTTAACAATCTGTCATCCATAATTATTTCTTATAATAATTATTCAAAATTAGTATTTTGACGATATAAATATACAACATACTTTTGTAATGTCTTTATTTAATTGACCTTATTGGTTATAAAGATTTAAAATACTTATTATCATGAAAACTAGTAACAAATTAATTGTAATTACCGGGGCAAGTTCAGGTTTCGGTTTAGAAATGGCAAAACAATTCGTTAAGGATGGTTACCCGTTACTTTTATTGGCTCGCAGAATTGAAAAAATGGAAGCTTTAAAACTTCCTAATACAATGTGTAGAAAAGTTGATGTTACCAATAAGAAAGATTTTGAGGCTGCCGTTCGTGAAGCTGAAGCAAAATATGGTAAAACAGACTTGATCGTCAATAATGCTGGCGTAATGCTTTTAGGCGATATTGCGACTCAGGAAGCAAAAGAGTGGAAGACCATGTTAGATGTTAATGTAATGGGCGTAATGAATGGAATGCAAATCGTGATGAACGATATGAAAGAAAGAAAAAGTGGAACCATCATTAATATTTCTTCAATTGCGGGAGTTCAGCCATTTGGCAATCATGCCGCATATTGTGCAAGTAAATTTGGCGTAACAGGATTAACTAGAGTTGTTCGTGGAGAAATGTCTCCATTTAATGTCCGTGTATTATCGATAATGCCTGGGGCTGTTAAAACAGAACTTTTAGGACACACTACAGACCAAAGTATTATTGATGGTTACAATGAGTGGAAAGAATCAGTAGGTGCAGTTAATATTACAGCAGAAGATGTTGCCCAAACTATAAAGTACGCCTACGAACTTCCTCAATCAGTTTCTTTACGTGAAATTATTATTACTGACACTATGCAAGATGCATAGTCAGAATTCTTGAATGGGTAAAGAAAGTGTCTCCATCTTTCATCTATTGAGACATTAAGATGAATAAAATTTAAATCACGTATTATTTCTTGTGATAGTTTTACAATCGATGTAAATACTCAAAAAGCAAACAAAAAATAATAAAAGTCATTCTTATCATCACTGGTAGAGTGGCTTTTTTGATTGGCAAGTTTTTCTAGCATGATCAGCTGTCGACTGTCCCGAAGGGTGTACACTATGTACCATGTTGACTAAACCTGCTTCACGGGTAGCTGATTTCCCAAAATACATAAAACCATAAAATGCTCTAATTTTAAGAAATTTAAAGATCATGAAAAAAGACCTTTGATTGCTCAAAAGTCTTCTTTTTATCTTCTTAAGTCCTGAAAAATGGATTTGTATAGCCTAAATTTATTTGTCGCAAAACTTGAAATGTTTTCCGAAACGCAAGTAAGCCGTTTCTCTGTGTAATTTAAGAAAGTTGTAATGCCGATACATTACTAAAAGTCAATTAGGAACTCATAGTTATTATTTTCTGAATATGACTTTATGTATTCGCAATTCTATTTTCATTCCGCCGATTCCAGTTCGTTCCATAAAGTGTGTCCCCATTGGTTTTCCTAAGTCAATTTTTTCTATTCTCGATAAATAATATTCTGCATCTCTTGCCGAAAACTTTGATAAAGATTCTAACTTTAAATCACGAATATTTTTTGCAAAAACCTTAGCAGTTGTCGGTTCAATTTCCTTAACGATTCCGATTTCTGATGGTAATTCAGAATCTGTTCCGTTAAAGAAATGCATACTTTTTCTAACTCTCTTTTTGGGTTTAAACCCAAATGGTGCGGGAATCAGTAATTCACCATTATGTGTGTAATTGTTGTTCCCGTATTCCGAATTTGAATATATTGCCTTGGTATAAGTTTTGTTTTCTGTTTGTTGGAAATTTAGAGGGGTTTTGAAAGGATTTTTTAAATCTAATACTTTGTTCTCAGAATCAAGACTTAAATCACAATCTTCTGGTAAATTGAATGTCACTTCGCAGTCACAAAATCCACCATTCAATTCCAAAACATCAACTAAATCTGCTTTATTAATTCCGTTTTTTTCAGCCCATTCAAAAGTGTTTTTTAAAGAATGGTCACAACCAATTTTTTCAATTCGATTTTCTATAAAGACACAAAGGTCAGTAACTTGATTTTCTGTTAATACGGTCATTTCTTTAATTATGCATAACGCTTGGTGTATGTTGTCATAGCATCACGCAGGGCGCCATATATTATATATTTTGTTGAACTAAACCCGTTTCACGGCTAGCTTTTCTCAAAAGTACATAAAACTACAAAATTCTCTAATTTTAAGAAATTTAAAGATCACCAAAAAAGACCTTTGATTGCTCAAAAGTCTTCTCTTTATCTTCTTAAGTCCTGAAAAATGGATTTGTATAGCCTAAACTTATTTGTCGCAAAACCCATATTTTGAAATGTTTTTCGAAACGCAAGTAAACCATTTCTCTGTATATTTTAAGAAAGGTGTAATGCCGATACATTACTAAAAGTCAATTATGAACAAAGTGAACTAATTGAATATTTAGTAAGTAATCGGTGCAACAGCTTGGTTTTTAGATAATCCCGATGTTTCGGGATCTTTAGGTTTTGCTCTGCGAGCAATCCGAAGACTTAGTTATTGTAAACCGTTTTTATTTCTTACTTATTAAATAATTCACAAAAGCTGAACAGGCGATTAACATAAATCTAGCTTCTTCCATATCAACTTTCACATTTTTTTCAAGTAAAGAATGTCTAATTCCACCTTCATCAGAAGTATAGCCATAAAGTGAACTAAACGCACTTTTAAGACTTTTTGGAATATTATGTTTTTTCTCGATAATCTTTAATGCTTGACCTAATGTCGTTTTATTGTCTTGAACAATTATTTTTGATAGTGACTCCACGGCAGAAATTGATTCCTTAATCGAATTTCGATAATCAGGATCCTTTTTATCCGCATAAAGTTCAACAGCCCTTTTCAAATGGGTTTTTACAGAATTGAATTTTCCAGAATATTTAATGGCATTTTCAATTTTAACAACCTCTTCTTTAGAGTTAATTTCTACTAAATTCCCATCAACAAATCTGTAAGCTGACATCTCTCTTTTTAGAAATTCGTTAAACAGATTCGAATGTAAATTGTCGTCATAGTTCACACAAAATTCAACAAAATCTAACGCTAAATCCCATTCGACTTTATAAAACCATTTCCTAACTTCATTTTGAGCTTCAGAGTATTGAACTTGTCCATAATAATTACGATATTGTATCGGAAGATTGTCAATCGGTCTTTTGAAAAAATGCATCCAAATACTCCGAAAAAGCTTGCTTCTTGGCGACCATTTTTCTCGTCCATATCTGTCAGTATCTTCGTTTTTAGATTCGATTACTAATTCGATAATCAATGTCCAAAGAGAGTTTCTAAGTTCAGGACTTAGGTTTTCTTTTTCAAGTTCAACTTTTATGGCCCTTTTTCCTATTCTTTGTGAAAATCTCATTCCTTTTGTTCAAATGGTTTACAACAACCATATAAACACACCCTCACAGAAAAAGGTGTGTTTATACACCTTATACGTTTATACTTTCTCTGTCATAATCAAAAACACAAAAAGCCCAGTAAATACAGGTTTTGGAAGTGAATCTAGAGGTACTATTTATATTTCTGAATATCATGAAACTAAGGTACAAAAAACAATTTTATGGAGAAAAATAACCGAATAATTATTCAGTTATTGTCTTTGGCTTTGTTTTCTAAAAAGTGTCAATAGCCCCGTTAGAGGTGGTTTTCTTTTTCTTTTTAATAAGTTTTTTGAAGATTAAAATATGTAGGAAAATAATTGTGGCTGGTGCAAAAGCAGGAATCCAACTAAACGGAAAAGTTCCAAATTGCTCAATGCCTTGTGAGTTATTATTCATTGCTTGTTCTGTTACAATTATTGCTGTTATTAATACAGAAACAATATCCATAAGTCCTATGATATTGAATATCCAAACGAAAATTTTTGAAAACTTCATGTTCTTTTTTAAGGCAAAAAACACAGGTATGGCAATAATTGATGACACGATATCTCCTGTTCCTCCCAAAAGTGCAAATTGCTTAGGTAAGGCATTAAAATGATAAGCAATAATGAAAAACACCCCTACAAATCTAAATATATGAATAGCAACTAATTGTTCTATTTTAATGTGCTCAAATACCAATTTGAACCATTCTGTTTTTTGAACCCAAAAAAAGTAAAAGAGAAACAGAGGTAAAATGGCTGTTAACATTATACGAGGAGGAATGGCATTTTTAGCAAAAAAACCTGTTAAGGAAATCAGTGAAATAATTATAAAATAAGAGAGATAAAAGAGACTGATTTTTTTATTTATTTCGGAACTTTTTCCTAGATGGTTATCTATGATAGTTACCTTCACAGATTTGATAATTAATAGTATAGGAATTGTTCCAAAGCTTAAAATAAATAGAATTGATATCCAAATAGGAACTTGTGTAAGTGATAAATCCATAATGTGTTTGTTTTTTTTACAAAAATGGACGAATAGTTTCTATTTAAAGTTGCCATTTGGCAACTGTTAATTTATATTTTTTCTGATTCTACTCAAAGAATGTTTCGTTATTCCTAGATACGAAGCAATAATATTTAGAGGAACCTGCTCAATTATCTCAGGATGAGAAATCTTTAGATTGAGATATCTTTCTTGAGCAGTTTCTTTGTGAAAAGAAATCATTCTGTTCTTTGTATGCTCATAATTTAAAGTTAAAAGCATTCTTCCCCATTCTCTAAATTCAGGAATATTATGAAAACAGTGTTGAACATTTGAATAACTTATTGTGTGCATCACACAGTCGGTTACAAGCTCATAGTACTCCTCGCTTGGTTTCTGTCCAAAAAATGATAGATAATCATTTAGAAAATCAGGCGATGAAAAAAACCTCGTGGTAACTTCATTTCCATTCAAATCAATAATATAACTCCTAATTATTCCAGATTCTAAAAAGTAAGACTTTCTACTTGTTTTTCCTTCTTGGATGATCAAAGTTCCTTTTTCAATAGATTCTTTACTGAAATAAGTTGTAATTAAGTCTGCCTTTTCGTTTGACATGAACTTAATACTTTTCAAAAATTCACGAAGATTCATGGGCTAATGTTTTTTTATCGATCACTATAGATACTATCAGGATTTTTCGCTAAGTTACTGATTACTTTCAGGTAATTAAATTTTAATAATGTGTCGGTATGGTGTTAGTAGATTGAAAGTTTAAGTAATTGTAGTTCTTTTACTTAGTTTTATGATAGGGCTTGATGATCAATATTTGATGTTATTTATTTTATTTCATATAAGCCTGTAACTTTTTCTAAATTGGTCATACTGTTAATTTCATAAAAATAATTCAATTGCCATTTTTGCGTCTGTTTAGCTTGTTTGTTTTTTGTAATATCCCATTTTGGATAAACTCGGAATCCTCGTTTTCCTTCTTTCATTTTTGTGGAAATAATTCCTTTTTTTATTAATATAGTTTTTGGGAAAACAAACTGTCCAAATTCAGTCTCAGTTCTTACGTTAACAATATAAAAGTCAATTGGATCAAATTCGTTGAATGGTTCGGTCACACCATCTTGATTTCTTTTCCAAAAGGTGACAAATTGTCCAACTTTTTTTGGTGTTATTTTAGCATTTCTACTTAAAATATTCAGCCCTTTCAATTGAAATCTGCAAGCATGATATTCCTTGCCCTCTGTTTCGATTTTCATGTCTGAAATTCCAAGTGAGCATTTGTCATATATTTCCGTTTTTATTTGGTGAAGATTTTTGTCCATTTACTTAATTTTTTCAGATTTTCAGTTATCACTTTCGTACTTCAAATAATATGTAAAAACTGGAATATAATTAGTTATTTGTAGCCATTTTTCTTTTCATAACTTCTGCTAATTCATATTTTAATTCGTCCGTAAATCCTGAAAGCCCAGGGATATCATTATATTCAACAATGTGTATTTTACCATTCTCTTCTTCAAGAATGTCAATAGCTAAAATGTCTGCTTTAATTTCTTTCTGTAATTGTTTGAGTTTATCAGATATATCTATTACTGGCACAAATTCAGTAAAATCTGTGGTTTCTATATTTGCTTTCCAATATCTCCCTTTTCTTGACATTGCCCAGACTTTGTCATTAATTACAATATATCGAATATCTTTTTTATAATCGATATAAGGTTCAATAGTTATATAATGCTCAGTAACAAATAGTAAGTCCTTGATGTCTTGCCATCTCTTTTCGTTTTCTATTAAAACCTTACCAAATCCTCCATGAAAATTTCCAACTTTTACAACAAAAGGAAAATCAATTTTAATATTCTTTAAATGATGAGACTTTGTAACGACATTAAAATCTATAATTGGTAAACCTTGTTTTTTTATTGCTGATAACATTGATAATCTATCAAAACCTATTTTCAAAGTTTCAGCCGAGTTTACACAAGGGATACCACTTAGTTCAATCAAATTCAAAGCAGTTGTCTGAATTTCGGTTGGCTTAATTGCTCCAACTCTCCATAATATGCCATCGGGTTCAAAAACGCCATTCGAATCCGTAACAAAGAGTCTTCCATTTTTCAAAATCCAAGAAGTGTCTTGTATCGATTTCTGCATAACTTCAAAGTCAGGCAATAAATCTTGCCAATACTTTTCTCCGTTAACTACTAATATCTTTTTCATTTCTATTTTTTTTAAGTGAGCGATAAGAAATACCAAAAATAACCATGTTATAATATAGGAAATATTCTTCCTTCGTGGCATTCAAAAACATCAATAATACAAAGGTTGGTAATTGATTTACAAAATTTTATTTTAATATTTCAGAATATCCCTCTAAGGTACAAAAAAAGACCTTTGATCACTCAAAAGTCTTTCTTTAATATAAAACCTCTTTAGTGGATTTTTAAAATTCTCTAAGTGTTTTTTGGATAATTGCTATACACTCATCCAATTGCTCTTTAGTCATTACTAATGGCGGTGCAAAACGAATGATATTCCCATGAGTTGGTTTGGCTAATAAACCATTATCTCGAAGTTTTAAACAAATTTCCCATGCGGTAGAACTATCTTCTGTATCGTTGATTAAGATGGCATTTAATAATCCTTTTCCTCTTACGATCTTAACAATATCACAGCTGTCGATAAACTTGGTCATTTCAGTTCTGAAGTGATTTCCTAATTCTTCGGCATTTTCTGCAAGTTTTTCATCTGTTACCACTTCTAGGGCAGTCATGGCAACTTGACAAGCAACTGGGTTTCCTCCAAAGGTAGATCCGTGTTGACCTGGTTTTATCACTTCCATAATTTCGTCATTTGCTAAAACTGCAGAAACAGGATAAGCTCCTCCTGATAGTGCTTTTCCTAGAATTAACACATCTGGTTTAACATTTTCATGATCTACGGCAAGAAGTTTTCCAGTACGAGCAATTCCTGTTTGTACTTCATCTGCAATAAAAAGAACACCATATTTTTCACAAAGTGCTTTCGCTTTAGAGAGGTATCCTTCAGATGGAACATAAACACCCGCTTCACCTTGAATTGGTTCTACCATAAAACCTGCAATATTCTCTTGTTTTAAAGCATTTTCTAAAGCATCAAGATTATCATAGGCAATTTTTATAAAACCTTCTGTGTAGGGTCCAAAGTTTTTACGAGCATCTTCATCATTAGAGAAAGAAATAATGGTTGTGGTTCTTCCGTGAAAATTATTTTCACACACAATCAATTTTGCTTCATTTTCTGGGATTCCTTTCTTTTCATAAGCCCACTTTCTGGTTAGCTTAATGGCAGTTTCAACAGCTTCTGCACCGGTGTTCATAGGAAGCACTTTGTCAAAACCAAAATAATCAGTGATATATTTTTCGTATAAACCTAGGCTATCGTTATAGAATGCTCTAGAGGTTAAAGTAAGCTTGGCAGCTTGTTCTGCCATAGTTTTTACAATTCTTGGATGACAATGACCTTGATTAACTGCAGAGTATGCTGATAGGAAATCGAAATATTTTTTACCTTCTACATCCCATACAAATACACCTTCACCTTTTGAAAGTACTACAGGAAGGGGATGATAATTGTGAGCTCCATGTTTGTCCTCAAGAGCAATAAAATCTTTAGAATTCATTCTGATAAGTTTTTTTTGTGTCATAATTAAACCACTTCAAATGGTTTTACTAAAATACGATCTGATTACTACCAAATATTTTTCAAAACAAATGATAAAAATGGTTTTCTAATCCCTTCTTTTGAGTTCATTCGGTATAGGAGAACAAATATACTTAAATTGAATAGATTTTTTTTGTAGAACACACTGTTATAAAAAATCTATTTTGCACAAAAAAAGCCTCAAACAGATTGTTTTGAGGCTTTTTTTTGTAAGTGGATTGTCTATTATAATTTCCTAATACTTATGAGATTTTCTACCGTTTGAACAGTTGTTAGCCTTGTGTCATAAATATAATTTACTTGAATTTCTACTTGATCTCCAGGTTTGAGAGATTCAATTATGCGAACAGACTCATCATTAAATCTTTTTTTATTAAAATCTGATATTTGTTTTTGATAGGTTTCAAGTTTTTGAGAACCACCTTCGCCTTTTCCATCAAATTTTTTATAACGTGTAATCTCAAAGTTTGCATACTCACCAGAGTTTCCACATTTATCAGGACAGTCTGCGGTCATTCCCATGCATTTGTGATATTTTGTTTTTGAGAATGTGGCATCAAATATATGATAACGTGTAAAGTCATTATCTGTGAGAGTATGTTCTTTGTTGGGTTTGTTTACTGTTGTTTCGGTTGTTTTTTTTCCAGAGCAACATGAGAATAGAAAAGGAATAGACAAGAGTAATATAACAATTTTTCGTTTCATAATTTTGTAATTGATTTTGTTAGTATTTCTTCAAAAATAGAATAAAGCACACATTTATCATAATGGTATTTCGATTTTAAGGCCTCAATAAGGGATAAAAGGTAAGTAATTTAGGTTTTATACTAAAGTTTCTCGTTTTAATACTACATTCCTATAAAAGTATATAAATGTATAGTAGTGAACAATAAAAGTTCTAATTTTATCTTTTTATATTGGATTTTCTGTAATGAATTTGCATTATACTGTTAAGAGAATTAAGACCATAAATGGCATAATATCCAAATAAAAAAAAGTAATGACTTATAGAATCGAATTTACTACCTTTGCCAGCTATGGGAAAATTCAGAAATAGAAGGATGTTTAAACGTGGAGAGCGTTTAGAATTAAGGATAAAGGATATGGCTTTTGGAGGAAAAGGAATTGCAAAAATTCCTACTGAAAATGGTCAGGAATTTACTGTTTTTGTGCCAAATACTTTGCCTAATCAACTGGTAGAAGCACGAGTGAGTAAATGTCAAAAACGTTATGCAGAGGCAAAGCTAGAAAGAGTGTTGGAAACAAGTCCTGATGAAATAGAAATTCCATATCAAGAAATTCCTGGAGCTCCCTATGCACGTTTACCCATTGCAATACAAGAAAAACATAAAAAAGACAGCTGTTTTCACCTGTTTAAATCAATCGGGAAAATTGAAAATATAGAGGAATATTGGGATACTTTTATTTCTTCTCCAAGTGCTTGGCATTATAGAAATAAAATGGAATATAGTTTTTCTGCAATTGGCTGGGATCGAGAAAATCAAACCGATGTAGATGCTTTTAGTTTAGGTTTTAAAAAACGTGGAACTTGGTGGATGGTAGAAAATCTAGGGCAAGATTCTGGTTTGTTTGATGCACAGTTTGAAAACCATTTGAAAGATATACGTAGTTTTCTTTTAAATACAGGGTTACCAGCTTGGCATCCGCCAAAAAAAGAAGGCTTTTTTCGTCATCTAGTGGTACGTAAGTCTTATGCCAATGACCAAATTTTGGTAATGCTTGTTACATCTTCTTCAGGATTAGAAAATTTTGATAAAGAAGCTTTTGCATCTTTGCTTAAAGATATATTAGGAAATCGTTTGGCAGGATATATTCATACCATCAATGATGAAATAGGAGATAGGACATTGGCAGTTTCAGGCTCATCAGAACTAATATATGGAGAAAATGTTCTTGTTGAATCTATTTGTGGATTAGATTTCCAAATGAAAATGCAAAGCTTTTTCCAAACAAATCCTCAATCAGCAGAAAGATTATATACAAAAGCCATTGATTATCTTTTTGAGGAAATCGACCCCGAAAAACCACATTTAGTAATGGATTTATTTTGTGGAACAGGAACCATTAGTCAGATAATTGCCAAAAGAGCTCACCAAGAAACGCAAATAATTGGGGTAGAAATAGTAGAAGAAGCCATTGCTGATGCTCAAAAAAATGCCCAGAGAAATGGGATAGAAAAAATAGAATTTTATGCCAATGATGTGGGGAAATTCCTATTAGATCATCCGCACTACAAAGGAAAAATAGATGGTGTGGTTTTAGATCCTCCTAGAGCCGGAATTGCACCAAAAACACTCAAAAAAGTGATTAATTTGGGAGCACAAAAAATGGTTTATGTATCTTGTAATCCAGCTACTCAAGCAAGAGATTTGGAAAGTCTTAGAGCAGCGGGATATCAAATAAAGAAGTTTAGTTTGGTTGATCAATTTCCTCATACTTCTCATGTGGAATCGGTATTTTTATTGAGTCTCTAATTTTTATTCAGAAAAATGACTAAAGAACAAGAAATTAACAGAAGGAGAACCTTCGCAATTATATCTCACCCAGATGCGGGTAAAACAACGTTAACAGAAAAACTTCTTTTGTATGGTGGAGCTATTCAAGAAGCTGGAGCCGTAAAATCCAATAAAATTAAGAAGAGTACTACTTCAGATTTTATGGAAATAGAAAAACAAAGAGGGATTTCTGTAGCTACTTCTGTAATGGGGTTTGAATACCGAGATTTTAAAATCAATATTCTTGATACTCCAGGACATAAGGATTTTGCCGAAGATACTTTTAGAACGCTAACGGCTGCCGATAGTGTTATTGTGGTTATTGATGTAGCAAAAGGGGTAGAGGAGCAAACAGAAAGACTGGTAGAAGTGTGTAGAATGCGTAAAACTCCCATGATTATTTTTATCAATAAGCTTGATAGAATGGGGAAAGATGCATTTGACCTTTTAGATGAGATAGAGTCCAAATTGCGAGTAAATGTTCGCCCATTGTCTTGGCCTATTGGAATGGGAAAAGAACTAAAAGGGGTTTATAATCTTTATGAAAGAAACCTTCATGTTTACACAGCAAATTCTACAGAAAAAGTAGAAGATAAAATTGCTTTAGATGATATCAACTCACCTGAACTAGATCAATATATTGATGAGTCTTTTGCTGAAACACTGAGAGAAGAGGTGGAAATGGTAGAAATGGTGTACCCAGAGTTTAAGCAAGAAACTTATTTGGAAGGAGAGGTTTGTCCTGTATTTTTTGGATCGGCAATTAATACTTTTGGAGTTCAGGAATTGTTAAATTGTTTTGTGGAAATAGCCCCATCTCCTTTAGGTAAACAAGCCGAAGAAAGAATGGTGTTGCCCAATGAAAATAAATTTACTGGTTTTGTATTTAAAATTCATGCGAACTTAGATCCAAAACATAGAAACAGGCTGGCATTTGTGAAAATTGTTTCAGGAATTTTTAAAAGAAATACCAACTATAAACATATCCGATTAGGGAAAAATCTAAAATTTTCTAGTCCAACGGCTTTTATGGCTGCCAAAAAAGATATCATTGAGGAAGCTTTCCCGGGTGACATCATTGGTTTACACGATGCTGGTAACTTCAAGATAGGAGATACTCTAACGGAAGGCGAATTACTCCATTTTAAAGGAATTCCAAGTTTTTCTCCTGAGCTTTTTAATTATATAGAAAATGCAGATCCTATGAAATCTAAACAATTGGCAAAAGGTATTGATCAATTGATGGATGAAGGTGTGGCACAGCTTTTTATTAGAAAAAGTAATGGTAGAAAAATTATTGGAACTGTGGGAGCGCTTCAGTTTGATGTTATCCAACACCGCCTACTCCACGAATATGGTGCAAAATGTAGATATGAGGGGATTAGCTTACATAAAGCCTGCTGGATTTCTTCAGATGATGACGCAGAGCTAAAAGAATTCAAGAAGCAGAAACAAAGAGTAATGGCAGAGGATAAGTATGGTAGAGATGTTTTCCTTGCCGATTCTCCTTTTACCATTGATATGGCAAAACAGAAATTTCCTTCTATTCAGTTTCATTTTACAAGCGAATGGGAAGCGTAAACCATTAGTGGTTATACAAAATTTATAGAAAGAAAAAGAATCCAGATTTATCAAAATCTGGATTCTTTTTGCATTAATATCTATTTAATAATAAGCTACTTAATGCTAAAAAAGTATTAGTTTATTCTGAAATCCATTTTGTGAAGTATTTTTAGAATACGTTCTTTAAAAACATCTTCCTTTTTTGAAAACCAATAATCATACTCGCTATTTATCAGTATTAGATATCCTTTTTTCTTTTCGATATTGTACTCAAAATATGTTCTAAATCCATCTTTTCGGTCATTTAATTTGAAGATATTAGGGTTTTCTTCTTTTCTTTCAAAGACAACACATTGAGTAAATGGAGACTTTGGGATATCTATAAAAGCTTTGGTAAAGTATCGATAGTACTTCTTTTTTATGCCAAATTTTTGATAGGATTCTTTATTGAGAATTGTGCTTAAAAAATTTCCATAAGATTTGGCATTGGTCCATAAACCACGACCATAAATATTTGGGTAGGATAGAGGTGTTTCTTGTTCTTTCTTTGAGTATAAATACGCTTGAGTTCTTTTGTTTGAACTAATTTTTTCTCCATTAAAATAGAAATCTAAAGGGTTTTGAGAAAGAAATTGCTCCTGAATATAGTCTGGGAAATTTTCTTCGGAAAATTGTTCAAATAAAGCTCCCGCAACCGCAAAAGCACCTTCTGAATACAAATATTCTTTTAGGGGTTTTTGAAAATTTTGAATTCTTTTTTTACCAGTTTTAGAAGAGCCCATAATGAGTTCTTCTGTACTTATGGCATATTTGTTATTATGAAAACCAAAATATGGTCTGTTGAGCCCAGAACTATGATTTAAAAGCTGTAGTGGTGTGGGTTTAGAGTCCTTAATGATACTCGACTCTCGCAAGTGAATTACAGGGTGGGAGAGTTGATCATTTATTGGTTTGTTCCATGCTATTTCCCCTTCGGAAGCAAGTTTCATCATGGTTAGAGCCGTGAAAATTTGGTTCGCTTTACCTACTTGAAACATGGTTTTGGAATCTATTTTTGATTCACCCTTATAAGTGGTAGCTCCTGTATTGAAAACCTGTACCACCTTTCCGTCTTCAATTAAGGCAATTT
The DNA here is from genome assembly GCA_025210805.1 of Flavobacteriales bacterium. Lineage (NCBI taxonomy): Bacteria > Pseudomonadati > Bacteroidota > Flavobacteriia > Flavobacteriales > Flavobacteriales bacterium. Next base: position 77,064 of record JAOAQX010000023.1, read on the forward strand.
GTGCCCCAGAATTGTGGTAAACCCAACGCCAGAAATTGAGTTTTTTTTGAAACTTTTTAGCAGGAATTTGAGCATGACCATAGCTCAAAGAAAGCAACAATAAGAATAAGGTAAAAATATTTTTCATATTCTCAAATTTAGTTGCTTTATACCGAATACTTGCTAAAAGTAGTCACTTTTTCACTTAAAATCATTTACGGTGTTAGATAAACTCTTCCGAAAGTTGGGAGAAATTCTGAGTTTGTATTTTGCTTTGTGAGTGGTTTGGAGACTAAGTTGTTTATCTTTCATCAATTATTTCTAATAATTGTTCTTTTGTTGGTAATATTGTTTGGTATTTACTTGCAAATATTTGTTCATTATTTTCAGGAAGAGTATATTTTACAACTGCTTCACTTTTATTCTGACATAAGATAAGTCCAATAGTTTTGTTTTCATCTTCCATTTTAATTTCTCTGTCATAATAATTTACATACATCTGCATTTGACCAATATCTTGATGTTTCAATTCTCCAATTTTTAAATGTTTTTTGTTTGAACTAATCCCGCTTCACGGGTAGCTTTTCTCAAAGTACATAAAACTACAAAATTTCCAATTTTTACGGTAGTTAAGCAATATGAAAAAAGACCTTTGATTGCTCAAAAGTCTTTCAATATTTTCTAAAATCGCCTTATTTAGGGGTTTATTTAATCCCGATATGTTTCGAGATAAGGTTACGAGTTCAGATTTTGATCTGCGAGCAATCCGAAGACTTAGTTATTGTGTGCGTTTTTTTAATTCCCATGCATTATAGCAACTTTTTCAGCAAGTCTCCTTACCACGAATAGATATGGTATAATCATGTGATTGTTCTTTTCCGTTGGAAGAATTACTTTATTTTCTCTTGATTCCCTTAAATGAACCATGGTATTCCTTATCCTTTCAATGTTATTCTTTACTGTTCGCATTATTTGCTTTGGTGGTTTATCAATACACGATTCATCGTTTAAAATAGAGTCTAATTTAAAGCCACCATCAAACTCGAGCGGTTGAGTGAAGAACTGTAGATTCTTATTTAGTTCAATTTTAATGTCCTCAAAGGAACAATAGTCAACAATCGTTTTTTCCAATTTCATTGAGTCATCATTGTGTTTAAAGTTCTCCTTGAATTGATCCACAATGAGTTTAGTATATTCATTTGGATTGTTGAGTAAATCTGGTCTCTTAATTATGTCCCTTAGTTTCTTGGTCAAGTCATCACTTAAATAGTAAAAAGAGCAATACTCAAGAATCTGGAAGTAAAAAAGGTATTTTAAACGAACGTTTTTTGTTTCTCTTGATATCTCAAACATATCCAATAATACAGGGTCTATTGGGTTAAATGTGAGGGCTGAGGGGAATTGATTTTCATTTGTTAAGCATGGAACTTCATATTTTTCTTTCTCTGCTTTTTGTTCATGGATAATAATTTTTGGACTACTTCGGTTATAATAAGTCACATAGAAGTTAAAATGCTTAGCAAAAAGTTTATAGTCTGCATTGGTAATTTGAAAATCACCTTGAATTTTAAAACTTACAGGCTTTCTATTCTCGAAGTACTTCTGAACATATTTAGGCAAATCATCTTTTCGAAGAAAGTCTCTAAACTCCCTCAAATTTCGGTAATCAGTAGATGAGCTTTCACTTAACTCACGAAAACCATTCGCCAATTTAAAAAGCTGCGGAGTTGGTTCTGTAAAACTACATTTATACTCTTTTCCTTCATAATGGAATGAAAAATCAGCAAAGTCAGTAAAATAGCTTTCGGATGCTGGTTGCATAATGAATTCTAATAGTTCCTCAGTAGTATGATGAACAGCAGATAATTCACTTGGGAAAGTCAGATTATTAAGAGTACTGTCAGCTTCTCCTTTCTTAAGACGTATCATAAATGTGTCATCGCCCCAAAGTTTTTTCAAGTTCAAATGCTCTGTTTCCTCTTCTATTACAATATTAGGGTTAAGTTTTTTTAGTTCCTTCATTCTTGATTATTTAATGCACTACAACAACCATATAAACACACCTTTACATACAAAGCCATATTCATAAGCCATTATATGTTTATACTTTCTCTGTCATAATCAAAAACACAAAAAGCCCAGTAAATACAGGTTTTGAGGTGAATCTAGAGGTACTATTTATATTTTTGAATATCATGAGACTAAGGTACAAAAAACAATTTTATGAAGGAAGGATAGGCGAATAATTATCCGTATACTATTCGAATAATATACGACTATTTCTTTTGGTTGTTGTTATGTTTTTATTTCTCTGTACAATGTTTTTTAGCCCCGATAGAGGCGATATCCTTTTGTTTTTTGAAGAAAAACTAATTCTGTATTCTGCTTTACACCAAGCACGCATAAGAATACGGTCAAAGTCTTCTCTTTATCTTCTTAAGTCCTGAAAAATGGATTTGTATAGCCTAAATTTATTTGTCGCAAAACCCATAGTGTTTTGAAATGTTTTTCGAAACGCAAGTAAACCATTTTTCTGTGTAATTTAAGAAAGGTGTAATGTCGATACATTACTAAAAGTTAATTATGAACAAAGTGAACTAATTGAATATTTAGTAAGTAATCGGTGCAACAGCGTGGGTTTTAGTCAACATTGTCTTCAGATTTTGCTCTGCGAGCAATCCGAAGACTTAGTTATTATGTGCTTTTTTTAATTTTCTCTATTTTTCAATTCTTTCATATTCAATATAAATTCCTTTACACCAATACTTTAAAATTGAGTCGCCATATAAGATAATATCATTACCCCATACTGATAAAACTGGAGTTAATTTCTTATTCTTAAAAACAACTAAAACTCTATGTCCGAATAATGGTACAAATCCTTCAATCTGATTTGAGTTGAATCCAGCTTTTTCTAAAGTTTGTTTTGCATATTCAATATTGTAATTTACTTCATCAATTAACCATTTTACACGATTTATATCATCTGGATATTTATAAAATCTTCTTACAAATTTATCTTCTTCCTCTCCCTCAGGATCAATAGATATTTCTAAAGTATCTAATCCATTAATCTCTTTAAGCATTTCTTTATAATCTGTTGGGAATTCAAATCCAAAATAATTCTCAAGACTAATTATTTCAGATTCTTTTAATCCTTGATTCCATTTAGATTTTTTTTGAATTTGGAATCCATAACAATCTTTATCAAGTATTATATTTTCAAATTTTCTTTCAGATTCTACTCTAAAATTAACCCATATATTTTTTTTCATTTTATTTTTTGAATTGCACATAACAACCATATAAACACACCCTTGCATAACATAGGTGTGTTTATACGCCTTATACGTTTATACTTTCTTTGTCATAATCAAAAACACAAGAAGCCCAGTAAATACAGGTTTTGGAAGTGAATCTAGAGGTACTATTTATATTTTTGATTATCATGAGACTAAGGTACAAAAAACATTTTTATGAAGGAATAAATGCGACTATTGCTCTTAGTATTTGTTATATATTCTTTTCTGTACAATATTTCTAGCCCTGATAGATACGGTATCATGTGTGAAATATCTAGTCCCCCTATGTTTATACTTGATCCAGTATTATTTATTTTCAAAAACAAAAGCACAATAAGAGGTGTTCACTCAAATTGTGCTTTGTTTACTTAATAACAATGTTTGTAAAAAATTATTTTTTCCCCGAAAATAATTCTTTTAATGAATCCATTGCGTAATTCAAGTCTTCAGTAGATACCATCACTCTGAGTTTTGTGTTTGTTCCGCTAAAAGAATTCATTAGCTCAACATTAACTCGATTATGAAATTGATCATAAATCACATTTTCTATCTCCTTTTGAGTTAGAAAATTGGATACTAAACTTGCATTAACAACAGATCCAACGTAAGCGATGCTTAGATTTGAACTTGCCATATTTATAAATGATTAATAGTTGGTTAATTTATTGTTTCTTAGTATAAGTAGCTGTTACATTCTCAGTGTCTCCACCAGCAATAACAGTATAAGTGAGTTCTATTTTGTCGTAGTTTATCGTAGATGTTCCACTCCCTGAAATAGTATTGTCATTTTTTACTTGATTCGGAATAGAGATTTTATTGTCAGACAAATCAAATTGAACGGAAACGGTATTTCCTAAATTATGAAAGTTCTTTACGAGTATAGTTTCGTCAATATCCGCTTTAATAATCTCTGCTGTATAGTTTGAAGTTCCAAGTATACTATTTACCTCCGTAACATTCCATTGTCCTACATATTCTTCACGAATATCGCCAGTGTCTGTTTCGTTATCTTTTTCACAAGATATCATAAAAACAAAGCTGAAAATAGCAATGATGAATATCCTTATAAAATTCCTCATTTTCATTTGGTTACAATATTTTTTCATCAACAATATTGGGTAAAGTTACGATTAATTTTTCATTTTGTTCCATCGCTCTTTTGATGGCAAATGTTGCTCCTTCGTTTCTTGCCCAATTTCTTCTTGCAATCCCGTTATTAACATCCCAAAATAGCATGTTTTCTAATCTTCGGTTTGCATCGTCGCTACCATCCAAAAGCATACCAAAACCACCGTTAATTACTTCTCCCCAGCCAACTCCGCCTCCATTGTGGATGGAAACCCAAGTAGCTCCACGGAAACTATCTCCGATTACGTTTTGTATTGCCATGTCGGCAGTGAATCTTGAACCATCATAAATATTGGAAGTTTCTCGGTAAGGAGAATCGGTTCCAGAAACATCATGATGATCTCTTCCAAGTACTACAGGCCCTATTTTTCCTAAGGAAATGGCTTCGTTAAAGGCTTTAGCAATTTCTATTCTTCCTTCTGAATCAGCGTAGAGAATTCTTGCTTGAGAACCTACCACTAACTTGTTTTCTTGGGCTCCATCTATCCATTGGATATTGTCTAACATCTGCTGAGAAATCTCTTTTGGAGCTTTTTTGTTAAGATTTCTTAAAACTTCTTTTGCTAGATCGTCCGTGTAAGCCAAGTCTTCTGGTTTACCAGAAGTACATACCCAACGGAAGGGTCCAAATCCATAATCAAAGCACATTGGTCCCATGATATCTTGTACATAAGATGGGTATTTGAAATCTACACCATTTTCTGCCATAATATCTGCTCCAGCACGTGATGCTTCCAAGAGGAAGGCATTTCCATAATCAAAGAAATAAGTTCCCTTTGCCGTGTGTTTGTTTATTGCATCTGTTTGCCTTCTTAAGGATTCCTGTACTTTTTCTTTAAAAAGTTCAGGCTGATTAGCCATCATTTCATTGGCTTCTTCAAAGCTTAGCTGTACTGGGTAATATCCTCCTGCCCACGGGTTGTGTAAAGAGGTTTGGTCGGATCCTAGATCGACATAAAGGTTTTCTTCTGCAAATTTTTCCCAAATTTCTACAACATTTCCTAAGTAGGCTATTGAAACAACTTCTTTGTTTTCTTTGGCTTTTCTTACACGAATGACCAGTTCGTCTATATGTTCAACTACTTCGTCAATCCATCCTTGTTCATGACGGATTTTAGTGATCTTTGGGTTTACTTCTGCACAAACTGTGATACAACCTGCGATATTTCCTGCTTTTGGTTGAGCACCGCTCATTCCTCCTAAACCTGCTGTTAGAAAGACTTTTCCTGAGAGGTCTTCACCATTTTTAGCTATTTTTCTTCCTGCATTGAGTACTGTAATTGTCGTTCCATGTACAATTCCTTGTGGACCAATATACATATAAGACCCAGCAGTCATTTGACCATATTGAGTAACTCCCAATGCATTAAATTTCTCCCAATCATCTGGTTGAGAATAGTTCGGGATCATCATTCCATTTGTAACCACCACTCTTGGTGCATCTTTGTGAGACGGAAAAAGCCCCATGGGATGCCCAGAATACATTGCCAATGTTTGATCTTCTTCCATTTGTGAAAGATATTGCATCGTAAGGCGGTATTGAGCCCAGTTTTGAAAAACTGCACCATTTCCTCCGTAGGTAATGAGTTCATGCGGGTGTTGTGCCACAGCATAATCCAAATTATTTTGAATCATAAGCATAATAGATGCTGCTTGTTTGGACTTTGCAGGATATTCATCTATTGGTCGGGCATACATTTTATATCTTGGGCGTAATCTGTACATATAAATTCGCCCATATTTTTCAAGTTCTTCCTTAAACTCTTCTATCAGTTCTTTGTGTTGATGTGAAGGGAAATATCTCAGTGCGTTTTTAAGTGCAAGTTTCTTTTCTTCTTCATTTAGAATCTCTTTTCTTTTAGGAGCGTGATTAATGCTCTCTTCGTAAGGAAGAGCCTCTGGTAATATATTAGGAATTCCTTGCTTTATATCTTCTTGGAATTGTTCTAAAGTCATTTTTTTCTGTTTTCTTTCTTGCGGTTAAATTTTTCAGTAAACCCATACGGACAGTGTCTGCACATATTTTCACAACAGTATCCTCTTTTTAAATGATATGCTTCTGTAAAAACTTTGTAACCTTTTTCGGATAAATAGTAATCTTTATTATCGGTTTTATTATCCTTGTTTTTTTCTGCTTCAAACATACATTACAATTGTTGAAATTCCAAGTAGAATTAACCCTGTTTTAACAATTTTTTAACAAGATAAAATTTGAGAAATTTCAGTGCTAAGTACTGCTTGATCAAGTTCTTTCTGTTCACCAGTGGACATATTCTTTACAATAGCAGTGTTCTTTTTTATTTCATCCTCTCCAATCAACACCACAATTGGTATTTGTTTTTTATTGGCGTAGTTCATTTGTTTCTTCATTTTTGAAGATTCGGGATAGAATTCTGCTGAAATATTATGCGCACGAAGTTCCTTAATCAGTTTTAGAGAAAGCGTGGTATTTTCTATTCCAAAATTAATAAAGCATACTTGGCAAGTGGATTCTCTATATTCTGGGAAAAGTCCTAACTCTTCAAGTACGAGATAGATTCTATCTAAACCAAATGATATACCTACACCAGACATATTTTTGAGTCCAAAAATACCTGTAAGATTGTCATAACGACCTCCACCACCAATAGATCCAAGTTGTACCTCATTGGAAGTTACTTCAAAAATGGCACCTGTGTAGTAATCTAATCCTCTGGCAAGTGTTAAATCTAGAACAAGTTGAGATTTATTGAGTCCAAGTTCTTTTATTGTTCCGAGAACAAATGTGAGTTCCTCAATTCCTTTTTGTCCTATCTCGGAGTGAGCCAAAAGAACCGATAATCCTTGGATGATTTCATCATTTGATCCTTGTAGTTCCAGAAATTTCTTGATGATTTCAATGGAAGAATCAGCAATTTCTTTTTTACTTAACTCCTCTAATACTTTATCTAAACCAATTTTATCTAGTTTATCTAAAATGACGGTAAATTCTCCAAATTTATTTTCAATATCCGCTATTTCGGCAATACCTGCAAGAATTTTTCGGTTATTCATTCTTATAGAAACATCCAATCCTAGACCACTAAATACTTGGTCATAAAGTTGTACGAGTTCTACTTCGTTTACCAAAGAATCTGAACCGATGATATCTGCATCGCACTGGAAAAACTCACGATATCTTCCTCTTTGTGGTCTATCTGCTCTCCAAACGGGTTGAATTTGATATCTTTTAAAAGGAAAAGTAAGCTTACTTTGGTTCATCACTACATAGCGAGCAAAGGGTACGGTGAGATCATATCTTAATGCACGATCACAAATTTTGGGTGTTAACTGTGTATAGTTTTTTTCTTCTAAAACAGTAGATTCTATTTTTTTTAGATACTCCCCATTGTTCAAGATTTTAAAAATCAATCTGTCTCCTTCTTCTCCATATTTTCCCATTAGGGTTTGGTAATTTTCAAAAGAAGGTGTTTCTATTGGGGCAAAAGCATATTGTTCGAATGCTTTTTTGATATTATTAAAAATAAAATTTCTCTTTTGCATTTCTATAGGTGAGAAATCTCTTGTTCCTTTTGCCAATGATACTTTCATCGTTGTTTTTTAAATTTTTTACTTCCTTGGTACATTTCTACACCGATCAGTTCACATTCTATTTTACCTTGAAAAATACGCCCGTATTTCTTTTTTGGCTTTAAGCCAATTTTTTTACTGAGTTCATGCCTAGGTGCAATAAACCAAGCTTCGGAACCCGAATAATTTTGTTTCAAACAATTACCAATTCCTGAATAAAGCTCCATCAATTCACTTTTAATACGCATATTATAAGGAGGGTTACTCATGATAAAACAATTTTGAAGCGGTTTTTGTTCCTCCAAAAAATCGGATTTTTGTAAGCTAACCACATCATCTAGTTTGACGTTTTCAAGATGTTTTTTGGTCATTGCTAAGCATTTACCTTGCTTATCGGCACCATAAAATTGATGTCCGAAATAGGTGATTTTATCGATGCTTACTTCTTTTATTTTTTGCCAAAGTGCTTTATCAAAACCTCTCCAATGCATAAATGCCCAATTTCTACGAATAATTCCTCCTGGAATATCTTGTGCATGAAAGATTGCTTCTATTAAAAAAGTACCCGATCCACACATAGGATCATAAAAATCTTTTTCTTTTGGCCAGCCTGCAAGTTTGAGTAATCCAGATGCCAAGACTTCATTTATTGGTGCTTGGTGTTTTTCTGTTCGGTAGCCTCTTTTAAATAATGGTTGCCCTGATGAATTGAGGTAAACCGTTGCTCTTGTTTCTTCCACATGGACAAATACAGGAACGTCGGGTCTTTTTGCATCTACATTAGGTCTTTCACCATTATATACTTCTTTAAAACGATCCACGATTCCGTCCTTCGTTTTGAGTTCGAGATAATGAGTGTTATTAAAAGTATGAGAATTAAATGCTACAGCTTTTACCACAAAGCTTTTGGCAATACTTATATGATGTTCCCAGTTGATATTGTTGATATTATTGTAATAATCATCTTCGTTATAAAAACGGAAATAATCTATTTCTACCAAAACATCAATAGCAGTACGAAGGCGAAAATTAGCTTTATAGACAAACCCTATATCTCCTTTACAACTTACTGCTCTGTTTTTTATCTTGACATCACGTCCTCCAATGCGTTTAAGTTCTTCACTTAACACTTGTTCTAGACCACTGAATGTTCTTACTACTATGTTTAAATTGTCGTTTTGCATCATTGTCGCAAATATACTCTTCTCTATTCTTTCGAACAATAATTTTTTTTACTTATGTTAAATAGTTAAGTGAATATACTATTCATGATGTATTTTCAGCAAGTAATGGGAGAAAATTGATCAAAAGTTAAACGGTTTCTTATAAATAATACAAATGCTTCTTAAATCTTCTGTTTGTAGCGTATTATTCAAATGTTTTCTTTAAAAATTTTTCTAATTGGTCAACTTCGAGATCCTTGGCAAGTATCACTCCGTTTTTGTCTAAAAGATAAGAGTAGGGGATATAGTCAATTTGATATTTTTCTATCAAAGGACTGTTCCAACCTATGAGATCTGAGGCGTGGCTAGAGAAGTTTAGTTGATCTTCTTGAATTGCCTTTTGCCATTTGGCTTTATGATCATTTTTGGTTTCTTCTTTGATGTCTCCATCAAAACTAATTTGTAGGATTTTAAAATCCTTTTTTTGATATTTTGGATACAATTCTTTCAGTTCACCATTTGCTTTGCGGCAAGGTTTACACCAAGAAGCCCAAAAATCTATAAAAAGATAATTTCCTTTAAAATCGTCGGTACTAATTTTTTTTCCTGCCAAAGATTTTAAAGCGATTGTTGGGAGTTTTTCACCTACTTGAATCCCTGTTTTAACCTCGGGAGTAGATTTGCAGCTATGGAAAAAGAAGGCAACCGAAAGGGTTGCCAATAGAGTGATTTTTTTGATCATTTTTTAGTCAATTCTTGTGATATCAGCACCTAGTTTTTGAAGTCTTTCTACAATATTTTCGTAACCACGGTCTATTTGTTCTATATTGTGAATAGTAGATTCTCCTTTTGCAGAAAGTGCGGCGATTAATAAAGAAATTCCCGCTCGTATATCTGGAGAAACCATATTCGTTGCCTTTAGCGGACTTTTATGCTCGTGTCCAATAACGGTAGCTCTGTGTGGGTCACAAAGAATAATTTGCGCACCCATATCTATAAGTTTATCAGTGAAGAAAAGACGTGATTCAAACATTTTTTGATGAATAAGAACAGATCCTTTTGCTTGCGTAGCTACCACGAGTACGATACTTAGTAAATCTGGAGTAAAACCAGGCCAAGGAGCATCTGCAATGGTAAGAATTGAACCATCAATAAAGTTTTCTATTGCATAACTATCCTGAGCAGGAATATAAATATCGTCACCTTTTCGTTCTAGTTGGATTCCTAGTTTTCTGAAAACAGTAGGAATTTGCCCAAGTTTGTCATAAGCAACATCTTTAATGGTCAGTTCAGATTTTGTCATGGCTGCCATTCCTATCCAAGATCCTATTTCAATCATGTCTGGTAGGATTCTGTGATTACAACCTTCCAGTTTTTCTACACCTTCTATATGGAGCATATTAGAACCAACCCCCGTGATTTTTCCACCCATGGCGTTAATCATCTCACAAAGTTGCTGAATATAGGGTTCGCAAGCGGCGTTATAGATTGTTGTTTTTCCTTTTGCCAATGCTGCTGCCATTACAATATTTGCAGTTCCAGTAACCGAGGCTTCATCTAGAAGCATAAAAGTTCCATTAAGTTCTTTGGATTCTATGCTGTAGTATCGTTTTTCCTTGTTGTAAACAAATTCGGCTCCCAAGTTTTTGAGTCCAATGAAATGGGTATCAAGTCTTCTTCTTCCTATTTTATCACCTCCTGGCTTTGGAATTCCTGCTTTTCCAAAACGTGCCAAAAGTGGACCAACAATCATAATTGACCCTCGAATGGAAGCTCCTTTTACACGAAATTCTTCGGTTTCCATATATTCGAGGTTAATTTCATCTGCTTGAAAAGCAAAAATTCCTTTACCTCTTTTAGAGACTTTTACTCCTAAATCTTGTAGGATTTCTATTAGTCTGTTTACGTCAATTATATTTGGGACATTAGAAATAACCACTTCCTTATCGGTAAGCAATACGGCGCAGATTACTTGTAATGCCTCGTTTTTGGCACCTTGTGGGGTAATATTTCCTGAGAGTTTTTTTCCTCCTCTTATTTTAAATGAAGCCATTTTTAAATATTTTTTTCAAATTCCTTTCAAAGATAAGGTTTGAAAAGTGGATTTCGAAATCTAATTTCATTTTCTTTTAAGATTTATAGATAAAAAAACGGGGGATATACTTGTTTTGTCATATTTAATACTGGTACTTATTAGTTACATCAGGAATGGTTTTGTCTGTGCATGTTTTCTCTTTTAAACAAAATATTTTTGTACTTTGGTAAGACTTATAATGAGTTTGGTAATTATTTTTAGGACGGAACGCAGTTTTAATCGGAAAAAGTATTAGAAAATGGACATTATTGAGAAAATAGTCATACCTATAATTGGAATTTTAGTTTCAATTTTTGCTGCATATGTAACAGCAAATAAAGTCTATAAATCACAACTAGACAATGGAAAAGTTTTATTGTTGGAAATTATAAAATGATCATTAATAATTATGACAGAAATAGAAGAGCCAAAACGACGAAGTTATTTAAGGCAGATACTTGGTAAAGAATACTTTATATTGAAGCGAAAATTCCATTGGTTTTTTGGTAATAAAAAATGGGCTTTAACGAAACAAAATAAACAGTTTGAACATCTTGTTTTTACGCACAGATCGATGATTTTGAGACCACTAAAAGACGTTGATATGTACTTACAAGAAAACAAAAGAACCAATCTTAAAATAGCTGTTTCTCACCTTGATAAAATTATTATAAAACCTCATGAAACATTTTCTATTTGGAAACTTGTTGGAAGACCCACTAAAAGAAAAGGATATTTGGAAGGATTAATTCTCAATCAAGGTCAAATTGGGAGAGATACAGGTGGTGGGTTATGCCAATTAGGTAATTTACTTTTTTGGACTTTTGCTCATTCTCCGTTGACGATAACTGAAAGATACCGCCATGGTTTTGATGTTTTCCCAGATATTAATAGAAAAGTACCTTTTGGAGCAGGAGCGACTCTTTCTTATAATTATATTGATCTACAAGTGAAAAATGAAACGGATAATCAATTTCAGTTGATCCTCTGGCTCGACAAAACTCATCTAAATGTGAATTTACTTAGCGAGAATAAAATTAAAAAAGAATATAAAGTGGAGGAACGTAATCATGTGATGAAACAACAGTTCTGGGGAGGTTATTCAAGACATAATCAAATTTTTCAAATTGAAAATAATAAAGAAGTATTAACGGAGAAGCTACTTGTAGAAAATCATGCAATTATGATGTATAATCCGTTTCTTGAAAAAAAGGAATAAAAAAACAGAGACTCCACAAAAGAATCTCTGTTTTTATAATAAATAAGGGAAATCTATTTCCTAAAGAAAAGAATAGTTTTTTCCGTAATAAAGCATTTGATCTACAAAATTATCTGGATAAGTTATTTTTGCACTAGTGATATTTCCATCAGCATCTTTTACTGGGGCGATAATAGGATTTACAAATCCACTATATGGTGCCGAGTTAAATTGTGCGTTTCTTTCCAAAATTTCTTTATGAAGTTCTTGGTTTACTTTTACTCCATAATTTTCTACTAAGGCTTGCCCTGCTTCAAAATCACCTTCAGATTTTATTCTTTGGGTTTCTCTTAATAAATCTCCGAATAGCGTATGAAGCTTATCGTAATCTAAGACATTAAAATAGGTTTTACCATCTTTTACTACCTTTTCTATTACACGATCTTTTTGACCTTTCTCAAATACCCAAGCAGCAACAAATTGACGGTTTCTCATGTGGGCTTCTTCAATATCGGCACCTTGTTCTAGCCTAATCAATTGTGTCATCAAACCATTTCTTATATATCCATCATAAGCAGCTTTTCCTACAGCTTTCCAGTCCTCTACAAGACCGAGTTCTTGAAGTTTTGGATCATAAAGATAATATAAACCTACTAAATCTGCACGACCTTCTTCTAGTGTAGAAGCATAGTTTTTAAGTGTTTCTTTAGGTTGTCCAATTCCTGCATTTATTTTACCCGAAGCATGTCCAATTACTTCATGAAGTGATGTATGGAGTTTATCTGCCAATGCACCATATTTTTCTTCTAGTTCGATTTCCTCTTTATCATGAGCAAATTCTTTTAATCGATCACTTCCGCCATCTTGAGCATAAGCATAAACAATATTGGCAAGTGAAACAGATTTAGATCCGTGCTTTTCTCTAATCCAGTTATTGTTTGGTAAATTGACACCAATAGGTGTAGAAGGCGAGGCATCACCAGCTTCACCAGCAACATTTACAGTTTTGTATTTGATTCCAACTACATTTTTCTTTTTATGATCCGGTAGTAGGGGAGAATTGTCCTCAAACCATTGTGCATTTTTAGAAAGTACCGACATTTTTTTACTCATGTCAAAGTCCGTAATTTGTACAATAGTTTCATAAGAACCTCTATAAGCTTTTGGGTCATTATACACTTCCACAAAACCATTAATATAATCAATGTCTGTAGGGTTATTTGCCCAGGCAATATTATAGGCGTCCCACATTTTTAAATCACCTGTTTGGTAGTATTTTATTAATAAATCAAAGGCTTTTGCTTGGGCGTCATTCTCGGCAACAGTTTTAGCTTGCTCTAGCCAATACACTACTTTTTCTAGTGCTGTACCATACATACCACCTACTTTCCAAACTTTTTCTTCGAGACTTCCATCTGCTTTTCTTACAAGTTTAGAGTTTAAACCAATTTCAATAGGTTCTTCACCTTGATTTTTAATCGCTTCAGCATAAAATTTATCTACTTCTTCAGCAGTAATATCAGGGTCATAAAAATTAATTGCAGAACCTTTTAGTAGTCCTTTTTTAGGGTCTAAATTAACTTTTTTGGCATCCACATTTTTGTCAAAAATAGCAGTAAGGATATCCTTTGATAATTCCTGATTTGTTGCTGCCAGTAGTGTTTCAAAATAAGTTTGAGAAAAGTCTGGGTTTATTTTGTCATTAGAATAATGATGATGAATCCCGTTTGAAAACCACACACGCTTAGCATAGGTCATAAAAGATTTCCACTCACCACTTTTTTGGTTTCCTTTATAGTTTGCAACAATATTTTCGATTACTTTCCTAATTTTGAGATTATAACGGTAGTTTTGATCCCACATGATATCTCTACCACTTAATCCAGCTTGGTTTAAGAAATAAACTAATTTTTTTTGTCTATCAGATAACTCTTCAAAACCAGGTACTTGATATCTTAATACTTTGATATCTGCAAACTGATCTACTTTCCAGTTAAACGCTGATTTCGTTTCCTTTTTTTCAATTTTTACGTTTTCCTGAGCCTTTTTTTCTTGAGTACAAGAAGAAAGACTTAGCAATCCCATGCAACTCAATGCAATGAGGTTTTTATTGATTCTCATGATTTATTTTTTCTGTTATGAGGTAAAGATAAATATTCTCATGGAAATAGCATGGGAGTCTTCTTGAAGGACATCATTGAAGGTCCCTTTTGTTTACAGAATTTTCTATTGTTAAAAATCTCTTGTAAATCATTGATTTTTTACAAAACAAACAACTTGTTTATTTTATATTACCCTATAATGTTTGTATTGATATTTTCAACACAAAAATCACCCCAAAGGGTGATAGGAATAAATTGAATTTCTGCTGAAATTTGGAAGTTATTGTACACGAGTTTGACTATTGTTTATTAAGTAAGAGAATTGTTATGCAGCTAAGAAGTTTGTATTTAAAAAGGCGAATAGACGCCAATGGAAGAGAATGTTTATCTGGAGAGGTAATCGTTAGAGAAAAGGGTATTGATAAGGCATATCCTGTAAATGAAGTAGTGAGAAAAGATGGTGCTATGGGTTTAATTGGTATTAATCATATCAACTATACAACAACCGTATTAAGTGAGGATTTTGTTTTAAATTTAGCTTATGGTTCAACCCCTTACCCACCTCCTTATTTGATCTCTCAAAGTTCAGAAGAGACAGGAAATGATATTGTGAGTATTTCCCCTCATGCTGTGATTAATGAGTTAAAGATAGAGATGAATACTACGGGTCTTGATTATACAGTAAGGATTAATTTTGACAATGTAGAAGTTTTGCCGTCAATGATTTTAGAACCTGCTCAAAGCCAAGTGAGCTATATTAATCCTGTGGGAAATGTTGGGATAGGTGATTTTTATCCTTATTACAGGCTTATTAATGAAGCTACGGGGAGTAAAGAATGTTTTATAACCAACGCCGAGTTTGTAATTGAAAAACAATATTCTTTTGTGATTACGGATTCTTTAACAAGTAATCCTTTGATGAATCCAAATGAAGGAAATATCTTTGTTTTTCAGCTGAAAAAAAATGAGTAAAGAACAATGAATGAACTGAAAAATCAGATTTTTTATATTTTGATGATATTTATTTTGAGTATAAATCAACAGGTTTGTGCCCAAAATTCTGTTATATCAATAAACGAATATGAGACATATAATGATGCTTTAAAGCTGGAGCGCGTGTATTTTTTGATAGATGCTTTTACGTATTCTGATGATAGTTTGGCGATGCACTATGCAAATGAGTATCTTGATTTGGCAACTAAATATGACCATTCTTTACATCTTGGAGCGGCATATAGAAGAATAGGGATTATTTATTTTAATAGGAATAATTTAGTTAAGGCATTAGAATTTCATAAAAAAGCTCTTGATATTGATTTAAAAAGAAAAAATAATCAAATGGCGATAAATTCCGATGTTACTAATATCGCAAAAATTTATATCCTCACAAAGGATTATGATAAAGCCATTAGGTTGTGTGAACAAATTCTTGCTTCAAATAAGCATAAGGGTACCCCGAAAATGATGGCAGTATCTCAAGGAATATTGGCGAATATATATATCGCTAAAAAAGCCAACCAAAAAGCTTATAATCTTCTAAATAAAGCACTAAGAAATATTCAGTTAAAATCAAAATTAGACACTTGGAATAATAAAAAATATTATGAGCCTTATCTTGCTGATATTTTAGTGTATTATATTTCAGTTTGTTTAGAAGGACAATTTGAACAATGTGATGTTGATAATGATTTATTAAAACTGAAGGGATTGATTGAAAAATATGAGCTGAATAATTTAAGAGCTGATTTTTCCTATTTTGAGAATAAAAATTGTTTTAATAAAAATAAAACACTCTGTAAAGAACAAGAATTAAACAATTATCAGAATATTTTAAATGAAGAAGGATCTTATGATAAAGTTGTCAGAATATTAGAGTTGAAAAGGAATTATTATCATCATCAAAATGATATAGAAAAAGTATTAAACACTATGGATCAAATTGTTTCATTAAAAGAAAAGCAATTTGAGTATGACAAGAATAGTTTTTTAACTAGATATCAAACAGAATTTGAGACAAATATGGCCGTTTCTGAAAAAGAACGTGCGATGATACTCGTTGAGAAGTCTGAAGATAGAATTCGATTTTTTATTATTTTGTTAATCGCCTTGATCTTAATAATCGCCTTTGGATCAAAGGCATATTCTAATAAAAGAAATTTGATGGAGCACGAGCTCTCTTTGCAAAAAAGAACAATTGATGAACTGATTAGTAAAAATGAATTAGAAAGTTTAAAAGGAATTGTTCAAGGTTCCAATGCTGAAAGACAAAAGATTTCTCATCATCTTCATGATACAATAGGAGCAATGCTGGCAACTGTAAAATTCCAGTTTGAATCTTTAAGAATGGGAAATCAGAAATCTCAGGAAACAAAAGAACAGTTATTTCAATCCACAGAAGAGCTCATTGATACATCTTGCACGGCAGTGAGAAGGTTGGCACATGATCTTAATAAATCCTCAGAACAGTTTAATTTATATGAGAATATCATTAGCCTGAAAAACTCTTTAGAATTAGCACAAAAAGCGAAAGTAACTGTTGAAGCATCAGAGTATGAAAATAGCAAAATTGCGTCTTATGGTTATGAGCTTAATAATGTCATTCAGGAACTGTTTAGTAATACCCTTAAACATGCAAAAGCTACAGAAATCCATGTTCAATTGGCAATGTTTGACAATATTTTCCAAATCCTCTTTGAAGATAATGGAGTAGGGTTTGAGATAGAAAAAATAACGCAAGGATTAGGTTTGAAATCCATTCGAAAAAGAGTCAATAAACTAAAAGGTAGCTTAGAAATAGACTCACATAGAAACAGTGGAACTACTTTTATCATTGAAATACCTCTAAAAAATGAGTAAAATAAAAATCGCTTTGGTAGATGATCATTCTCTATTTACCGAAACACTAAAAAATATGCTAGCGAACGAAGATGATTTCATAATTGTTGGGACATTTACTACGGCATCTTCTTTCATCAACTTTGTAGAAAAACAAAGAGTTGATGTGTGCTTAATGGACTTAGGAATGCCACATCTAAACGGTTTTCAAGCTGTAGAACAAACAAAAAAGTATAATGCCTACATAAAGTTTATTGCACTTACAATGTCTAGCTCTGCCAAAAGTTTAAATCAAGCAAAGAGTGTAGGTTTTGATGGATATTTGATAAAAAACACCTCATATAATGATTTGAAAACTGCTATCAAAAGAGTGTCTCAAGGACAAAAGGTATATGACCTTCTTCCTGACGATATGAAAATAAGTTCTGAAGAAAGTCAAGAAAATAAAATCGATTTTTCGGTAGTTACCAAAAGAGAAAAAGAAATTTTAGGACTTATTCTAGATTCCAAAACAACGGAGGAAATTGCTGCCAAACTCTATATCTCCGAAAATACGGTTAAAACACATCGTAAAAACATCTTTAGAAAACTAAAAATAAAAAATAGCGCAGGTTTACTGCATATAGCAGAAGAATATGATTTATGGCTTAGGTAATTGTTGATATTTTAGTAATATCGCATTAAGTCAAACAATTTGTTTATTTTTTATACATTAAATAGAATTATCACAAATTTTAAACAGAAAAATACCCTTAAAGGGTGATTGACACTAATGAATTATCTAAGTAATTTTGAATAAGTTTTTTGGTACAAAGAATATTTGTTTAGCGTAATAAGTTTACAAGGGATGTAAAAGAATAGATAATTAAGATAATACATAGTTTGTTAATTTTGAATAGTTATTTAATAAATAAGCTTGCCATACTCGTTTAAAGTGTTCGAGTTAGTTAAACACAGTATGTGCAATAATGGTTATAAGGTTGGTTATTATACAGGGATAATTTAAAAAAATAAAAATTTGAATGTTTAATAAGTGTTTTTAAACTGAGATCAGACGATTTTCCCCAAATGGTTTGTTTCTCAGTTTTTTTTATGGTATGTATAGGGATTCTCATAAAATTCATCCCTGAAATATCTTACATTTGCGATGAATAAAGAATTGCAGAGCAATTGGATTGTCATTTATCAATTGTTTTTATGAAAATGACAAAACCACCACTCCAAATAAAAAATGCTAGAAACATGAAGCTTGTAGAATGTCCAAGAGATGCCATGCAGGGTATCACAGATTTTATACCCACTGAGTTAAAAATAGATTATCTAAACGCACTTTTAAGAGTTGGCTATGATGTTCTTGATTTTGGATCTTTTGTTTCTCCTAAAGCGATTCCTCAATTGAAAGATACTCAAGAAGTTCTTGAAAACTTAAATTTAGAAGAATCTAAAACGGAGTTATTAGCAATTATTGCCAACTATAGAGGTGCAGAACAAGCATGCAATAATCAACAGATTAAGCATCTAGGTTTTCCTCTTTCTGTGTCAGAGACATTTCAAAAAAGAAATACCAATAAATCCATCAGCGAGGCTCTTGAAAGCATTGCAAGGATTCAAGACTTGGTTTTAAAAGGAAATCAAAGCTTAAATATCTATCTTTCCATGGGTTTTGGAAATCCGTATGACGAGCATTTTGATCCAGAATTATTAATGGAATTGACAGAAAAATTGGTTCAGATGGAAATTTACCACATCATTCCCTCTGATACAATAGGAGTGGCTAGTCCAGAAATTATTCTAGACATTTTTCCAAAATTGATAAAAGAATTTCCAAAAGTAGAATGGGGAGCACATCTACATTCTACCCCACAAAGCACCAAAGAAAAACTCCAAGCAGTTTATGAAGCAAAATGTCATAGATTAGATATGGCTGTACAAGGTTTTGGAGGTTGTCCAATGGCTAAAGATGATTTGGTAGGAAATATTGCAACAGAAAGAGTTCTTAATTTTTTAGAGAATCATAAAATTTCACACAGTTTAAATGCTTTACACTTTGAATCTGCATACAATATTGCTTCAGATATTTTTGAAAATCATCATTAAAAAAAACTAAATGAAAGCAAGTATTATCACCATAGGAGATGAATTACTGATAGGACAAGTAATTGATACAAATTCTAGCTATATCGGTAAAAATCTCAATGATTTAGGATTTTATATCCAAGAAAAAAGAGCCATTGCGGATAAAGAGGCCGATATTATTGAAGCCATTGAATCTACGGCAAAGCATTCAGATTTATGTATTGTAACGGGTGGACTAGGACCCACAAAAGATGATATTACCAAAAAAACAATTTGCAAAATTTGGGATGACAAGTTAGAATCCAAAAAGGATTTGGAAACTTATTTAAAATCTTGGTATGAAGCAAGAGGTTTAGATTTTTCTTTTGCTAGACAAGAACAAGCTTGGGTTCCCACAAAATGTCAATATTTTCAGAATCCTGTAGGAACAGCATCTGCTATGATTTTAGAAAAAGACAACTGCCAGTTTGTGTTTCTCCCAGGTGTTCCTTCTGAACTCTATGCATTTTTTGATCACTATCTTTTAGATTTTTTCAAAAAACTAGAACATGAGCAAAAAGTAGCGCATAGATACCTCATTACTCATGGAATGCCAGAAAGTGAAATCGCTAATATTCTTTCTGATATCGAAAATGAACTTCCTGAGGAAATAAGTCTAGCTTATTTGCCTAATTTTAGAACAGTAAGACTTAGATTGACCGCTGTTTATAAAGATCAGAAAATTGCTGAACGACTCGAATATTATTTTACAGAGATCAAAAAAAGATTAACTGATATTTCCTTGTATGAAGGTGATTTAACTCCCGAAATGTATTTGAGTAAAACGTTAAAGAAACAAAACCTAACTTTTGCTTCTGCGGAAAGTTGCACGGCAGGGAGAATTGCATCTGCTATGACGAGCATGTCGGGTTCTTCTAGTTATTTTATGGGTTCTGTACTTTCTTATGACAATAAAGTAAAGAAAAAATTGTTAGGAGTAAAGCAAAGTACGCTAGATCAAGTGGGAGCAGTGAGTGAAGAAACCGTTATCCAAATGGCTAAAGGTGTTGCAGAACTTATGCAAACAGATATTGCTATTTCCACATCGGGAATTGCAGGTCCTACAGGAGGATCTGAAGAAAAGCCAGTAGGGACTACTTGGTTCGGAATCTATATAAATGGGCGTATTTTTACAAAAAAAGTTAGATTTAGATCTAATAGGGGTCGGAATCTAGAACAAGCAACAAAAGAAGCAATTATTTTGTTGATTAAATATTTGAAAGAACAATGATAAAAAAAAGCATTATACTGTTTATTCTGAGCTTTCTTGCTTTAGGAATGTCAAATTTATTGGTTGTTTCTTGTGAGAAAGATGATATTTTTACAGGTTCCCAAGTCGATTTTAGTTTTTCAACAGATACTTTAATTTTCGATACCGTTTTTACCTCAGTAGGTTCTGTTACACGTAGAGTAAAAATCAGGAATCATGAAGACGAAATGGTCAAAATTTCCAATATTTATATCAATAAAACAGAAATTTCTTCTACCCAATGGAAAGTAAATATTGATGGAAACCCAACAACGAATATTAAAGATTTAGAGATTTTTCCAAATGACAGTATTTTTGTTTTCGTAGAAACTACGATCAACCCAAATGCAAATAAAGACCCATTTATTTCGGAAGCTGATTTAGTAGTTGAAGTGAATGAATCTAAGAAAAAAATTCATCTTGTAGCTTGGGGACAAAATGCCCGTTTCTATAACTATAATGCCATCGATAGTTTTTATAATAACAAAGGCGATACCTTTATTTTAAGGCATTTTAGAGTAGATACAGATACTACTTTAACTGCAGATTTACCTCATGTTTTTTATAGAAGCATTGTGGTGAGAAATAATGCTACGCTTACTATTGCCAAAGGTGCTAGAGTTCACATGCACACCAGTACCAATATTATTGTTCACCAAGGTGGAAAACTAAAAATAGAAGGAGAAGGGTTTAATGAAGACCGAGTAATTATTACCAGTACCAGAACAGATGCCGAGTATAAAAACAGACCCGGAAGATGGGGGCTTATTCGAATTTGTCAAGATGCTGGAAAATCGAGTATTAAAAATGCTGAGATAAAAAATGGAACTATTGGTTGCTATCTCGGTTCAGGATATATTGGAGAAAAATTCAATTCTGCTTTAACACCAGAGCTTTCAATAGAAAATTCGATTATTAGAAACCATACAAATCATGGTTTAATTCTTCAATCAGGAAAAGCAAATATTGACAACTCAGAAATATCAGATTGTGGTGAAACACTCATTTTTGCCTATATAGGCGGAATGTACAAAATGAATCATTTGACACTTGCAAATTATTTTAGTGGAAGAAATGCATCCTCAGTAGTTCTCACAAATCATTCTACAGACGAAGATAATGAGATCTTTGAAGAAAAAGCATTAGATTTTAGTATGAAAAATTCTATTGTATATGGTTCCTATACCAATGAATTGATTACCGATAAAAAAGATGGAGTAGGGTGGGACTATGTTTTTGAAAATAATTTAATTCGTTTTGATAACGATAAAATAGACACCTCAAATACGGCGCACTTTGTTAATAATATCTTTAACGAAGATCCAAAATTTATAGAGAGATATGATGATTTTCTTTCAAATTATCGTTTAGATTCCCTTTCGGAAGCCCAAAACAAGGCAAATATCAATTTTTCTAATAATCTCCCTATTGATCTTGATGGAAACAACCGCTTGCAAGATGGTAAACCAGATCTAGGAGCTTATGAACGAGAAGAAAACTAACAGAAAATGAAAATCACAGAATTATTTGCTGAGTATTTTAATCTCAAAGATTATCCAGGTTTTTTTGAATACTTTATTGATACAATAGGTGCTTTTCTTATTGCAATTTCTGTTTGGAGAATATTGCGTTGGACCATCAAGAAATTTGTAAAGGGTTTTGTCCAAAAAACCAAAACAAAATGGGATGATATTATGTTAGAGAAACGCGTTTTCTCTCGAATGTCTCAGGTGTTTCCAGCCTTAATTTTACAAGATAGTATCCCAAAAATTTATGTGGATTTTCCAGAGTTTGCGAATTTTTTCCACAATCTTATGGAAGCGTGGATTATTTTTGTATTTGCCCAAGTAATGATTGCCACAGTAAATGTTTTTGAACATGTGGTAAAACAGTATAACCAATTGAAAGGCAAGCCCGTTGGGAGCTATTTTCAGCTAGTGAGAATTGTCATCTATTTCTTTGCAATTATCTGGATGGTTTCTGTGGTGATACAAAAAGACCCGATGTCTATCATTGCCACATTTGGAGCTTTAACTGCCGTAATTTTATTAATTTTTAAAGATACAATTCTCGGTTTTGTAGCCAGTGTACAAATAGCCTCAAATGATATTGTAAGAATTGATGATTGGATTTCTGTACCCAAATATGGTGCAGACGGAACAGTGCTTGATATTTCTTTAAACACCGTAAAAGTGCGAAATTTTGATAAAACAATTACCACAATTCCTACTTATGCCTTAGTTTCAGATTCTTTTAAGAACTACCGTTTTATGAGCGAAAGTAAAACAAGACGGATTAAAAGATCCATCATTGTGGCATCAAGTTCTATAAAATACTGTGATGATGCTTTACTCTCAAGACTCAAAAAAATAGATATCCTACAAGATTTTTTAGAAGAAAGAATCAAAGAAATTCTAGCTCACAATAAGAGCCATGAGACCAATACAGAATTACTGATCAACGGAAGACATTTGACCAATATAGGCTTGTTTAGATTTTATATAGAATCCTTTATGGCAAATAACCCAAATATTGATAATAATTCTACCCGTATGGTGTTGCAGTTAGCTCAGAATGAAAAAGGAGTGCCTTTACAGCTTTATTGTTTTACAAATACCCCAGAATGGGAAGCTTTTGAAGGAATACAAGCCGATATTTTTGATCATATTTTTGCTGCCGCCAGCCTTTTTGAGTTAGAAATATTTCAAGAACCTTCTAGTTACGATTTGAAACAGATCAAACTTGGATAAACCCACCAGAAATATATCCAGAGTATTTACACTCTATGACCTTTGTGAGAGTATTCAGTCTGTAATTCATAGAACTTATAGTAAGACCTATTGGGTGAAAACAGAGATTGTAAAAGTCAATTTTTATCCAAAATCTGGACATTGTTATCCAGATTTAGTTCAAAAAAATGACGGCAGAGTAAAAGCACAAATTCGCTCTTTTTTATTAGGAGCTATTTACAGGAAAATCAATCATGAATTTCAAGAAAAATGTGGGAGTCCACTAAAATCTGGAATGAAGGTTCTGATGCAAGTTAAACCTCAATTTCATCCAGTGAGAGGCGTTTCTTTGCAAATTCTAGATATAGATCCTAGTTTTACCTTAGGAGAAATGGCTTTGCAAAAGAAAATGGCATTGGCTAAGCTAGAAAAAGAAGGTCTATTAAATAAGAATAAACAACTCTATTTTCCTTTGGTGCCCAAACGGATTGCCGTAATCTCGGTAGTATCTTCAAAAGGTTATCAAGATTTTAAGAAAATTATTGACCAAAATGCTCAGAGATTCCCTATTCATTTGGAGCTTTTTCCTGCTCTTTTACAAGGAGATGAAGCTATTATGTCTATCCAGAATCAATTAAAGAAAATTCAGGCAAGAAGAGCGTTTTTTGATCTAGTTTGTATTATCCGTGGGGGAGGAGGAGAAGTAGGACTGGCTTGTTATGACGATTTTGAGTTAGCAAAATCAGTTGCAAATTTTCCTTTACCATTGTTTACAGGAATCGGACATGCTGCCAATAAAACAGTAACGGAAATTGTGGCTCATAAATCATTTATAACACCCACCGATTTAGCTTTTGAAATTATCCAGAAGTATATCAATCAAGAGGTTCTTTTGAATGAATTAGAAGAAAATCTAGGAAGATCTTTACAGTTTCAAATAGAAGATCAAAAGGAGTATTTGAAAGGGTTGACTTATCATTTCCCAAGAAAGGTTCAAGCTAAATTATTTGACCAAAAAGAAATTCTAAAAGATCTCACTTCAAAATTGAACTTCAATGCTCAAAATTTATTTTGGAATAAAAAAGCTGATTTAAAAGACTTTGAAACGACCTTGTTACAAGATTCTAAAAAAATATTATCACAAAATAAAGAGGAGCTCCAAGAATTTTCTATGCGTAATAAGTCAGCACTTGTTCGTAAATTTACCCATGAAAAGAGTGAATTAGATTTGGCACAAAAAGTGGTTAAAATGATGCATCCTAACCGTATTCTTGCAAAAGGATTTGCTATTGTGCATCAAAATGGGGAAATTATAAACTCCAGTAAAAAGGTTTCATTGGATCAATCTATTGAAATTCAAATGAAAGACGGAAGTATTCACGCAAAAATCAATAAACATGGGAACTAAAAAATTCTCTTATTCAGAAGGTTTTAAAGAGCTACAGAAAATTGTAGAAGAAATAGAAAACGAAGAAATTTCGGTAGATGAACTGGTAGCTAAAGTTGAAAAAGCATCACAGTTATTAGAAAAATGCCGTGCCGTTTTACATAAAACCGAAGAAGAAATTGAAAAAATTTTAGATCCTAAAGATCAAAAGAAAGATTCATGAGAGTTATAGATATCATAGATAAAAAAAAGATAGGAGCGGAGCTTACAGAAGAAGAAATCCGTTTTGTACTCGAAGGATTTGACAAAGGAATCGTACCCGATTATCAAATGTCTGCTTGGCTCATGGCAGTTTATTTTCAAGGTATGACAGATGAAGAAACTTATTTCCTAACAAAAATCTTGATTGATTCTGGAGATACCTTTGATTTCCCAGGAGTAGATGGTGTGCTTGTAGACAAACATTCCACAGGAGGAGTGGGAGATAAGATTACTTTGGCTCTATTGCCACTTATGGCTTCACTAGGGATTAAAATGGCAAAACTGAGTGGTAGAGGCTTGGGTTACACAGGAGGAACTATTGACAAATATGAATCTATAATAGACTGGGAATGGGCAGAAAGTGAAGAGGATATGATTGATTGTATGAATGAAATAGGTTTTTCGTGTATGCAAGCTTCAAAGAATATTCTTCCACTGGAGAAAAAACTCTATGTTTTGCGTGATGCAACGGCAACCATTAATGCGCTACCACTCATGGTGAGTTCTATTCTTTCTAAGAAATTAGCACTACGTTCTGATGTCATTTTGATTGACTTAAAAGTGGGGGAAGGTGCCTTTATCAAAGACGTAAATAGAGCAAGATTATTGGCTGAAAAAATGAAACTTACCGCCGATAGATTCGGAAGAAAAATTGTGGTAATGCTCACCTCCATGGATGATGTTTTGGGATATAATATCGGAAATAGAAATGAACTTGTAGAAGCCAAAGAAACGCTTGCAGGTAGGGTTCACAATAATTTTTCTGAGCTATTATTTAAAATGGCAAAAGAAATTTTACACCAAGTGTATCCGCAAAAATCTGAAACAGCCATCGATCAAGAAATTCAAAAGGTGATTAATAACGGTGATGCCTATGATAAATTTAAGGCTTTTATTGAATACGGAAAAGGAGATAACCGCTATTTGATGCGAGAAAGTGTAGATGAAGAATTTGCTTTGCACAAGAAATATGTATTGGCTCATCAATCGGGATATATTCAAAAAGTACAGGTAGAAGAAATCGGACTTACTTCTATGAAAATAGGCTCGGGAAGAGCCACAAAAGAAGATAGAATCTTATACAGCGCAAGTATCCGTATGCGTGTAAAACTGGGCGAATATATTGAAAAAGGAAGACCGATGATGGTTCTGTTCTCTCCTGTTTCTATAGAAGACAAGGTCTCTTTAGATTCCAAAAAATACTTTGTAATTGGAGATGAACCAATAGAAGAAAAAGAAATTGTTTTGGGAGTGATTAAATAAATTTTTGAAATTCCGAAATCTACTTTCTATGTTGAAATTAGTTCTTTGGAAGAGAATCTGGAGTTTTGTTAGTGGACTTATTTTCTTTTTTGATTCTGATATTTTGACTATGATTCACCGCGTTTAGAATGTATTCTATTGACCAATCCGTTGTACGCTGAAAATCGAAATTTCTGTTACAGAGCCCACGTCTAAGGATATTGTAGATTTCTGTAGAAACTTTAATAAGTTTCTCAAGTTCATCCAAAGAAACTAGTGGAGGGTCCTTTTTAGGATCATAATGAGCATGAACTTGATTTCTAAGGTTTTCTATTTTCTCTATTTGTGTTTTGCTATTTTTTAAACATTTTTTAATTTTTTTTACAGCATTTTTTACATCCTCCTCATTCTTAAACAGTCCATTATGGATTTCCTTTGCGTTTTTGGATAGCTTGTGTTGAATGTATTTATCATATTTCTCATTTTTCAATCGATTTAAAAGTTTATGAATATTAATTTTTTGAGTTTTATTATTTGAAGATAAAACTTTTGAGAGTTGAATAATCATTATAACATTCAATTGATAATAGTAGTGTCTAAAAAAGCCGTGAAGTGCTTTCTTTTGTTTATCCTCTAGTGAATTCAATACCTTAGCATTATTGATGGATATATTTAAATCCACCAATATATTATGTAGATTGTCAAAGTACGTAATTAATTCATTGATTTTTAATCCCATTTCTTTTATAATTTTTTACTAAAAGTAATTTTTTTTTTGATATTAAATTGTAAGAGAATAAAAATTTCAATTATTATCTTTAAAATTCTCATTTTGATACTTTCTGTAACTTGATAATATTGTTTCTTTTTCAATAGCTGTAAGTCCAAAATCAACCTTCATTTTGGGTGGTAAAGAGGGAATACGTTCATCAATCATTAGTACATTTTGAATCAAATATTCTCCAATTTTTTTATCCCTAATAATACAACCAAATTGGTACTCCACTGTGTACACCGTATCTTGGATTGCTTTCAATATCAATTCAGCTTTATTAGAATATTTCTTTTTTTTTAAAAGCCCCTCGTATGCAATTGTTTTTACAGTGCCATTTGGATATTCTGCCAGTTTTAGAAGTTCCGATTCCGTTGCGTTTTCCATTATCCAATGCCTTCTATTAAATTTACTTGTAATTTCATATAATTCTGCGACTTTAATAGAATCTTTTACTTCTTTTCTAATTCCGTTCCAATTATAACTCCAACTAGGTTCGTAATTTGTCACAAAAGCAGTAATAATTCCAATTCCAGCAATTGTCAGAATCGGAAATACGGCTAAAAATTGATTCCGTTTTTGATTATTTCTATATCTTTTTTTCATATTGACTAACACGAGTGTTATAATGTTTCAAAAGCCTTTTTGTTTTTTGGGTTGATATATGAGAAATCGAATTTTAAGCTAATAAAGCCCTTTTCTATGCCCCATATTATAGCCTTCAGACTTTGTTCTGCGAGTATTTTAAGAATTTGTTATGTACTTTCTTCTATAATACATTTCAATTCCAATAATAGTCATTATTTCTGCGGCTATTGATAAATATGAACCCTCGAATCCAAAACCTCCGCCGTTCATCAAATTTTCTTGATTTGTACCAAACTCTATAATCGAATAAAAGTCTTGTCCACTTACATTAAAACCCAAAAGAGTTTGAAACAAATTCCAGCTTAAATGCATGGCAATAGGGAACCATAAGTTCTTTGAATAAATATAAGGTAAACCAAGGGTTATTCCTGCTAAAAATAAATCAAATAATGAGAACAAACTAATACTCGGGTTAGTGATATGTATTAAGGCGAACAAAAGTGACGAAATAATCAACGCAATGTATTTATTAAATGAGGTCATTAAATTTTTCAAAATATAACCACGACAAAGAGTCTCCTCAATCAAAGCAACAACTGTAAATAGAGATATTGAAACTAAAAGTTCTTTTAAATCAAAATGTATTTTTATAAAAAATATTTCATTCAGTTGGATTAAAATTATATATCCCAAGGACATAATAATTAAACCTATAAGTATACCAACTATAAATTCTTTTAATCTACCATTAGTCTGGAAACCAAGCTCAAAAAAGTGTTCTTTGTCTATGTATTTCATAAATAGCCAGAGAAGTAAAAATGTCCCAAGTAAATCAAAAATACTTATTACTAATTGCTGATTTGAAGTTTCATTAGATTCAATACTTGTAAAGTCTGCTCCCGAAATTTGAGCACCAATTAGTTGAAACACTCCCACAATAACCACATAAGGAATTATTAATAATAATATCCTTTGCCATCCTGTTATCTTACCTTTTTCTATATTCATTACTAATTATATACAATGAAATTTACTCAAAAACTCCATAATTATCTTCTTGACTCATCTCCTGAGATTCATTGGCTTTAAGCCACCATTTTTTCTTTCTGTTCCTAAATTACATTCTTTTTTCCGATAAAGGATTTCAAATAACCTTTTGATGCCTCAGAAGTTTTTGTTGGACTGGCTTATAGCCTTTAGGCGTTGTTCTGCGAGTAATCTGAATACACAAGTTAAAATAGTAGTTATTTTAAATACTATTGCCTTACGCTTTCGATTAATGGAAATTTCATTCTTTTCTTTTGCCAATCTACTAATTTGAATAATTGACATAATGAATAGAATCAATACAAGACCAAATCATTCAAATGCAAAGTGTTGTTTATTAATATTGTAGATTTTTTTTTAAAAATACAACTATTCAAACTTTTATCCTATTTTTCAATTCTATACAGTAATAACTCCTCATCATCATTTGGAATTCTAGTTGTTCCAATAAGTTTTAGACCGAGTTTTTCTAAAAGTTTTTGAGAAGAAATATTCTCTTTCATCGTAATAGCACTGATGATCTGAATATCAAATTCACGAGAAGCAATTTCCATTAATTTATTTGATGACTCAAATGCATAACCCATTTTTTCATATTCGGGAAGAAATGCAAATCCTATATCAATTCCTTCTAAACCTTCTCTATCATATAATCCACAAGTTCCAATTTTTTGATTGTCTTGTTTTGTAATTAAAGTATAATTTGAATAGCCAAGTCTTTCTAATTGTGGAATCATTTTTTCTTTTATATATTCTTTTGCATGTTCAACTGATTTAATGTTTCTATCTCCAATAAATTTCAACCATTTTGGTGTGTTTAGTAGTTTGAAAATAAATTCAGAATCACTTTCATTTGTAGGTCTTATAGTGAGCCTCTCTGTCTCAAAAGATTGATATTTCATTTTCATCAATTGTTATAACGATTTATATGATTGTTCGTTGAGTGATTTAACGGCTATCTATCAAAAGTACATAAAAACTATAAAATTCCTTAATTTTTAGCAAGTTAAAGATTTCAAAAAAGACCTTTGAACATTCAAAAATCTTTTGATATTTTCTAATAAAGTCCTGTTTAGAAGGATTTGTTAATGCGGATTGTTTTCAGGACAGATTATCTAGTTCAGATTTTGCCCTGCGAGGAATTTAGAGACTGGTTATTATGTGTCGTTCTTTTTTAATCTGCTTCTTCACTATTAATTCTCCAAGGCGGGTTCAGTCGATTTTCTCCTCCGTAAAATAATATCAGTTGATTTCCATCAACATCTTTTAATCTAGCTTCTCTCCAAAGCCAACTTTGGTCTGTCGGTTCTAGGTCAAATTGAATTCCGTTCTTTTTTAATTGCTTAACTTGTTCATCAAGGTTTTCACACTCAAAATAGACATATATTCCATCTCCTTGGGGTAATTTTTTCGTCTGATGAATTGAAAAAGTAGAGTTCCCATTTGGACATTCAAATCGTGCATAATGAGGAAGAGCCTCAACAATCAATTTTAGTCCTAATTTTTCATAAAATGGAATTGATTTTGTTAAGTCTAATGAGGGAACAGTTATTTGGTTTAAGTTCATTTTCTATCGTTTACGTTTCATTACTTCACACAACGGTAATGAGAAGAGTAGGACGTAGCGACAGTAAGTCTTCCTTCTTATTTATTATGTGCGCCTTGAATGGTAAATATAATCCTTTTCGAAAAGAAAATGATGTTCCCAATGGTTTACAGCCCCTGATACGAGGAAGTAACGATACTAAATAAAGTAAGTGTGGCAAGGTTGTTACCCCAGTTCCCGCCAACGAAAACACACAGTAAGTTGCTCCTGCCAATTTTTAATTGGTAGCCGTACTGAGAAATAAAAAACTACAAAGCACTCAACAAATAATCATTGAGTGTTTTGTTTTTCTTATAAAAAGGTAATTTGGTTTGATTATCTGTGTTAGAAATTGGTGGGAGCGAGGGTACGGTTATTTATTATATTCAATAATTATTGGTTTTGCTATATTTTCAATTCTTCTAATTTGATTTTTAGTCAGAAATCTATAGGACGAAGGTCTTAATGTAATATCATCACCCCGCTGTGAAATCAATTCTATTAATATTTCCTTTACAATCACTTCCTTTGAAAGTTTTTTTGCAGAAATATTTAATTGTGAGTTTAAAAATTCAAATCTAACTGGTCTTGGAAATCTTGATTTATGGGGCTCTTGATTTTGAATATGAACAATTTTTATTCCTTTTGATAAATTTGGAATTATCTCAAATAGCTTTTTAATTTCTTTAGTTGAAATAAGATAATTTTCATTATCTTTTAATTTGTCAAATATAACTTTCACTGCTTTATATTTTTGTAGTTTATCTTTCAATTTTCACTCCGATAATTGCTTTAAGGTTGTTTCCTTGATAATCAGCAATTTTATAAGTAGAAATAATAAGGTCACAATTTTGTTTTATGAGCAATCAGAACTCTTAGTTATTATCAACAGTTTTTTCTTTTTAATAATCGGTTACAGTATACGACCATTTCTGATCTGTCGAAAAATTTATTTGTCCTTTAAATACAAAGTCGTAAATATCTGATTCAACCGTCCAAATATCTTTATCCTTACGTATAAATGTTATTTTTTCTGCCTTGTCTAATGGGTTTATTCCATTGTCTGGAGCAAAAGCAATTAGTTGCCAAAAAAGTCTTGAATTAGAAGGATTCTCAGGTGACACTAAAGTATCTAAAGTATCGAGTTCTATGAGCAGAGATTGAATGCTATATATGTCTGTCAGTTCCTTTCCTTCCTTGAATACTGGATTTTTCTCAGTCGTCACGACAAAGACATGATTGTGTCCTTCTGCGATCTTGTATTCATTTTCAACAGTATCAATGTCAAGAGTCGAATTTTCGAATGTCTTTAAAGTTGTACTGATTTCCCAATGGTCAACATAGTCGCTAATATTCATATTGTCTGATTGGATACAACTTGTTAAAAGTAGTATCAAGGCTGTCACTATTACTATTAAATTCTTCATTGTCTTTTTAATGCCATATAACGGATCGACTGTATCGAGAGTACTTACGATGGAAACTTTCTCTGATCACAGCGGTTTTCCCTTAAATATGTTTGTTAATTTACTCCAAAGAATTGACTTACTTTTTCTTTGATTCAAATAATTCTACACAAATATGCCATTGTAGAAGTTCTGTGAATTTATCGTAGTTAATCAATTTTTTGTTTCTTTTTCTACTTGTATGTGAGCCCATTTTAAAGGTTGATCATCGTTTTTATTGTTTAAGATACATTCAAAAAGGTTTGATTTATCTTCAAATGGACCTACAAATTTCCAATTTAAATACCCTGTGTCCCATAATTTGTTTGCCAGTATAAGAGCAGTGTACACTAGGTTTTTATTATCTGACTCAGACGTTTCAATTTTGAAGTCTGCTTGAAATTGGTTATCAATTTTGTGGTATCTATTGATTTTTATGTCAATAAGCCTATGTCCGATTTTACCTTCATATAGATTTATATATTTCTCAAGTTTTCTCTTGATTTTTGTTTGAAAGTTTATTGTGAATCTTATTGTCGTCATTTTATTCTTATGCATCTAACCGTTAAGTATATGGCGCGTTTTAATACATTTTTACATAGTGCATGTATCACGAATGGTAAATTTAATCCTTTTCGAAAAGAAAATGATGTTCCCAATGGTTTAAAGTCCCTGATGCGAGGAAGTGACGATACTAAATAAAGTAAGTGGCAAGGTTGTTACCTGTAAGGGTAGGGTATCACCACAAAAAGACTTGTACAACGTGAATTTATAAGTCTATCAAACTACTCTCCCAAGTAAGTATCATTATTGAACCGCCGTATACGAGACCCGTACGTACGGTGGTGTATTCAGTTGTTTTAATTTTATAGGTTTTCATGAATCGCTTCGCTTATTTGAGAGGCGAACTCCATCAGTTTAGTTGGCGGAGCGGTCTACTCGATTGTGGTGTCGTTTTAATTTTTTAAGCAATTCTAATCACTCGACACTTTTGACATAAAGGATATTCTTTTAGTAAGGGTTTGATTCGATTGTGCATTTCATCAAAACTTTCTCCATACAAGTATAAAGAAGTTTCTTCTCCTTCCCAATAACTCGCAATGTGACCTGTTTTAAAATCACCCAATAGACGTTCTATTTCTTGATATACAAAATTCACATCGCAGTCTTTGTAAATTGCTTCATCTAAATCTTTACCATTTAAGTATAGTCCTAAACCTTGATGAACTCCAAAAGGTATTTTTCTAACCTCTGTATTTTTATTCTTAGGGTAAATAATTATTTGCGAGCCTATAGGTGTTAACATAGCTTCCATTACACCCATAATAGCTTCAATGTTTTCGTCAGAATCTTCGGCAAGCTGTATTTCTATATCACAAGATGCTATTTCTCCATTTGGTTCTTGTAATGTTCCGCCACCTGTAACTTCTGCTTCAAAATCTAATTTTTTCAACGCCTCTTGCAATGCATCTTCTAAATCATGTCGATGCAATGGTTGTAATTTCGCGTTCAAATTTATCGTTAAGTTCAGCATAATATTTTCCTTAAGCTATTTCTGTTTCTTTTTTTGAAGTACCGCCAATGGACTTGGCTATGCACAGAACGGGATTTAGTAGGTGTTTATTTTGCCTAGTCACCGAACCTGCGAGCCACTTTTTATATTGTTATTTTTTTGAACTAAGTTACAAAATTTGCGAGCGTTGCAGGTAATCAAACCCCTTGGCATAAGAACCTAACACCCGTATTGGGTATAGGCGTTGTTTAACTAAAACCCATTTCATGGGTAGCTTTTCTCAAAAGTACATAAAACTACAAAATTCTCTAATTTTAAGAAATTTAAAGATCATGAAAAAATCCCGATGTTTCGGGATCTTCAGATTTGCTCTGCGAGCAATCCAAAGACTTAGTTATTGTAGCTCGTTTTTTTTAGAAGTATGTTTTTACTGCAAATTCAAACTGCGTTATAAAAATTTCTTTAAATCTTGATATGTTGTTCTGTTCGTAGAAGAGTAGCATAGCTTTTTTATAATCAATTGAGTCAACCGTTCTAAATGATAATGGACAATAGTTTTCGTTCATTAAAATTGCGTTGCTTACAATTCGAGCAGTTCTTTTGTTTCCATCCATAAATGGTTGTATATAAGAAATTAAAACTAGTGTTAGTAGTGCTTTTTCAAATATGCTTTTCTTTGAGTTTATTAACATACAAGTTTGCTCTAAAGCCTCTAAAATCTGAAATTGATTCTCGAGAGGTCTGTAATTTGTTCCTGAAATACCAACTCTTCGTTTTCTTAAATTTCTTTCAACTCCAAGTTCTTTCATTAAAACACTATGAATATCCTCAATTGTTGAAACAGATAAAGGATGCAAGTAATCTGAGTTTTTAATGATAAAATCTAAGGCGTCTTTGTGGTTTAAAAGCATAGTTGCTTCTTCCTTGGTTTTTCCAGAGGCGGTTTCTTTTTCTTTCAAAAGTCTCTCTGTTTCGAGCAAAGAATAGGTATTCCCTTCAATTTGAGAAGATTTCCAGCTTAAATCGATTGCTAATCTATCTAATTCTTTTTTATATTCTTTTTCTGATAGTTGTTGAATGTTAGACTCGTATTTCTTTTGTAAATAATCTAACTTTTCAAGTTCAGTTTTGGTAAATACAGAATGTTTATTGAGTGTTTCGGTAATAACAGATAAATTGAAGCTTTCTTTGATTTTTCTTTCGTCAATTTCCTTTTTATAATAGTTGTCTAAATCTATTGATTCTAAGAGTCCGTATGAAGCAGAAATAATATATTTAGTACCTTTTCCTTGACCAACAGTTTCAAGTTTGTTTTCTTCTTTAAGTTTATTTAGAAGACGCTTTAAAGTCGCATAACTTAGGTTTAATTCTAAATTATCAAATATTTCTTTAGAAGAAGATTTGTCGTTTGATTTTAGAAATTCAATGATTTCAATTTCTCTCTGAGAATTCATTTTAAGCTCAAATTTTCGATAAAATTACAGAATTAAGCTCAAGTAGAGTGTATTTATGAGCTAAAATGCGGTTTTAAATGAGCTACAACACTAAATGCAGATGGACGTTTTAATTCCGTTTGCATCTTGTTGAACTAAACCCGCTTCACGGGTAGCTGATTTCTCAAAAGTACATAAAACTACAAAATTCTTTAATTTTAAGAAATTTAAAGATCATGAAAAAAGACCTTTGATTGCTCAAAAGTCTTCTCTTTATCTTCTTAAGTCCTGAAAAATGGATTTGTAAAGCCTAAACTTATTTGTCGCAAAACCCATAGTGTTTTGAAATGTTTTTCGAAACGTAAGTAAACCATTTCTCTGTGTAATTTAAGAAAGGTGAAATGCCGATACATTACTAAAAGTCAATTATGAACAAAGTGAACTAATTGAATATTTAGTAAGTAATCGGTGCAACAGCGTGGGTTTTAGTCAATCCCGATGTTTCGGGATCTTCAGATTTTGCTCTGCGAGCAATCCGAAGACTTAGTTATTTTAGCAACTGGGCTTTTATTCAATTTTTATATTTTTTGCACATTCTCCTTCAAAATTTTGTCCTAATTCAAAACTCACTAATTGACCATTATCAATTTTTTTCCATTCAGTACGGTTATTAATATCAATGAAGTCAACCATATTAGCGTAATGTCGTTTATTTTCAGATTCGATAAATACAAAAGGTTTGCTTATGTTACTCTTACTTCTTGAAATTACTCCCATAATTCTTTCATTAGAGTTTGATGAAGAATCATCTAATAAATAGTTTAAGGAGAAATCATCAAATTTATCCGAATACCTATGTACAATTTTATGCTTTAATTGTGTTAGACCTATTTTTGAATTGTTTTTTATAATTAATTCTTTAAAATAATTTTTGTCTACCTCGTCTGATAAAACAGGAATTTGTTGTAGACAAGCTAAAAGTGTCTCACAAAAATTCTTAATCATTTTAGGGTCTAAAATATTTTTATTGTAACATTCTTCATAAACTGATATTGATTTTTTAAAATGACGTAGTGCATTATCATAATCTTTTTCAATTCTTGAAAAACTTTGTCCCATATGATTATAAAGAGAAATAAGCTCAGTATAAGCTACACGCTCATTTTTAGAATCTAACTCTGTATCTAGTAGAAGTTTTATTTTATGAACACCTTTATTGTATTCTCTTTTTGTATTGTAGATACGAACAAATAAAAATGTTACAATTGGATGTTCAGGTTTTAATTCAAATAGTTTGTCGGCATAAATAAGTGAATTATCACTATCGTCCATTTGAAACAGTAAGAATTGAGAATAGAAAAATAGTAGTTTTGGGCTATTAGGAGCAACTTCAAGACCTAACTGATAATCATCATCAGCACCTAAAACATTACCTTCAGTTGCTTTAATAAAGGCTCCGACACGATAAGTTTCAAAATAACTAGGAATTATATTACGTGCTTCTTCTACTTTTCTTAGCGCATTAGGATAATCTTTTTTCCAAGATAGAGATAAGGCTTCTGTTAAAAATTTTGCAGCTATTTTTTCATTTGAATCTTTGTAAGAAATTGCATTAATGTCAAATTCGTTATAAGAATTTATCTTTTTTAATTGTGCAGTAGAATTTGTTAGTTCTCTTATTTTTCTAGAAATTGATTTGACATAGTTAATTTCGATAGGGTGAGTTTTTGTCAAGAAATCCTTAGCAAAATCAGATATATAATAACTAGTATCTTCAATATTTTCTCTATCATTTATTTCACTACTTACAAGTGTTGTTCTAAAAAGTTCAAGTAAATATTGTCGGACGAGTATTGGTTCAATTTCAGCTAAATATATAATTTCTGCGGTACGCAAACTTTTTCTTGCAGCTCTAATTGTATCTAAAATATTTTTCGCCCCATCACTCAGTTTATGAT
The DNA here is from genome assembly GCA_025210805.1 of Flavobacteriales bacterium. Classification (NCBI taxonomy): domain Bacteria; kingdom Pseudomonadati; phylum Bacteroidota; class Flavobacteriia; order Flavobacteriales; species Flavobacteriales bacterium. Next base: position 113,718 of record JAOAQX010000023.1, read on the forward strand.
AAACATTTGTTAAACAGAAATTTAACAAATCGTTTTTGTTACTCAGAACCTCAGAAGGCGAAATTCCAGCTTCAACAGTACTTACAAACCATTTAATTGCTAATGGATTGTAATAAAGTTTGGAAGATATATCGACTAAAGTTTTTTGAGGTAAGTTTATTAAAGTATCACTATTACGTATTTTAGCAATTCCTCTGATTAATCTAGTAGATTCATTTTCTGAAAAACCTTTTAGTTTTCTACGATATTCTAGCTCTCCTAGACCAATTCTAGAAGTTATTAAAATTGTGCTCTTCATTTGAGCTTCTCGTATAAAATTTATTACTTCTTCACTTTGAATTGTCTCTAAATTATCTATAATTATTAGGGTTTTGAATAGGCTTAAATATTCAAGTATTTGTTCAAGTTTGTTTTGAGATTGTTCAACCTCTAGTGTTTCAGAAATCAAATCAATTAAACCAGTATAGTTGGTGATTGTGTTATGTATCTCTTCAATACCTTTTGAAGTTAACATAGTTGTTTTTGCGGATGTCCATATAATTAATTCAAATGGACTGTTTTCTCCCATATCTACTATGTCATAAGCAATTTTCAACGCTAAGGCTGTTTTACCAATTCCTCCGTCACCAATTATGCTTACAACTGAATTGCTGAAAATTAGTTTTTTTATATCTTCAACATCATTTTTTCTTCCAATAAACCCAGTTTCATCAAAATCTGGTCTAGGTAAATTATGAATAACATTTTTTTCTATATTTTCTCTTTCAACTGTTGGTATAGTTAAAGTAAGAACATATGTAGGGTCTTTTTCAATTTTTTCCCTTGTCTCTAATGTTATATTCCATTCAATAGGAGAACTTTTTTTTATTTTGGAAACGAAATCGTAAATTACAGAAAAATCACCTCCAAGTAGTGGCCTAGTATGCATTACTCTATTTCTAATAGGAGTTATTTCAGACAACTCATTAAAAATACTCTTTAAGTATGTACTAGCTTCTTTTGTTAAGAAGGTATTATTTTTATTCAAGATAGTAAACGTATCATGAAAATCTAAAAAATCAATAGCCTCATCAATATTGTTTAAAATATCAGAACCAGGATTGTCTTTTTGATATCTTGCAATAACTTTTTCTTCAAGTTCTGTGTTTTTGAAAAAAGTTAAATCTGAATAATATGGAACTATAAATCTATTTATGGTTGATTTTAAATCAATTTCTAGACCATAAATTAGAGCTGCTAGAGTTAATCTTACTTCTGTTATTTTTGACATATTTTAATTCAGGTTTCTGTTTTTTCTAATTGGGCATAACAACCGAATAAACACACCCTAGCATAACATAGGTGCATTTATACGCCTTATACGTTTATATTCTTTCTGTCATAATCAAAAACACAAAAAGCCCAGTAAATACAGGTTTTGGAAGTGAATCTAGAGGTACTATTTATATTTTTGAATATCATAAGACTAAGGTACAAAAAACAATTTTATGAAAGAAGGATAGACGAATAATTATCCGTATACTATTCGAATAATATGCGACTATTGCTTTTTGGTTTTTGTTGGGTTTTTATTTCTCTGGACAATGTTTGTTAGCCCCGATAGAGGCGGTATCCTTTTGTTTTTTGAAGAAAAACAAAAGATAAAGCCGAAAGCGGGAAATAGCTCCTAAAAAAAATACCATCCTTTCAAGAGAGAAAGAATGGTATTGAGCTTGTTTAAAAATTTTTCCTATTGTTTTATTTTGCAGGAAGCATTTTTGTGTTTATTTCACCAAAACCAATTCTGTATTCTGCTTTACACCAAGCACGCATAAGAATACGGTCATTGTCTTCAATAAATGTTCTGATTTCTCCGCTTGGTAGCTCTATTTTTTTGGATCCTGCCCAAGAGAGTTCGAGCATAGAACCATAAGCAGATTCATCGTTTCCTGAAATAGTACCAGATGCCATCATATCACCTGCGTTTATATTACAACCATTGATGGTGTGGTGTGCAAGTTGTTGGTTCATATTCCAGTACATATATTTGTAGTTAGACAATGCCAAACGGTGAGGTGCATTCATTTGTTCAGACTGTAACAGTACTTCCAGTTTGATGTCTAAGTTTTTATTTCCTTCATATTCTAGATAAGGCAAAACTTTTGGGTCTTGTACTTCATTTTCACATCGGAAAGGCTCCAGGGCATCTAGAGTAACGATCCATGGAGAAATGGAAGAGGCAAAGTTTTTCCCTAAGAATGGTCCTAGTGGTACATATTCCCATCCTTGGATATCACGAGCAGACCAATCATTAAAAATTACCATTCCGAAGATATAATCATCTGCTTCAGCTGTGGAAATAGAGTCTCCTAGCGGTTTTCCTTGTCCTGTGATAAATGCCATTTCTAATTCAAAATCCATTCTTTTTGAAGGTCCAAAAGTAGGATCTGTAGCATCTTTTGCTTTTTGTTGTCCTTTTGGTCTATAGATATCTTGGTCTCCAAGAATAATTGAGCTGGCTCTTCCGTGGTATCCTACAGGCAGTCTTTTCCAGTTGGGCATGATTGCATTATCTGGGTCACGAAACATGCATCCTACATTGTAAGCATGTTGACGAGAAGAATAAAAATCTGTGTAATCTCCCACAAAAACAGGCATTTCCATAGTTACCTCAGAAAGTGGAATTAAAATTTGATTTTTGTGGTCTTCGTTATTTTTTAACGAATCATTTTCACTATCAAATATTTCAGAAATTCGTTCTCTTACCGCTCTCCAAACAGTTTTTGTAAGTTCTAAGAAAGGATTTAGATTATCGTGTGCAAAGATGTTTTCAGGAAGATCGATACCTTCAAAATATCCAAGTTCTTGCATGGCATCTAGGTTTATGGCTGTTTCACCTATTCTAGAAAGACCTACAATACTGTTATTTCCTTTTCTACCAGCTCCAAAAGGAATGTTTTGAATAGGGAAATCAGAGTTTTCTTCTACTGAAATCCACGATTTTTTATGAGGATTATTTGCTAAAATCATAAGATATGTTTTTTGAATTTCAAATGTAGTATTTAATTAATATATTTGAAAACATTAGTGCTTAAAAACGCTTTTGATTTGTTTAAGTATAACAAATAGCTAAATATGAAAAAAGACAATATAATTTTCGATTTGATTCAGGAAGAGTCAGATCGTCAAAAATTTGGATTAGAGTTAATCGCCTCTGAGAATTTTGTGTCCGATGAGGTAATGGAAGCCATGGGTTCTATATTAACGAACAAATATGCGGAAGGATATCCAGGAAAAAGGTATTATGGAGGTTGTGAAGTGGTAGATGTTGTAGAAAATATTGCTATAGATCGCCTTAAAACCCTTTTTGGGGCAGAGTACGCAAATGTACAACCACACTCAGGTTCTCAAGCGAATGCTGCTGTTTTCTTGGCATGTTTGAAGCCTGGAGATAAAATCATGGGATTCGATTTATCTCATGGAGGGCACCTTACTCATGGTTCACCTGTAAATTTTTCGGGGAAGACCTATAAGACTTGTTTTTATGGAGTGAGCAAGGAGACAGGTTTGATAGATTATGATGCGATGGAACAAGTAGCATTGGAAGAAAAACCTAATTTAATTATCTGTGGTGCTTCTGCTTATTCTAGAGATATTGATTACGCAAAATTTAGAGCGGTAGCGGATAAAGTAGGGGCTATTTTAATGGCCGATATTTCACATCCTGCAGGATTGATTGCCAAAGGGCTTTTGAATGATCCACTTCCGCATTGTCATATTGTAACTTCTACTACTCACAAAACGCTTCGTGGGCCAAGAGGAGGAGTGATCATGATGGGGAAAGACTTTGAAAATCCTTGGGGTTTAACAACGCCAAAAGGAACGGTAAGAAAAATGTCTGCTTTATTGAATTCTGCGGTATTCCCAGGAAGTCAAGGAGGACCTTTGGAACACGTAATTGCAGCAAAAGCAGTTGCATTTGGTGAGGCTTTATCCGATGAGTATTTTGAGTATATGCTACAAGTGAAAAAGAATACCGCTGCAATGGCTGAGGCTCTAAATGAAAAAGGGTATCATATCATTTCTGGTGGATCAGACAATCACTGTTTACTCATTGATCTTAGAAATAAAGATATCACAGGAAAAGATGCTGAAAATGCTTTAGTAAAGGCCGATATTACGGTGAATAAAAACATGGTTCCTTTTGATACACAATCGCCTTTTGTTACTTCTGGAATAAGAATAGGAACAGCGGCAATTACCACAAGAGGGCTCAATGAAGAAGATATGCATAAAGTTATAGGTTTCTTAGATGAAGCTTTGATGAATATCGAAAATGAAGAAAAACTAGAAGCTATTGGTGAGCGAATAGGGGACTGGATGAAGGATTATCCTATTTTTAAGGCTTAGCCAATGTTTTGTAAAAAATACGATTCTTTTTAGAATTAATATTTGTCACCTCAAGAGTTCTTGGGGTGATTTTTTTTGCTTTTTGGGGAGGAAAAAAGCTCACTCAAAATTTTGATTGGCTTTTGAACGGAGAGCGAGGGATTTTTTCAGGATCCCAAAAGGAAGTCCAGAGCAATTTTTAAGCGCTGAAACTATCGTTTCAAAGTCTTTTTTATTTTGAAATATCTTATTCTTTTTATGGTGTTATTTTTTGCTATGTATAATGCCGATACATTATGAAAATTCATTTATGAATGAAATGAAGTAAGTGAATATTGAACAAGTAATCGGTATTTGAAGTAAACTTCACGATTTTTCAAAACAAAAAAGCCCAACCATGTAGGTTGAGCTTTTTTTTTGCGGAGAGAGAGGGATTCGAACCCCCGGTCCTGTTACAGACAATGGTTTTCAAGACCACCGCATTCGACCACTCTGCCATCTCTCCGATTCGGCTAATTCCCTTTGGAATTGCGAGTGCAAATATATAAATATTTTTTCTTCATACAAGGCTTTTTTGTGAAAGATTTATGCTTTTTTTAAGGAGTTTTTTATTGTTGCTTATTTTTCAATAAATTAGTGACTATATTTTTTTATGCATGAACAATAAAATTCAAAAAGTTAATTTAAAAGAACTCAAAAATTGTGAGCAATCTTGGGAGCAGATGACCGAAGTAAAAGGAGGACGTCTTTGTGCAAAATGCCAGAATGTATTGATAGATTTTAGAAAAATGAGTTTAAGGGAAATTGCCCAAGTGCATGTTTTTTCTAAGGATCCGGTTTGTGGTGTTTACACCGATTTTCAATTGAGGAATCAAGAAAATCCCAAAGAAGTTATAAAAATTAAATGGTGGAAAGCTATCCAAAATAAATTCACTTACTATGGGGGCTTTTTTCTTACCAATATTGCCTTCGCCCAGGAAGATTCTTTGGCAACAAAACCAAATCAAGTTCAGGTTTCGCCTAATGAATTTAAAAAATGGATTTCTGTAAAAAAGCCTCAAAAGACCCAATATATTATTCGTGGATTGATAAAGGATAAAAACGAAAACCCGTTGATCTATGCAAATATTGTCCTTAAAAGCTCTGAGAAGCTTTTGGCAGGGGTTTCTACAGATACTTTAGGACGTTTTTGGATGGATGTTAGCACAGTTTATTCTCAAATATCTGATTCTTTTGTTTTAGAAATTTCTTATGTGGGTTATGAAAATAAAGTAATCCCCATGAAAAAGACCGATTTTAGTAATTCCGGCAAACTCAATATCGCATTAAAGGAAGAGAACACACTTATCTCAGAAGGTTTGTATGAGGAATTGGTGGTTAATGAAGAATTAATAAATGACGTATCTGTTGAAAGATTTTATGTTGTGCCTGCCTCCGATAAAAAAAAGGTAGAAAAAAATCAGGAAAAACAAACAAAAAAGAAGTCTTGGTTAAGAAGGTTTTGGGAATGGATGAAAAATCTTTTTTCAAAAAAGAAAAAAACTCCTGAATAAGGAGTTTTTTTGTCAACAAAATACGTTTGTTACACAATACAAGTTTTTCAAAATCATTGTTCTACATCATAGAAAGCACAAAGCAAGTCTTGTTGTTGAATTAAATAAACTTTTTGAATAATTTCTGTACAAATTTCTGCAGCTTTTTCTGAGTCAAAAGGTAGAAGCATGGTATAAAAAACCATATTTTCATCTTGAGATTTTACAAAATTTCCAAAATGGCGATATTGCTTGAGCAATTTTTCTTTTTGCTGATCTGCTTCCCATTCAGAATCTAATTCTACACAAATACTCAAACCAAATTCCCCACTCTCAGATTGAGTTTCTTCAGCCATTTGCCTATGGATAATTTGTAAAACATCCTCACTTTTTTTGCTACCCACTGTGAGTACAAAATGTTCATTATTTTGAAAAAAAGCACCTTTGGCTATATCAATTTGATCCAATATGGCTTCAAAATAATGAGTAGGAGTAGGCGTTTCTTTTTTCTTTTTTCTTTTAATCATTTTGTTTCTTTATTTCTTCTAAAAAAGTGTTGAATAATTGCTCTGATGCCTCAAAAGCAGTTGTTTTTTCTGTTTTTAAGAGCGTTTCCAAAGTATGAAGTTCTTCTTTAACTCGTTTATTTTTCTTGAACAACATAAAGAGTTGTTCTTGAATACTTTCTCTAAACCAGTATAAGTTCTGATTAATTCTATTTTCTCTAAAATAATTAGTGGAAATACTCTGTTTTTTAAAATCTTCCACAGTATTCCACACAGATTGTATTCCTTCGTTTTCAAGAGAAGAAGTAAGCAAAACCGGGGGAATCCATCCTGTAGGATGAGGAGGAAAAAGGTGTAAAGCACTTTGGTAGGTCATTTTGGCTTTTTTACAGTTCAAAACATTCTCTCCATCAGCTTTTGTGATAATCATGGTATCTGCCATTTCCATAATCCCTTTTTTAATTCCTTGAAGTTCATCTCCGGCACCAGCAAGCATCAATAATAGGAAAAAATCTACCATAGAATGAACCGTGGTTTCACTTTGACCAACACCCACAGTTTCTATCAAAATCGTATCAAAACCAGCTGCTTCACAAAGGATAATTGTCTCTCTGGTTTTTTTGGCAACACCTCCCAAATTGTTGGCAGTAGGTGAGGGGCGGATAAAAGCATTGTCTATCGTGGTCAAGGTTTCCATTCGGGTTTTATCCCCCAAAATACTTCCGCCACTTCTGTTTGAACTTGGATCAACGGCAAGTACTGCAATTTTTTTTCCAAGATGATTACAAAGATGCGCCCCAAAACTATCAATAAAAGTACTTTTTCCAACACCTGGAACCCCTGTGATTCCTACACGGATAGATTTTCCTGAAAGAGGTAAACAAGCTTTCACAATTGCTTTTGCTAATGCCATATCTTTTGAGTTTTGTGACTCAATAATTGTAATGGCTTCGCTTAATATCGTTTTGTTTCCCTGAGAAATCCCCGAGATATAATAATCCAGTTTTTTTCGTTTCCTAGAAAATTTTTTAAGATTTTTTCTTAGATTTTGATTAATTGAGGATACATCGGACGCTCCTTTAGTGATATGTAGTTTTTTTTTATCCAAGTTTTTCAAAAGTGATTTTGCCCATTTAAACCCCATGTGGAGTACAGAACAGAAATTTGAGGAATCTTAAGTTACAAAGTTCTATTTTTTTTACCAAAAAAAATCAAAATGTATAGGATAAGAATTTTGAAATTTTATGGAGCTTAAAAAAAAGTTGAGACTTAATTATTCTTTTGTAAGTTGTTTCAAATCTAATTTTGTTAAGTGTTTTACATTTTTTGTAATTTTTTGAATATCCCAGTTCCACCATTGAAGTTCGAGTAGTTCTTTAATTTCCTCATCAGAAAATCTTTTTCTAATTTCTTTTGCAGGATTTCCACCGACAATAGCGTAGGGTGCTACATCTTTGGTCACTACCGATTTTGACCCAATAATCGCACCATCACCAATGTGGACTCCAGGCATTATAGTAGCTCCATAGCCAATCCAGACATCATTTCCCACTACGGTGTTTCCTTTTGTTGGATAGTTTTTGCCTTCCATAGCATTTGCCCAGTCACCTCCAAAAATTGCAAAAGGGTAGGAGGAGATCGATTCTGTTAGGTGATTCGCTCCATTCATAATGAAAGTAACATCGGAAGCAATCATACAAAATTTGCCAATAATAAGTTGATCCCCAATAAACTCAAAATGGTATTTTACGTTTTTCTCAAAGTTTTCAACAGATTCAAAATCATCATAATAGGTAAAATCTCCAACAATAATATTCGGATTTTTAATGATGTTTCTTAGAAAGCACAATCGGTCATAGTTTTCTAAGGGAAATACTGAATTTTTGTTTGGAATTTGTGACATTTTATGCTTTTTATCGTGTTAATTTACTAGTCGGAAATAAGAGAATTTTAATCGATTACAATAATATTTCATTTTGTATTCAATGCCAACAAATTTCATAAAATTGTGTAATTTGGGTTTGAATTTATTGTACAGTTAAACCTTTTTTTATGGATTTTTTAATGGATGAAGTTTTTGACAATCAAAAACTTGATAACCAATTTCTAAAGTGGAGAGAATACGATTCTTGTGAATTTAGAAATTGTGATTTTACGGCAGTAAATTTATCAAGTTACCGATTTGTAAACTGTATTTTTCAAGAATGTAATATGAGTAATATTGCTCTTGAGAATACTTCTTTTCAAGAAACAGTATTTCGTGAATGCAAAATGTTTGGCCTACAATTTACCAGTTGTGATTTTTTTAATCTATCAATGAATTTTGAATTTTGTCAGCTCAATCATTCAAATTTTTACAAAACACCTTTGAAAAATTCGAGCTTTAAAGATTCTATTCTAATTGAATGTGATTTTACAGAAGCAAATTTATCTGGGATCGCGTTAACAAACTGTGATTTTGCCTTTGCTGTTTTTGAACAAACGAATTTATCTAAATGTGATTTTCAAAAATCTAAGAATTATCAAATCAATCCAAATACCAACACTTTAAAAGATGCTTTGTTCTCAAATCCAGAAGTTTTAGGGCTTTTGTCATGTTTTGGAATCAAAATTCAAACGTGAGATGTTCTCTATACAATTTTTATATATCTGTCAGATCGAGTGATTTCTTTGAAGAGAAACGGAAAAGAAATTGTATCGAGTATGTCAGTTCGAGTGATTTCTTTGAAGAGCAGCGGAAAAGAAATTGTATCGAGAACTTTGACAACCATACGCATTCTCGATAAAATTTTTGATTTCATTGCATTCCATCAAAAATCACTCGAACTGACAAAGGTGTACATTTTTTATATCTCTGTCAGTTCGAGTGATTTCTTTGTAGAGAAACGGAAAAGAAATTGTATCGAGAACTTTTACCATTCATCAAAAACCATTCGAATTGACTTAGCTACAAATAATTATTTAACATAATATATATTATAGGGTTTTTGAAAGAAATAAAAGATTTAGAATAGATGCTAGTCTTTGTGCTAAACACTTTTCCAGATTCCTTCTTCTAGTAGATGCGCTGGTGATTCAATAGAAACAATTTCGCCTTTTTTTACAGGGTGTTCAAACTCTAGTTGCTGTGCATGAAGACAGATTGATTTATCTCTATTGGGTCTTCTTGCACCATATTTTACATCACCTTTAATGATATGCTCAATTGCTGATAGCTGAGTTCTTATTTGATGATGTCTCCCCGTGTGCAACTTTATTTCTATCGCCGTGAAATTATCCAATGTTTTTATTATGTTAAATTCTAGCTTAGCTTTTTTAGCATTCTGATTAGTTTGTTTGGAAACGTAGCTCTTATTCTGTTTTTGATTTTTAATCAAATAATGCTCTAAAACTAAACCTGAATCTAGTTTACCTTCTACAATTGCCCAATAACGCTTATCTGGTTTTCTTTCTTGAAATTGCTTATTCATTCTTGAAAGTGCCTTAGAAGTTTTCGCCAAAAGCACAATTCCACTCACAGGACGATCTATTCTATGAATGAGTCCACAAAAAACATTACCTGGTTTATTGTATTTTTCTTTTAGAAATTGCTTAACTTCATCCACCAAGGATAAGTCACCCGTGTGATCACCTTGTACCAAAACCCCTGGAGGTTTATGAACTGCTATTAAGTGATTATCCTCAAAGAGGACTTTAAAACGCCAAGAATTATTCATTTTTTCCAACAAAAATAGGTTTTAGTGTGTTTGATCCTGCTTCAATTTTTACTTCCAAAGTATTTTCAATTGGTGGAATTGGACAAGAAAATCCATCTACATAGGCACAATAAGGATGGTAAATTTTATTAAAATCTAATTCTAGTGTAGATCCATTACCGGTATTTTCAATATCCAAATATCTACCTCCTCCATAAGTGGAAACTCCATTTGTAAGATCTTTGAAAGGCAAAAAGTAATGAGATTCATCTCCTAAAAATTGATAGAGAACGAGCGTACATTTTGTTTGATCTAGTTCAAAATTCAACTGAGCAAATCGGATATATTTCCTTTCTTGATTACTCGATGTTTGCATTGTAATGGTGTCATTACCAGATATTTTAATCATTTCAGCCATGATTTTATATCTTTCATTTACAGGAAAATAACTTAGACCTAAAAAATCTCCTTTTTGTTTTTGGTTTAAAGGACCTTTTTTAGATAAATAGAAATCGTGTAATTCGGTTCTGTGTTTTTCTATTTGTTGCTGATAAGCTGTTAAATTCTTATTAGAAGGACTGTTTTCTGTTTGTGAACAAGACAGAGACATCAACATAAGCGTAGAGAGTATAATTTTCCTAAACATCTTATTTGATTTTTAAATCTAATAAAAGTTTACCATTTACATAGCCCTTATAATGATCGCCTATTGCTACTTTCCCCACTCCTGCTGGTGTTCCTGTAAAAATTAGATCTCCTTTTTTTAGGGTGATATATTGAGAAACATATTCAATAAATTCATCTACTGAATAGAGCATTTTTTGAGGGTCACCTTTCTGAACAGATACCTCGTTTTTAAACAATTCGAAATTCAAAGAATCAATTGCATTTTCCTCAACAGGAATAAATGCACCTACAGGAGCAGCGCCGTCCCAAGATTTTGCTAATTCCCAAGGGAGTCCTTTTTCTTTACACTTTTCTTGAATATCTCGTGCCGTAAGATCTAGCCCAATAGATAAACTGGAGTAATATTTATGAGCAAATTGCTTTTTTATATGCTTTCCTGCTTTATCTATTTTTATCACCAATTCTGCTTCATAGTGAATGTTTTCACTAAAACTAGGCAAATAAAGTTCATTTTTATTATTGAGCCAAGCATTGTCAGATTTTGTAAAAACTAAAGGAGCATCGGGTTTTTCATTTCCAAGCTCCTTGATATGTTCAACATAATTTCTTCCGATACAAACTATTTTCATACTTAGTTTTTGTTTTCAATCCAGTGGATAATTTCTTCTGAAAAGGGTTCTACTTTTGGCGAAATTACTTTTTCTAAATTCCCCTCCTCTCCTATCAAATATTTCTGGAAATTCCATTTTACTTTGCTGTCCATCAATCCATTTTTAGATTTCTCTGTTAAGAACTGATAAATAGGATGTTTTTCTTTTCCTTTTACAGTTACTTTTGCCATTATTGGGAAAGTAACACCATAATTTTCTTTACAAAATGTAGCGATTTCTTTATGTGTTCCTGGTTCTTGCCCCATAAAATCATTGGATGGAAATCCTATAATTTCTAATGAGTCTTGGTATTTTTTATACAAAGCTTCTAGATCTTCATATTGATAAGTAAGTCCGCACTTGGATGCAGTATTCACAATCAAGATTTTTTTTCCTTTTAGTTTTGAAAAATCAAAAAGTCCCTCCTGGATATTTGGAACAGCAGAAAACTGGTAAATGGTCTGATTATGACCCTCAAAATCATGAGTCATTTTGATTGCTTCTTGTTTGTTTTTACAAGAACCTAAGAATCCTAAAAACAAAATACCAATAAGGTATATCAAACTATTTCTTTTCTTTTTCACCGCTTCCTTTTTTTCTTACCCAAAGACTTACCGCATGGCCTGGATTATAAATTTCACCTCTGGTTCTTCTAGGTGACTGTTTATAGATTTCTATTTCGTCTTCTTTTAAATTCTTGGCATTTTCATCATAACGTATTGCGCCAATATTGAGTCCCAAAGACCAAATTTTATCTTTTGCTTCACTTAAATTCAAATCAATAACACCTGGAATACTCGATCTTTTTCCACTTGTTTTTCCAAGTAGTACACTGATATTAGATTTTTTCCCAATTTTAGTTCCTACGGGGATAGATTTTCCGTTTTGTGTAATATCCAAGATGACAAAATCGGCGATATCTGTTTTATATTCTATCGTTTCTATGTTTAACTGCGTTGCTCTAGCATGCCCTACTAATCTTCGGATATGTTTATCCTTAAAATTTTCAAAGACAACAAACCCTGGATTTGAAGGATTTATTGTGATATAAATCTTTCTGTTCTCTTTTACTTCTGAACCTGCTAGTGGGTTTTGATCAATAACACCCGTAGCCTGAATTTTTGGGTTATAAGCTCCAGAATCTATGATTTCGTATCTTAAATTGAGTGCACTCAATTTTTCATTTAGTTCACTTTCCTTCATATTCTTGAGATCAGGAACAAGGACATGGTCATTGTGTTTTGAATAAATATTCAAAAAAAGAAGACTGATAAACACGAGTCCAAAAAAAAGTGCAAGAGCGAGCCCAAGGTGTTTTCCTACTCGCTTAAAATTGATGTTTTGTAATATCGACATAATAGTTCAAATGTAATAAAAAAACCCAACGATTTTCGTTAGGTTTTTATTTGGATCAGAATTATGATTTTACCCTTTCGACGTAGTTTCTTGATGCTGTATCAACTTTTATGATATCCCCTTCATTAATAAAGAGTGGCACATTGATTCGTGCTCCTGTTTCTACTGTTGCTGGTTTTGTCGCGTTAGTGGCAGTGTTTCCTTTCACTCCTGGGTCAGATTGTGTTACTTCTACTGTAATAGATGCTGGTAAATCCACCGAAAGTGGTTCTCCATCCTCTGTGTTTATTTGAATTGTAACAATTTCACCTTCTTTCATCAAATCATAGTTTTCGATCATTGTGTTCGAAATTGCAATTTGATTATAGTCATCCGTATTCATAAAATTGAATAGTTCTCCTTCTGGGTATAAGTATTGAAATTTATGAGTTTCTACTCTCACTACATCAATTTTATGACCTGCTGGGAATGTTTTCTCTAAGGTTTTCCCTGTTGTTACACTCTTTATTTTTGTTCTTACGAAAGCAGGACCTTTTCCTGGTTTTACGTGAAGGAATTCAACAATCTTGAAAATATCGTTGTTTGCACGGATACAAAGTCCGTTTCTAATGTCTGAAGTAGTTGCCATGTTATTTTTTTTGTGAAATTACGAATTAAATCCTTTCATGATCCCTCTAGAGGAATTTCTTACAAAGGATAGAATATGATCTCTTTCTGATGATGCAGGTAAATTTGCTTCTACATATTCTGCTGCTTGTGCCACGTTCATATCTGACTGGAAAATAGCTCGGTAGATTTCTTGAATTTCTCCTATTTTTTTGGAGTCAAATCCTCTTCTTCGTAGTCCAATACTATTAATACCAATAAATGACAATGGTTCTTTTGAAGCTTTTACAAATGGTGGAACATCTTTACGCACTAAGGATCCACCTCCAACCATGGAATGTTCTCCTATATAAACAAATTGATGAATGGCTGAAAGACCTCCAATAATGGCATAATCGCCGATATGAACATGCCCTCCAATAGCTACATTATTGACAATAATTACATGATTTCCAATAGAGCAATCATGTGCAACGTGAGAATATGCCATAAGCAGACAATTTTCTCCTACAACCGTTTTACCTGTATCTTTTGTTCCTCTATTTACCGTAACACATTCTCTAATGGTTGTGTTATCACCAATGATAACTTGTGAGTATTCCCCTCCAAATTTCAAATCTTGTGGAACTGCTGAAATTACTGCACCAGGAAAAATTTTACAGTTTTTCCCAATTCTTGCACCAGACATTATGGTTACATTTGAACCTATCCAAGTGCCTTCACCTATTTCAACATCGTTAGAAATGGTTGTAAAAGGATCTACAACAACATTATTTGCCAACTTTGCATCTGGGTGGATATAAGCCAAAGGTTGATGCATACTTATTTTACTTTTTTTATTTGAGCCATAAGTTCAGCTTCCATAACTACTTTATCGTTAACAAAAGCTTGGCCTTTCATTTGGATTATTCCTCTTCTCACTGGAGCCGTTAGCACAAGTTCGAAAATAAGGGTATCTCCAGGTAACACCATTTTCTTAAATCGAACTTTATCAATTTTAAGGAAATAGGTTAAATAGTTTTCTGGGTCTTCCACTTGGCTTAATACAAGAACGCCACCAGCTTGTGCCATCGCTTCTACTTGTAGTACTCCTGGCATTACAGGAGCGCCTGGGAAATGTCCGTTGAAGAAATCTTCATTCATTGTTACATTTTTCAACCCAACAATTCTATCGTCTTCAAGTTCCAATATTTTATCAACCAACAAAAACGGTGGTCTGTGTGGTAATTTGTTCATTATTTCTACCACATCCATTACGGGTTCTTTGGTTAGATCAAATTTTGACATTTTTTCTGTCTTTTATTAGTTTTTGTAATTCTTTTGCAAATGCTGTGTTTGGTCCATGACCAGGTTTATATGCGGTAATTTTTCCTTTGATAGGTTTTCCTACAAGGGCTAAATCTCCCACAATATCAAGTAATTTATGTCTTGCAGCTTCGTTTTCATAACGCAGCTCAAGATTATTTAATACTCCTTCTGGGCGTACTTCTACTTTCTCTTTTCCGAAATATTCTCCAAGACGATTCATCTCTTCCTCTTCTAATGTTCTTTCCACAAACACAATTGCGTTATTGAGGTCTCCACCTTTTATCAAATTGTGTTGAACCAATAACTCTAGTTCATGTAAAAAACAAAAGGTTCTTGCTTGAGAAAAATTTTCAGCAAAATCTGAAATTTTCTCCATTTTTGCTGTTTGTTTATCCAAGACATTTGTTCCGTAATCAATTAAGCAATCTATGGCATATCCATCATGAGGTTCTATTTTCATAACAGCCCCACTTTTTTCATGCTTAAATTCAATTTCTTGATCAATTACCAGATATTTTCTTTCTTCATCTTGTTCTTCAGTTTCTGCTTCAGATAGCAAATTTATAAAATCTAAAGAACTTCCGTCTCGAATAGGTGGTTCAGGAGCCGTAAGTTCAATCAAGATATTATCAATTTCTAGCCCTATAACTGCGGCTAGCACGTGTTCTGTTGTATGGATACTAACATCTCCATACTGTAAAGAGGTACCTCTGTCAGTTTTGTTTACCCATTCTGCTGATGCAGGAATTTTAGGCTTTGATTCCAAATCTGATCTTAAAAACTGAATTCCTTCATCAGCTTTCGCAGGATGAAATGTCATGGTGCATTTTTCACCGGTATGTAATCCTGTTCCTTCAATAGAAACAGATTTTTTAATCGTCCTTTGCTTGTTACTCATTTATTGATCAAATAGGTTTTTTAGCTGCTTTTCAATGTTTCTTTGGTTCTTAAACAAACTAGGTAATTTTTTAAAGAGAATATAAGATCTTTGGAATTCTCTTCGTTCAAATGCAACAGGTCCCATGTGTATTTCACCATCAGAAATGGATGAAGGTACACCACTTTTGGCGGCAATTTTCACTTCATTTCCTATTTCTATATGACCAGCTATTGCTACTTGTCCTCCAATCATACAATTGTCTCCTACTTTCGTTGATCCTGCGATTCCTGTTTGAGCCGCAATAACATTGTTTTCTCCCAAAACTACATTATGTGCAATTTGGATGAGATTATCAAGCTTTGTGCCTTTTTTGATCACAGTACTTCCAAATGTAGCTCGATCAATGGTGGTATTCGCTCCTATTTCTACATAATCTTCGATAATAACGTTTCCTATCTGAGGTACTTTATTATAATCCTGATCATTAGTTGGGGCAAATCCAAATCCATCGGCTCCAATAACGGCTCCTGCATGAATAGTACAATCTTTTCCTATTTGTGTTTTATGATAGATTTTTACTCCTGCATAAACTATAGAATCATCGCCAATAGTTACATCGTCTCCAATATAAGTATGTGGATAAATTTGTACGTTATCCCCAATCTTTACATTCTTTCCGATATAGCTAAAGGCTCCTAGATAAACATGCTCACCATATTGAGCAGTGTCGCTCATATAAACAGGTTGTTCTATTCCTACTTTAGGTTCTACCAAATCGGCAATGAATTTTAACAATTGGGCGAAAGCCATATAAGCATCCTCTACTCGGATAAGAGTATTGGGTACTTCTTTTTCAAGCTCTAAATCTTTATTAATGATTATTACGCTTGATTTCGTGTTGTATAAAAATTGGTTGTATTTTGGGTTCGACAGAAAGGAGAGCGCTTGCTCTTTCCCATCTTCTATGGATGCGACTGAATTTACTTCAACTAATGGGTCTCCTTCAACGACTCCTCCTAATACTTCCGCAATTTGTTTTGCTGATACTACCATAACGCGACAAAATTAAATAATTTAAAACAACTCAATAGCACAAACGTACTTTTTTGTCGTACTTGTGTTTAATATTTTCATATTAATATTCTCTGTTGTTTCTCCAAATGGAACAATACTTCCATCTTTTTGATACATACGAATAATCTCTTTCTCCTTATTATAAATACTTTGATTGATGTCTCCCTCCATAAAAAAGTAATGTAAATCGGATTCTTCTATTTGGTATTTCTCAAGAATTCTTGACTTTGTTTTATCTAAATTTAAAGCGAGCTCTCCTGGAGAATAGTATCTTAATTTAAAAAGATTTCTCTGGATAATACTCTTACTCAGTGTCGATAAAATGGGATCAGAATGTCTAATCCATTCTTTTACGGCTCCTAATAAATCATATTCGTCGAGTTCACAAAATCTTTTAATAAAATCGGTGTCTTTTAAATTCTCTTTGGTGATTTTATTGTTTAAAAAGAAATCTAAATTTTTTGTTGCAAAAAGATGTTCGCCACGCAGAGATAATTCTTTTGCTCTTTGAAGTGTTTTAACGACCATCATTTCGGCAGCTACTACGGCTTTGTGTAAATATACTTGCCAATACATCAATCTTCGAGACAAGATGAATTTCTCTACAGAATAAATGGCTTTTTGTTCTACTACTAATTGATCATTAACAACATTGAGCATGGAGATAATTCTATCAGAATTTATAACTCCTTCAGAAACGCCTGTATAAAAACTGTCTCTTTTGAGATAGTCCAAACGATCTACATCAAGCTGTGAGGAAATGAGTTCCTGAAAAAACGGACGGTGATAACTTTTTTGAAATATTTCCTTTGCCATGCTTAACTCCCCTGGATATTTTTTATCAAAATAATCCATGAGTTCCCAAGAAATCTCTTCATGGGATATATGATCCACTAATGAATGCTCTAAAGCATGAGAAAAAGGTCCATGACCTATATCATGAAGAAGGATGGCTCTTCTTGCGGCATTTCTTTCTTCAATGCTCATCTCAACGCCCTTATCTCTCAAGACTTTTAAAGAGTTTTTTAGCAAATGATACGCACCCAATGCATGGTGAAACCTTGTATGGTGCGCTCCTGGGTACACTAAATAAGTAAGTCCTAATTGACTAATTCTACGTAATCTTTGAAAAAATGGGTGCTCAATTATCTTAAAATCCAATTCATTTTCAATAGAAATAAATCCATGAACGGGATCATTAAATAATTTATTTTTTTTGGTCATATTTTCTTTCAGGTTAATGGAATTTACTAATTCCAAGAATCCAATGTACGAATTTAATTTAACAAGTTAGGCTGTAATTTTTTTCTATCGACAAAATCAATAAAACTTTCTACTTGTTCAGAATTTTTGTTTCTCATACCTTTGGTAAAACTGAAATTTAGATGATTTATTACCCGAATGCCAAAATAAATATTGGGCTTAATGTGTTTAAAAAAAGAGCCGATGGTTATCATTTACTTAAAAGCCATTTTTACCCTGTTCCCCTAAAGGATATTTTAGAAATTGTACCTACTCAAGGTATTGGTGAGGTTTTTTTTACAAAAAGTGGGATTGAAATCGATGGAAATCAAAATTTATGCGAACAAGCCTATCATCTCATTCATCAAGATTTCCCTTTGCCTTCGGTGAAAATTCATTTGCATAAACAAATTCCAATCGGTGCAGGTCTGGGAGGTGGCTCAGCAGATGCAAGTTTTACGTTAAAAGCACTTAATGAACTTTTTAATTTGGAAATTTCGAAAAATAAGCTCGAAGAATATGCTAAAAAACTGGGAGCCGATTGTCCTTTTTTTATAGAAAATACCCCAAAGTACGTTCAAGGTATAGGCGAAAAACTGTCGTCATCAAAACTTGATTTGAGCGGAAAATTTCTTGTTTTTGTTTTTCCAAAAATTCATATTTCTACCAAAATGGCTTATCAAAACCTTCAATTAGGTTTAGAAAAAGATTTTGAAAATGCCACCGTCAATAGCTTATTGGAACAACCTGAATTATTTTATAACGATTTTGAAAGTTCCATTTTTAGACAATTTCCAGAGCTTTCTCAAATAAAAAATAAACTGATAGACGCAAGTGCTTTTTATGCTTCTATGAGTGGTTCTGGTTCCACAATTTTTGGATTATTTGAAAATGAGCCAAAAAATCTTAACTTTCAAGAAGATTTTAAATTATTAAAACTTTAGAATTATGCCTTATTTTGATGAAGATTTCATTCTTTTTTTGAATGAACTGAAAGAAAACAATACTAGAGAGTGGTTTCATAGCCAAAAAAAACGCTATGAGAAAAATGTTAAAGAACCTTTCAAACAATTTTGCCAAATAATGATTGATGAAGTATTGGGCGAAAAAGCTTTTGTAAAACAAATAGAACCAAAACATTGTATCTTTAGAATCAACAGAGATATCCGTTTTAGTAAAGATAAATCTCCTTATAAGACACAATTAGGAATGGTTATTTCTGAAAACGGAAAAAAAGACGCTACATTTCCAAGTATGTATTTGGAATTTAGCGGTAGCCATTTGCGTTTATATTCAGGCTCCTATATGCTTGATAAAAATCAATTACAAAGTTTAAGAGAGAAAATATTTGAAAACCCAAAAAGGTTTGAAAAACTACTGAATGAAAAGAAGTTTAAAGAAACGTTTGGAACGCTTCGTGGAGATAAAAACAAACGAATTCCTAAGCCCTTCACAGAAATTCAAGAAACCTACCCTTTTATTTTAAATAAACAGTTTTACTATTTTAAAGAGTATCCTGCCGAGTTTATTCTAAATGAAAACTTAAAAGAAACACTAATGAACGATTTTTCTTTTGCTAAGCCACTTAATTCGTTTATTAATGAATCTCTAGGACAATAAAATATCTTATGAGAAATTTCATAATACTTATTCTATTATTGATTTTTGAGATGAGTTTTTCTCAAACATTAGATAATCAAAAAACACTTTCAGATTGTGCCATATCACTTACGAATGACGAAGTAATTTACGATCCTTCTTACTTTTCCATTCCCTACCCAAATGGAGACATCCCCAAAGGAAAAGGAGTTTGTACAGATGTTGTGATTCGAGCTGTTAGAAAAATGGGAATTGATCTTCAAAAAGAAGTTCATGAGGATATGAAAAAAAATTTTCATTTATATCCAAAAAATTGGGGACTCAAAAGAACTGATAAAAATATAGATCATAGACGTGTTCCGAACTTAATGACCTATTTTGAAAGGCAAAATATGGCAAAAAAAATCACTCAAAATTCTCAAGATTATCTCCCAGGTGATATCGTTTGTTGGATGCTAGATGGTGGTCTAACGCATATCGGCATTGTAATAAATCAAAAATCTAATGACGGCAAAAGACCTTTAATTGTTCATAATATAGGAGCAGGTCAACGAATTCAAGATTGCCTTTTTAATTATAAAATCATAGGACATTATCGATTTAGATTTTGATCTTTAAAAAGGAATATAAATGTTAACTCAAATTAAAACCTTATTTCAATATGAAAAAATTACTTACAATACTGATTAGCTGTTTCTTTCTGTTTGTTTCTTGTTCTAAAATAAAGCAAAAAACAAAAGAAACCATTAATAAAAGTGGAGAACATGTGGGGAAATCTGCAACCGAATTTATTGAAGGAATTACCGAAGGCGTTGACCAAGCACTTCAGTGCGAACTTCATTTATCTAAGGATTTGATTGAAAAAGGTATTCAAACTGGTAAGTTTTCAATTGAAGATGGATTATATGAAGGAAAAAAGAACTTATTAGCATTATATCTTATTTTTGAAAAGGATTTTAAAGGAAATATCAGTGTAAAAGCTTTTGATAAAAATGATCTTGAAATGGGACGCTCTTCTCAAAAAATTGAAGCTAAGGCTGGCGATGCCAGATTCTTTGAATTTCAATTTGATAATCGTACCCATATTTCTGTGAAAAGTAAAATTATGATTGAATAATGACAAATCAGCGTATGTTTAGAGTATTATTAGTCCTTTCTTTATTGAGTATTAATTTTGTTTATGCACAAAATTTTTCGGAACAATATATTAAGAAGTTATCACCTACTTGGGATTTTGAAATCACCGATTCTCTCCAAAGAACAATTTCACCCGTTTTAGATAGCTTTTATATCAAAAGTTCTGGGGTAGGTTTTTGGGAAATTCAGAAAAAACTTCGAAAGAAAGAATGCTTTGAAGAATTAGAGCGATTCAATAAAGTATTGAATTATGAACAGGATTTTAATACATCAGAGTTTGACTTTGTATTATTAAAAATGGGACTTTCTAACTTCGCTTTATACCAAAATCAGAAAATTCAATATTATCAAATACAGGGAAATAAAATCGAAGAATCGGATCTAAAAGAAAAGTATCGTTCAAACAAAAAGTTTATTGCAATACTCAATATAATTAAAGAAGATCGTAAGGATGAGTTAGTCCGTTTAGCAAAAAAACAAAATGCCGATGCCCGTTTTATAGAAAAAAATTATTCCCTGCAATTGGATATTCTATTTTATAAAAATGGTAAACTAGATTTGATTTACTATCACATATAAGTTGCACAAGGAGTTATAAATACTGAGGATCAACATCTACAGAAATCAAAATATTTCTATAATCTTTATGTTTACCAAAGCGTTCTATCACCTTTGAAATGAATCGTTTTGTCTTAACCAAATTTTTGTTTCTTGGTAGTTGAATAATCATTTGTTCTTGATAATAATTATTCAGTTTTTCAATATGTGCAGGAAAGGGTCCTATGAGATACTTTTGTGAAATCTTTGCCGAAAGTGTATCTTTAAATAAACGTGTTCCATCTTCCAAAATTTTTGGATGTTTATGGCGAAAAAGAATTCCGATCATTCTGGTGTATGGAGGAAGACTATATTTTTTTCTGTCTAAAAGAAATTTGTTGTGTAAAAAAGTGATTTCTTGATTTTCCTGGAGCATTTTATTCACAGGATGCTTGGGTTGATAAGTCTGTAAAATCATTAAAGAATCTGGTGATTGACTTTGCAACCTCTTCCCTACTGATTGAATAGTTTGAATAGCTCTTTCTTCCCCTCTAAAATCTGGATAGTGCAACATATCATCCATTGAAACAACAGCAAACAATGCGGTGTTTGATAAATCTACACCCTTGGAAATCATTTTAGTCCCAATCAAAATATCGATTTCGCCATTGTCATAACGATCAATAAATTGATTGAGTTTATTTTTTCCTTTTAAGGTGTCTTTATCAAGTCTAACAATAACCGATTTATCAAAAATCCCTTTAAGTTCCTCATAAATCCTTTCGGTACCATAGCCCTTAACCTGCATATCAGGTTTTTCACATTTTGCACAATAGAACGAAGGGCGGGTACTATAACCACACTGATGACAACGAAGGCTGTATTCTCTTTTATGAAATGTGAGATGTACGCTACAGCGAACACAGCTAGGTGTATAGTCACAAGACTGGCATTCCATTTTACTGGCGTATCCTCGTCTATCTTTGTAAATAAGTACTTGTTTTTTGTTTACCAATGCTTCATCTATCTCATAAATTAGATTTTTTGAAAGGTGTTGCACCATTCCTTGGTGCTGTTTTTCATGATGTACATCTACCAATTTGATGTGAAGATTTGTTTGCTTTTTTTCAAATTTGAGGACTTCCACCATTTTTTTCTCAATAAGATAGTAGGTTTCTACACTAGGAACAATGGCAGACATGAGCAACTGACAATCATACATTTTCATGAGAACAAACGCCATATCTTTAGCATTATAAAGCGGTTGATTGAGATGTTGTTTGTAAAGTAAATCTGATGAAGAATCCACGATAATTAGTCCCAAATTATCAAAAGGAAGCATAATCCCTTCTTTGGCAGATACAATTACTTTGGCTTTTCTATTTTCATGATGATAAACCTTA
The DNA here is from genome assembly GCA_025210805.1 of Flavobacteriales bacterium. Lineage (NCBI taxonomy): Bacteria > Pseudomonadati > Bacteroidota > Flavobacteriia > Flavobacteriales > Flavobacteriales bacterium. Next base: position 136,238 of record JAOAQX010000023.1, read on the forward strand.
CGCCAAGTATCTACTCTTTCATGATCAGAAAGGCGGGCGTTATAAACCAATACTTGATCTTCAAAAAAATGTTGTAGAAAGGCATAATACTGTGGAAACAGTAGGATTTCGGGTATGAGTAAAAGAACATCTTTATCCTCTGCTAATTTTTTTTGAATGGCTTTTTTATAAATCGCTAATTTTTGATAGAAATCTTGCTCATAGTAAAATACGGCTTGATTTTTATCTTCCCAATCCCAATGATTGATTTTGTTTTCAGCTTCTTGATACTTATTTGCAAAATCCCTTTCAATAGTTTCAAAAAACACTTTTCTTTCAATTTTTTCTTCAAAAATCATTACAAAATGCTTTTTCTGCAAGGCTTTTGCCGAGAATTTTGACAATCCATTCTCTACAAAGATATCTTTGAATTCTGCGGTATAATCTGGACAAGTCTCTAGAAACTGTAACAATTCCATTTGCTTTTTTGCCCTTTTAATCGTTTGGTAGTGCTTTTCTTTTTCCCTTAAAAAAGTATCCGTAATTCTTATCTTTTTTATGGTTTTGTATCGATATTTTTCTTCAAAGAATTTCTCAAGAAGAATCATATCTTTTTTCACCATCCTACTCACCAAAGTATTGGGATTTTTTCGATGTGGTAAAATAGCCTTTACTTCTTGAATTTTAAGAGAATCTTGAAGCTCTAGAGCATCCAAAAGCAATAATTCATCATCCGAAATTTTGATATTTTCCTTAGAAAAATTCGGATTATAATAAAGCATTGTTTCACTCTTTAGGGCAAAAGCCTTTGGAAGCGCATAGCGCATGACCACTCCTGTGCTTACCATATAATAATCGGCCATCCATTTCCAAAAAGCAAACTGTTTGGGATAGATAATAGGATCGTTTTCAGGAATATCTACAATATCCTTTATTAGATCATAAGCAGGTATTTCTTCCAATATTTCTTCAACTATGGCAAAAGTAAGTTTGTTTTTAAACGGAATAGTTACCCGAATCCCAAACTGGATTTTCTCTCGAAATTCCTCAGGAACATGGTAGCTAAAAGCTGTTCCAAATATTTCTGGCAACCAAACATTTACATACATAGTTGTTTCTTTTTTATTTTAGTGCTGTTCTCGATACAATTTTTGATTCCATTGCATTTCATCAAAAACCACTCGAACTGACAAAATAAATACACTTTTATCAAACTGTCAGTTCAGTCCCGATTATCTCGGGATAAACTCTGTTCTGAACCCCCAATTAGAAAAAATCGGCAATATCTGGTGTATAATCATCATCTTCTTCCTCTTTTTCCTCTTGGTAACGTTCTTCTTTATACTTAGTACCCGTATTAGCTAGTAAAAAACTTTCGGGATCATAAATATCAGAAGGTGCAGTATCAGGAAGCATCCCGTATTCTTCAACGATAGTAGGTTGCAAAAGTTTTTGTTCTACCTCATAAGCATTCAAAAATTCGATCTGAAAATTCCATTCGGTATCTATATTTTCATATAAGGCTCTATCTCCATCTTTGTATATGAGTTCATTGATTTTCATATCAAGATAGGCATCTAAATCGTATTGTTCTACACGTTCCCAGTTTTCATTACAAAGCGAAAACACAACCTCTAAACTTCCTTCAATTCCAAATGCATTCAGGATGGTTTGGTGTACATCTTCTAAGGAAGTAAAAGGATCGAAAGCAATGTCTTTAAAAACATCAATATCCTCATTTTGATAAATAACTCTTAAAATATAAGCTTGTATCATGATTGTTGTTTTAATCCAAGTTCCACTCCTATCTTGAGCATTAAATTCTTTGCTTCTTGGTAGTCATTGGTAATATCTCCTTCCAAAATTGCCTCGCGAATCCTTGTTTTGATAATTCCTATTTCTCTACCTTGCCCTAAACCAAAGGTTTTCATAATCTCATGACCATCAATAGGTGGCTGCCAATTTCTAATTTGATCTCTTTCCTCTACATCTTTTAGTTTTTCTCTGATAAGGCGATAATTATCACGATATTTTTTGGATTTATACTCATTTTTTGTGGTAATATCCGCTTCACAAAGAATCAGTAAAGATTCAAGATCTTCTCCTGCGTCAAACAAAAGTCTTCGAATGGCTGAGTCTGTTACAACTTCTTGTGCCAAAACAATGGGACGAAGATGAAGTTTAACTAATTTTTTCACCATTTTCATGGAGTCATTTAGTGGTAATTTTAATCTTCTAAATAGTTTTGGAACCATTTTAGAACCTAAAAATTCATGACCATGGAACGTCCAGCCAACTTTTTTGTCAAATCTTTTGGTGGGAGGTTTTGCAATATCATGCATTATTGCAGCCCAACGCAACCATAAATCATCACTTTCTTTACAGACATTATCAAGAACCTCGAGCGTATGATAAAAATTGTCTTTATGTCCTCTTCCATCACGAATTTCAACACCTTTGAGTGCAATAAACTCTGGAAAAAACTCTTTTAAAAGCCCCGTTTTTTCCATCAGTTTAAAACCTAAAGAAGCTCTATCAGATAAGATCATTTTGTTTACTTCTGTAATGACTCTTTCTTGGGAAATAATGGGTAAACGATTGGCTACTTTCCCTATAGCTTGAAAACAAGAATCTTCTATTTGAAAACCAAGTTGACAGGCAAATCTAATAGCTCTCATCATCCTCAATGGATCATCAGAAAAAGTGATTTCGGGTTCTAAAGGTGTTCTTATGATCCCATTTTCAAGATCTTTTAGACCATCAAAGGGATCAACCAAAGTTCCGAAGTCTGATTCATTGAGTGAAATTGCCAATGCATTTATGGTGAAATCTCTACGTTTTTGATCGTCTTCTAAAGTCCCATCTTCTACAATGGGTTTACGAGAATCAGATCGGTATGATTCTTTTCTTGCTCCCACAAATTCATATTCCACATCGTGGTACTTAAACATCGCAGTACCGAAGTTCTTAAAATAGTTTACTTCTATTTTGGAATCCAAATTTTCGGCTACTTTTAAGGCAAGGTCAATCCCAGATCCTTTACAAACGATATCGATATCTTTTGGATTTTCTTTTCCTAAAAGTAAATCACGGACAAATCCGCCGATTACATAAGTGGGGTAACCGAGATTTTTTGCCGTATCTTTTATTTGCTCAAAAACACGCAAATTGAGTGCTTCTGCATAGTTTTTTTTCATCATTTATAGTGAAATCACGCCTTCAAGTTCGGCTACTTTCATATATTTTTCTATCACAGCTTCAGGAGAATACATTTTTTTCACTTTTATAGAAAGTGAGATATATTTTCCATTTTTTGACTGCTTTACAGAAGATTCGTATTTACTCCCATCAAAACAATCTTTTACTTTTTGTAATTTTCCTACATCATCCTGTTTTACAATAAATTTAAACAAGTAAGATGCTGGCCATTTTTGTTCTTTAAGCTTGGCTTTTAAGCCTTGAAATAGTTCTTCTTTTGGATCTTGACTCATAAAAGGGGGATTAGTTCATTCTTGTGGCATCTTGGTGAAAAGTAACGGCAATTGTATTGAGCATAAAATAGGCTTTTGAAACAAATAAATATCCTTCAAAACCTTCTTTTCCACGCTTGGTTCCCCAAGAATTTTTCACTACGAAATATTTATTTCCTTTTTGATCCGTTGCCATTCCTGTAATGTGCATCAAGTGATCATCTGTAACTACATGTCTATCGAACTCCTTTTGACGCAATTCTTGAGAAATTTCTAATTCTTTTGCAGGTTCTTTAAGTTCTTTCCAACTAAAGTTGTCTTCTTTTGGGGCAATTGCAATTCCTTTTTTAGAATTGAAACCTTTGTTAGAAACATCTGCATCCCATACAACTGTAAAACCATTCAAAATAGCCATTTCAGTCATTTCGAACATCATATTCATAGGCATATTTTCAAAAGAACCACGAGACCAGTTGTCTGGTAATTGTAAAACAACAGGCTTCTCTCCCATTGGCAAATGAGTAAATGAAGTGATATGCCTATATTTTTTTGGTTCAATTTTTAAGTTCTTTTTAAAACTTTCAGGATTATAAGTTTTACCTTTATATTCAAAGTTTTCTTTATCAGCACCGAAATAGGCATCTAAAACTGCCTGATATCCCATTTTCCATTTCCCTGTAAGATTTCCTGAAGTCGCAAAAGTATTTGCCATAGATTTTAAAACAGAAAATAGTTCTTTATGATTGTGTTTTTTATCAATATGAATTTCAGGATAAAAAGCTTCATTGGGCATTAAGCCATATTTTTCCACGGCATTAAGGTAATCATGAGCTAAAGAACCTTGTCCAAAATTGGTTTTCCCATGATAACGTACATAGTTTTCGACCTTTTCTTTATAGATATTTTTCACAATAAACATTTCGGATAAATCAATCTTTCCTTTTCCCATCCTCATAAGTTCAGACTCTAGAAATGAAGCGGTTGCAAAAGACCAGCAAGTTCCGGTTTTCCCTTGGGAACACACAGGAAGTGCATCGTTCTGTTTTGTGATCTGAAATTGATATACTTCAGTTTTTTTATCTTCTTGTGCAAAAACATTCAGTGACAAAGCCGTAAAAGCGTAAAAAATATATTTTTTCATAAAGTTCTTTTAGTTTCTCCAAAATTATACAAAATAGTCGGTTCTATTTCTTGTTCTTCTTTAGTTTCAATTTTAGCTATTTCCATGAATCTATAGAGTTTTTAGCAGAAAAATGGTGTCATTTGTAATGATATTTTTTATACCTTTATTTTTAAGAGCAATTCTTTTGGAAAACTCTTAAATGAATCATAAAATGGCGAAAAAGATGAAGGTTACATCCAAAAAAAATGAACAGATTGCAAATCTGATTTTTGCAAAGATTTACCCATTATACCTAGATAAAATAGAAAAAAAAGGTAGGGATAAAAAGGAGTTAGATCAAGTGATTCATTGGCTCACAGGATTTGGAGAAGAAGATATCCAAAAGTTAATTGTAGAAGAGGCGACCTTTAGAGATTTCTTTAATCAAGCAAGTTTAAATCCGAAAGCGCATTTAATAAAAGGAGTAATCTGTGGTTATAGAATTGAAGAGATCGAGGATGAATTCGAAATTTATAGAAAATGTAGGTATCTAGACAAGCTAGTTGATGAATTGGCTAAAGGAAGAAAAATGGAGAAAATTTTGCGTTCCTAAATCTTTAATACCGCTTACGGTGTTAATATAAAATCAATAAAAAAGCCTTTGCTGAAAACAAAGGCCTTTTTAGTATAAAATGAATTAATGATTACAAAATCATTATAGTTCTACAACAATATCTTCAATTTTTGCTCTCACTTTAGGTAATGAAGCGTATTTATCTTCTTCTGATCGATATCCAATAGGAATTATTAAAGATGCTGTTAAATTATGATTTCCTAAACCAAGAATTTCATCATACTTTTCTGGAGTAAATCCTTCCATAGGGCAACTATCAATTTTCTCTGATGCCAAATATGCAAGGAGATTACCCATACAAATATAACTTTGAGATTTAGCCCATAGATTAAGATTATCAGCTCCAGCTTGAGCAAAATAACCTTGCATCATTCCTTCAAAAGCATTTAAGCTTTCTCGTTCTACTCCTCTTACTTCTGCAGTTCTGTCTACATAAGATGCGATCAGATTATTATCTAAATCTGTTCTTGTAGCCAAAACCAATAAGTGTGAGGCATCTGCTACTTGCTGTTGATTCCAAGAATGTTCTACAAGTTGTTCTCTAATTGCTCTATTTTTAACTACAACTAATTTAAAAGGTTGTAATCCAAATGAACTAGCGGTTAGGTTATAATTTTCTTTAATCCCAGAAATTTGCTCATCAGATAATTCTTTTGTTGCATCAAATGCTTTGCACGCATATCGCCACTTAAGGCTTTCGTTTAAATTGTTCATGGTTGGGTAATGTTTTTTATTTGTTGCAACAAATATAAGTTAATGTAGGAAAAATACAAGCTTTTTCAAAAAAATTAACATAAAAAAAAGATAGCCCCTATTATTGAGGCTATCTTTTTTATCTTTGATTCGTTTTAGGTAAAATTTATCCTAAAAGTTCTTTCATTTTAGATCCAAGATCAGCTGGAGAATCTACAACGTGAATTCCACATTCTCTCATGATTGCTTTTTTGGCTTGAGCAGTATCTTCTGTTCCACCAACAATGGCACCAGCATGTCCCATAGTACGTCCTGCAGGCGCTGTTTCTCCGGCAATAAAACCAACAACTGGTTTTGTTCCGTTTTCTTTAATCCATTGAGCAGCTTCTGCTTCCATAGATCCACCTATTTCACCTATCATGATGATTCCTTTAGTTTCAGGGTCATTCATCAATAGTTCAACGGCCTCTTTAGTAGTTGTTCCAATAATTGGATCTCCACCAATTCCTATAGCGGTTGTTTGTCCTAAACCTGCTTTTGTAATTTGATCTACGGCTTCATAAGTAAGTGTACCAGATTTTGAAACGATTCCTACAGAACCTTTTTCAAATATAAATCCAGGCATAATTCCTACTTTAGCTTCACCTGCTGTCATTACTCCAGGACAGTTTGGTCCTATAAGCGTACAATCTTTGTCTGCCAAGTATTCTTTTACCATTACCATATCTTTGGTAGGAATTCCTTCAGTAATACAAATGATTACTTTAATCCCTGCTTCAGCAGCTTCCATAATTGCATCTCCTGCAAATGCAGGTGGTACAAAAATAATTGAAGTATCAGCTTTTGCTGCTTTTACCGCATCATCTACAGTATTAAATACTGGTCTATCAAGGTGAGTTTGTCCACCTTTTCCTGGGGTAACTCCTCCTACAACGTTCGTTCCATACTCAATCATTTGAGATGCATGAAAAGTACCTTCTTTTCCTGTGAAACCTTGAACGATAATATTTGAATCTTTGTTTACTAAAACACTCATTGTTTTGTTTTTTAATCTATTTTAAAAAAGATAAGCCAAAAGTAAGTTTTTCCCTCCTAAATTCCAATTTTTTTAACAATCTTCTCTTCAATCAAAATGACTTTAAAAAGTTTTGAACCTAAAATTTGTTTTAAGGGTATAGAATCACTTTAAAATCAATACAAGCTCTCTTTAAGACTTCTATCAAAAAAATGAATGCTTCAGTAATCTCCTTTTAATGTCAATCTAAACGACCTCAATTTTTGTTTTTAAATATCTACAAGACAATAAATATAACTCAGTTTTAAGACCGCTTTTATTGCTGATTTTTATTAAATTGAGTTGTTTAGAAAATAATTATTGACCAGTCCCTTCATTACAAAGATGAATCAGATTGTATACTATTTTTAGTACATTGTAGAATCTATTAATTATTATACCATCTAATGTTTGATCAAAAAAAAGAATTAAAGAGAATCCTCTCTAATTTATCGAAAAACAAAGAAGAACAAATGGAATATCTTAATTGGCTTTTTAAGGGAGGACTTCATAATGTTGATGAACTACTCTTAGAATTTGAAAACAGTCAGTATTTATGGAATATTTACGGAAAGAAAGTATTCAAGCTATTATCTATCGATTTGGATGAGAAGTTAAATAAAATTAACGAATCTGGTCTTCATGATCTGAATGATTTATCTCATCCTATTTGGAATGAAGTTAGAATTACTGCAAAAAACGTACTTAATGAAATCGCACTTGTTGAAGAAACGAAATAAAATTTGAAAACACAATATACTATTTTAGATAATAGATCTTGATATTTCATCTGCAATTGCAAATGAAAAAATGAACATAATTCTTTCGTATTTATTGCTAATTTGATATATTTATGCTAAAATAATATATATGAAAGAAAAAGTATGTCCAAATTGTCAATCTAAGCATCACACTAAAAGTGGAATAGTAAATAAAAGGCAACGCTATAAGTGTAAGGATTGCGGATACAATTTTACGGTAAATAAAATAGGGAAACAAATAGATACTTACTATGTAAATAAAGCTTTACAGCTCTATTTAGAGGGCTTAACTTACAGAGAAATTGAACGAATTCTAGGAGTTTCTCACGTAAGCGTAATGAATTGGGTAAAAAAATATGGTATTAAAAGGCCCTACAATCTCAATTATCACCCTACGTATAAGATTTTGAATGCAAAAGAACTTCAAAATTACTTTTCAGATCCAGAGAATATAAAAGGTGCAGGAACATTAGTTACTGAACTAGGAGACAAATATATGCTCATAAAATGGGAACGTTTTAAGGATTAAAAACTATATTAATTACCATTTTACTATATTATTTTTGCATTTCAGTTTCCTTTTTTCCATATTTGTTATGTCGCTAAAGGAAACCAACGCTTTTTAAAAGCATATTCTTAATGGGTGTATAACTAAAAGTACAACAAAGTTTTAAAACCCAAGAAAGAGCCACTCATCCTGCTTTTCTTTACTTAAGAATTCCTAACATATAACTATTCACTTGCTTTTATTAAGCTTTCCTTTAGCGTTTTTTTTTCTTAACCTAACCTATATTCTATGAAAAAAAAATCACTATTAATTACCTTGGGAAGTTTCCTTTTTATGAATGCTTTTGCTCAAGTTTCTCCAGATTATTCAGGAGGAATTAAAGTAAAATTTGATGAAGAAGGTAAAAAATATCTAAGGATTATTTCCTGGGTACAAGGACAAGCATCCTACAATTTAGACAATGAATCTAGCGATCCGTCTAGCCCTGTTGGACTCAATGTACGCCGAGCAAGGGTATTGATGTTTTCCAAAATCAATGACAAATTCATGGTTCTTACCCATTTTGGTTTAAACAGTCTCAATTCTAATAGCCTCAGTCCTACTGGGAAGGGAAATGGATCTCAATTATTTTTTCACGATGCTTGGGCTGAATACAAACTTCATGAAGACCATAGCATGGGAATGGGATTACATTATTTCAATGGAATCTCCAGAGCATCGAATCAATCAACGCTCAATATGCTGACTTTAGATAACAATCGTCAGTCTTGGGCAACTCTGGGAATGACGGATCAATTTGCTCGTCACGTTGGTGTATTTTTTAAGGGGAAATTTGGAAAACTGCAATACCGATTAGCCATAAATGATGCTCTGACCAACACATTAGAAACAAATTCTGTAAACAGTCTAGATGATTTATCTATTGGACAAACAGCCTATGTAGGAAAAAAATTATTGGGCTCAAAAGAAGCAGGATTTGCCTATGCAGGATATTTTGAATATCAATTATGGGATCAAGAATCCAATTTTGTACCTTTTAAAGTAGGTACTTATTTAGGAAAAAAGAAAATTCTAAATATTGGTGCAGGATTCTTTTTACACCCAAATGGAAGTGTAAATCGTGTAGATAGCAACACCTTTGAAGGTCAAAATGTGAGCCTTTTAGCTGCCGATATTTTCATGGAAACTCCCATTGGAGAAAACGGTGCGGCACTTACTGCTTATGCGGTACTTCAGACCAATAATTATGGTAAAAATTATATGCTAGGAACTACCTACGGAACAGGAACAATGATTTACACACATGTGGGTTATTTACTTCCTGGTGATATGAACAAAGGCAGGTGGCAACCTTATATTTCTTTTCAAAATCATTCTTATGATGCTCATGGAGATAATCAAAATAGATTGGGTATAGGAACCAACTATTATATCTCTGGAAATAATGCCAAACTTTCTATAGAATATACTAACAGAAGTGGAATCAGTGAAGGTAATATGCTTACGCTTCAAGCCATGATCTACCTCTAAAAAACTAACATTATGACAAATGCTCAAAAATACTGGAAAGAAAACCTAAAATACCTTTTTATTTTATTAGTTATTTGGTTTTTAAGCTCCTATGTAGCTGGAATTCTCTTAGTGGATCAGCTCGACAAAATCAAAATAGGTGGGTTTAAGCTCGGATTTTGGTTTGCTCAACAAGGCTCTATGTATGTATTCGTTATCCTCATTTTTGTTTATGTAAGAATTATGAACAAACTGGATAAAAAATACGGATTCGACGAATAGAGTCATTCATTAACTACTAAAATATAACATTATGTCTGTACAAACTTGGACTTATATACTCGTAGGAATCACTTTTGCCATTTATTTCGGTATTGCTATTTGGGCAAGAGCGGGATCTACAAAAGAATTCTACGTAGCTGGTGGAGGCGTTTCTCCCTTGGCAAACGGTATGGCTACTGCCGCCGATTGGATGTCTGCCGCATCTTTTATTTCTCTGGCAGGAATTATCTCTTTTGTAGGGTATGACGGATCTGTTTACCTCATGGGATGGACAGGTGGTTACGTCCTCCTAGCTTTGATGCTTGCACCCTATTTAAGAAAATTCGGAAAATTTACTGTTCCCGATTTTATTGGGGATCGTTACTACTCTAATATTGCTAGAACAGTTGCCGTTATCTGTGCGCTTATTGTTTCTTTTACATACGTAGCAGGACAAATGCGTGGAGTAGGAATTGTATTCTCTCAATTCCTTCAGGTTGATATCAATCTAGGTGTTGGAATTGGTATGGCAGTAGTACTTATTTTTGCCTTTTTAGGAGGAATGAAGGGAATTACTTACACACAAGTAGCACAATATTGTATTCTAATTTTTGCCTTTATGGTTCCTGCCATTTTTATTTCTATCGAAATGACAGGAAACCCAGTTCCACAATTCGGAATGGGTGATACACTTACAGGTACCAATACCTATTTACTAGATAAACTTGATGCATTACATACTCAACTAGGTTTTAAAGAATATACCGAAGGATCAAAAACAACCACCGATGTTTTTGCCATTACACTCGCACTAATGGCAGGAACTGCAGGTCTTCCTCATGTAATTGTTCGATTTTTTACTGTAAAAAAAGTAAAAGACGCTCGAAAATCAGCAGGATTAGCTCTTCTTTTTATCGCTATTCTATACACCACAGCTCCTGCGGTATCGGTTTTTGCTCGAACAAACCTCATTGAAACAGTAAGTAACAAAAGCTATTCTGAAATGCCTGCTTGGTTTAAAAACTGGGAAAACACGGGACTGATCGCTTGGGCGGATAAAAACAATGATGGAAAAATCCAATATATAAGCGGATCTGCTTTGGCAGATAAAAAGCCAGACTTCAGTGAGCAAAGAGGGCAATTTGGAGAAAGAACGGTGAAAAATCCTTCTTCGACTTCTAACGAACTCTATGTAGATCGAGATATTATGGTACTCGCCAACCCCGAAATTGCGAATCTTCCTGCTTGGGTAGTTGCTTTAGTGGCAGCTGGTGGACTTGCCGCCGCACTTTCTACAGCTGCTGGTTTACTTTTGGTGATTTCTACCTCTATTTCTCACGATTTGATCAAAAAACAAATAGCCCCCAATATTTCTGAAAAAGGAGAATTAGCTTGGGCAAGAGTTAGTATTGTTTTTGCGATTATTATTGCAGGATATTTCGGAATTAACCCACCCGGTTTTGTCGCCGCCGTTGTGGCACTAGCCTTTGGTTTGGCTGCTGCTTCTTTCTTTCCCGCTATTGTCTTAGGAATTTTTGATAAACGGATGAATAAAGAAGGAGCCATTGCAGGAATGGTTATCGGGATGGTTTTAATGCTCTTTTATATGATGAAATTCAAACTAGGAATGTTTGGCGGTGGAGGAGAAACCGATTGGTGGTTTGGAATCTCTCCCGAAGGTTTTGGAACCGTTGCAATGATCATCAATTTTGTGATTTCCATGGTTATTTCTAGAGTCACTCCTGCCCCACCATCAGAGGTACAAGATATTGTAGAAGATATCAGAATCCCTAGTGGTGCTGGAGAAGCTCATGCTCATTAATTATCTGAAAAACGTTTTTTTAAGGCTTGAAAAATAAAATTTCAAGCCTTAATACAGATAATAAATTGTTTACCATAAGTGGTATTATAGGTAGCTAAAACATAAAAAAGAAAGAACATGAAAGTAAGACATCAACAAAAGCTCATTCTCTTGAGTATTGGTTTATTTATCGGCTTGAATATCCCTATTCTACTGATATTCAATAAACCTTTTTTTGTTTTTGGATTACCCCTACTCTATTTATATATTTTTTTCCTTTGGATTATTAGCATACTAATCACCTTTACAGTCCTAAAAAGATTCCATGAGTAGCACTACGGTCATATTGATTATTTTGGCATATTTGGCTTTTACGTTTTTTATTGCTTTTTGGGCAGAAAAAAACAAAAAATCCCGATGGGTAAATCATCCATATACCTATGCTATTTCCTTAGCGGTTTATTGTACTGCTTGGACTTATTATGGATCTGTAGGAATGGCAAAAAACTCTGGAATTTCCTTTCTCACCATCTATATCGGCCCTATCATCATCATTCCTGCATGGATCATGATTATGAAAAAAGTGATCCGTATTTCCAAAGGAAACAAAGTGGCTTCTTTGGCAGATTTTATTTCCATACGCTATGGAAACAATCGGTTTTTAGGTGCTTTGGTAACCATCATTTGCCTCTTAGCCATTGTCCCTTATATTGCTTTACAGCTTAAAGCCATTTCAGAATCATTTTCGGTGATTACGGAACAGAGTTTAAGTAAAAATCTCTTGTCGGACACCACTTTCTATATTGCACTAATCTTAGGTGTTTTTGCAGCCATTTTCAGCACCCGAAATACCGATGCCAGTGAAAAACATCCAGGAATAATAGCCACTATTGCCGTAGAAGCTATTATAAAATTAGTGGTCTTTTTGTTACTCGGTTTTTATATCATTTACGGAGTTTTTGATCATCCAGTTGATCTCATTAATCAAGCAAAGGAAATAGACGGGTTCGAAAAAACTATAACCCTCTCAGATCCCAAACAATATTTTGATTGGCTATTGCTCTCCATGCTTTCTATGTTTGCCATTTTTCTACTTCCAAGACAATTTCAGACAACGGTAGTAGAAAATGAAAGAATTAAACATCTCAATAAGGCACTTTGGATTTTTCCTTTGTATTTGTTATTATTTAATTTATTTGTGGCTTTTATCGCTTGGGGAGGTTCGGTATTATTTGAAAACACCGATGCCAATCCCGATGTGTATTCCCTGATGATTCCTATGCTTTTCAATAATGATATCATGGCAATTTTGGTTTTTGTGGGTGGTTTTTCGGCTGCAATTTCTATGATTCTCATTTCTAGCTTATCCCTTTCTACCATGTTGAGTAACAATTTGATTATTCCTTATGGTTTTTTGAAAACATTTGTAAAAGGAGAATCCGAAACTAATGAAATTTACATCAAAAATATTCGTAGAATTTCTATTTTTAGCCTCATTCTTCTAGCCTTTTTCTTCTACCACGGTTTTGCTATGGAAAAATCTCTATATTCACTTGGGCTTATAGCCTTTGTGATGATTGCACAATTGGCACCCGCATTTTTTGGGGGATTGTATTGGAAAAGAGGACTTTCTATTGGGGCAACTTCAGGAATTATTGTTGGGTTTTTCTTCACCCTTATTCTGCTCATCATCCCTTATAGCTTAACACAAAATACAGAAAACACCAGTCTCATTGCTCAGGGTTATTTTGGAATCACATGGCTCAAACCCTATCAGTTTTTGGGCTTAGATTATTTAAGTCCTGTTCCTCAAGCATTTTTCTGGAGTATATTTTTTAATCTAGGAACTTATTTGGTGGTTTCAGTTTCTACTAAAGGAACGTATCGTGAACGAAATTACGCCGAAATATTTGTGGACTCCAATACTTTTTTACAAATGCATGAAACGGCTTTTGTCTGGAAAGGTGAAGCCTATGTAAAAGATTTAAAGAGTGTTCTAAATCGTTTTTTAGGATCAGCAAGAACCGAAAGAGCATTGAATCTATTCTATTTAAAATATAATTTTCCAAAGAACGAAAAAATAGCAGATGCCCGGTTAATCAATTTCTCAGAAAGACTATTGACAGGATCTATTGGTTCGGCTTCCGCCCGAATATTGATTTCTTCGGTAATAAAAGAAGATAAAATAAGCCTTCCTGAAGTTTTGGAAGTCTTAGAGGACATCAAAGAAGCAAAAGCCAGTAATAAAGCCTTAGAAATACAATCTAAAGAGCTCAAAAAACTCGCCAATAAAGTGCGAAATAACAATATAGAACTTCGTGAAAAAGACAAACAAAAAGATGAGTTTTTAGATACGGTTTCCCATGAGCTCAAAACGCCTATTACCTCTATAAAAGCATTATCAGAAATACTGATAGACAACCAAGAAATTGATCAAGAAACACGTATAAAATTTATTCAAAGTATTGCCATTGAGAGTGATCGAGTTGCCAAACTAGTTAATCATCTTTTAGATATTGAGAAACTTACTAATGGAAGAGAAATATTGGCATTCCAATTAATTTCTTTATCGCAAGTAATAAAAGATGCCATTCAAACTGTGTCTCATTTATCAAAAAAGAAAAATATTGCCATCCACTTTATGGATTCAAATACCCATTATATCAAACTAGATATGGATCGAATTCATCAAGTTTTTGTGAATATTTTATCCAATGCGCTAAAATTTTGCCCAGAAAATAACGGAAAAATCACCATATCTATTCAAGATATAAATAATGCCTATCTCCTTTCTTTTACGGATAATGGAAAAGGAGTAGAAGAAACTGAGTTGACAAAAATATTTGAGAAATTCTATCAATCAGAAAATCAAAATAGACTCAAACCCACGGGCTCTGGTCTTGGATTAGCCATTTCTAAACAAATTATAGAAAGTCACCAAGGAAGTATTTGGGCAGAAAACAACAAGCACCAAGGTCTAACAATTTTTATAAAACTCTATAAAGCCAAAATATGAAAAATAGTATCCTAATAGTAGACGATGAACCCAGTATTGTAATGTCTTTAGACTTCTTGCTTCGCAAAGAAAATTATGAGGTATTTATTGCCAGAGACGGACAAGAAGCATTGGATTTAATTGAAGAAAATATTCCCGATTTAATTCTTCTTGATATCATGATGCCCAAAGTGGATGGATATCAAGTAATCGAACAATTAAAATCATCTCAAAAACACCAACATATAAAAATCATTTTCCTTACGGCAAAAACCAAAGAAAATGATATAAAAAGAGGGCTCGAACTAGGAGCAGATCTTTATATTCCTAAACCCTTCTCTACCAAAAAACTGGTATCAGAAGTTAATAAACTATTGGCATGAAAAAATGGTATCAATTGAGTCCCTTAGCCTCCGATATTTTTATCAGTCTATACATTATCGGAACCTTATTATTTCGGTTTCAGATAGAAGCCCATTTTCGAGGATTTTTCATACTCTCTATCGCTTTTGGTGCTTTTGCCCTACTCTTTATTTGGGCATTGATAAAAGTGAAAATTCTCAACCCAAATTGGTTTGGATTACTCCATAAATCCTAATCACACCCTTATTTCGAACCTAAAAAACACACATTATGAGCTATCAATCCTATTATGACAAGAGTATCCAAAAACCAGAAGAATTTTGGAAAGAAGAAAGTAAAAATATACATTGGTTCACAGAACCCAATAATATCCTAAGCCAAAACGAAGAGGGTTTATATAGATGGTTTGCTGATGGAGAAACTAATTTATGTTATCTAGCACTAGACAAGCATATTGAAGATGGTTTTGGAGAACAAACAGCCATCATTTATGATTCTCCTGTTACCCAACAACAAATAAAATACACCTATGCTGAAGTTCTTGACCAAGTGGCAAGACTTGCTGGTGGACTCCAAGAAATGGGTGTAAACAAGGGCGATACCGTGGTTATTTATATGCCCATGATTCCTCATGCTGCTTTTGCCATGCTCGCCTGTGCACGTTTAGGAGCAATTCATTCAGTTGTTTTTGGAGGCTTTGCGCCCAATGAACTTGCCATACGTATAGACGACTGTAAACCAAAAGCCATTATTACAGCCACTTCGGGAATAGAAGTAAATAAAATAATTGCCTACAAACCACTGGTAGATAAAGCAATTGATCTTGCCCAACACAAACCCGAAAAAGTCATCGTTTACCAACGTTCTTTAGGAGCAATAATGACAAAAACAGAACGCTTTGTGGATTATGAAACCTTGGTAAACAATGCAAAACCCGTAGCCTGTACTCCCGTAGAATCTACACACCCATCCTATGTGTTATATACATCGGGGACTACAGGGAAACCCAAAGGAATTTTGAGAGACACAGGTGGTTATGCTACTGCCTTAAAGTTTTCTATGAAAAAAATCTATAATATTCAAGAAGGAGAAGTTTTTTGGGCTGCCTCAGATGTAGGATGGGTTGTTGGACATAGTTTTATTGTATATGGACCACTTATCAATAGAAATACCACCCTAATTTTTGAAGGAAAACCGATCAAAACACCCGACGCAAGTACTTTTTGGCGAATCATTAGCGAACATAAAGTAAAAGCCCTTTTTACGGCTCCAACAGCCATTAGAGCCATCAAAAAAGAAGATCCAAAAGGAACATTTATCAAAGATTATGACCTCAGTCATTTTCAAGCGCTTTTCTTAGCAGGAGAACGTTGTGATTCAGCTACGCTACATTGGTCAGAAGAAAAACTTGGTGTTCCTGTTATTGATCATTGGTGGCAAACAGAATCAGGATGGCCCATGATTGCCAATATGATGGGTGTAGAAGCACTAACTGTAAAAGCAGGTTCGGCAGCCAAAGCTGTTTGTGGATACGATATTCAAATTCTTGATAGAGAAGGAAATCCACTTGCAGCAGGTGAAGAAGGATATGTTGCCGTAAAAACCCCCTTACCACCAGGGACTTTATTGGATATTTGGCAAAATACCCAACGCTACAAAGACGGATATCTCAGTCAGTTTGAAGGATTTTATGCCTCTGGAGACGGCGGATATAAAGATGAAGATGGATATGTTTATATCACAGGGCGTGTAGATGACGTAATTAATGTAGCAGGACACCGTCTTTCTACTGCCGACATGGAAGAAGTAGTAGCCTCTTTCCCATCGGTAGCCGAATGTGCTGTTTTTGGAATAAAAGACGAACTAAAAGGACAAATTCCTTTGGCTTTGGTAGTCTTAAAAGCAGGTGAAGTTATTCAGCACTTTGAGCTTCAACACCATATTGTACAATTAGTAAGAAAAGAAATAGGCGCCGTAGCATCCTTAAAAAAAGTACTTATTGTCAATCGTTTACCCAAAACACGATCAGGAAAAATATTGCGTAAGCTCCTAAGGAATATTGCCGACGGTGTAGATTATAAAATACCATCTACCATAGATGATCCTGCCATTATTGACGAAATTAGCCACAGCTATCAATTAAACAAAATAGGGATTTATAAGGATATTCAGATAGAAGATATTAGAACACTAGAAGACGTAAAAGTCGATTCTTTTATCAAATACTATCAAGATTATCAAAAAAGCATTCATCAACCCGAAGCTTTTTGGGAAGAAATTGCCGAAACTTTTACTTGGCGTAAAAAATGGGATACGGTCTTAGAATACAACTGGGAAGAACCCAAATTTGAATGGTTTAAAGGAGCAAAACTCAACATTACCGAAAACTGCTTAGATCGTCACCTCAAAACAAGAGGAAACCAAAGAGCCATTATCTGGGAACCCAATAATCCTGAAGAGGAAATTAGAGAATTCACCTATAAACAACTACATAGTGAAGTCTGCCGATTTGCCAATGTGCTCAAAAGAAACGGAATATCAAAAGGAGATCGTGTGTGTATCTATATGCCCATGATACCAGAATTGGCAATAGCCACTTTAGCCTGTGCTAGAATTGGAGCGGTACACTCGGTGGTATTTGCCGGTTTTTCTGCCGCTGCGTTATCTTCTAGAATAAACGATGCATCCTGTAAGATGCTTCTCACTACCGATGGCGTAAACCGTGGAGCCAAAGCCGTTGATCTAAAATCTATAGCCGATGAAGCCTTAGAAACTTGCCCAAGCATAGAAACTTCCATAGTCTATAACAGAATAAATGCCTCAGTAACCATGAAAGAAGGGCGAGATATTTGGTGGCACGAAGAACTTACCCAAGTAAATGATGTGTGCGAAGCCGTAGAAATGGATGCCGAAGATATGCTCTTTATTCTCTATACATCGGGTTCTACAGGACAACCAAAGGGAATGGTTCATACTTGCGGAGGATATATGGTTTATACCGCCTATTCTTTCCAAAATGTTTTCCAATACCAAAAAGGTGATATCTATTTCTGTACCGCCGACATTGGCTGGATTACAGGACATTCCTATATTGTTTACGGACCTCTTGGAGCAGGAGCCACTTCTGTGATGTTTGAAGGTGTCCCTAGTTATCCAGACTACGGAAGATTTTGGCAAATAGTAGAAAAGCACCAAGTAAGTCAGTTTTACACTGCCCCTACTGCCATTAGAGCCTTATCTGCACAAGATATTTCTTTTGTAGAAAAATATGATCTATCCTCCATAAAAGTACTGGGAACCGTAGGAGAACCCATAAACGAAGAAGCTTGGCATTGGTACAATGAAAAAATAGGGAAACAAAAAGCCCCAATAGTTGATACTTGGTGGCAAACCGAAACAGGTGGAATAATGATTTCCCCTTTGGCAAATATTACCCCTACAAAACCCACTTTTGCTACCCGACCTTTACCAGGAATTCAACCTTGTTTGGTAGAAAATGATGGATCGGAAATTAATTCAAACCCAGCAGAAGGAAATCTATGCGTAAAACACCCCTGGCCTTCTATGGCAAGAACCATCTACGGAAATCACCAACGCTATAAAGAAACCTATTTCTCAGCCTATCCCGGGAAATACTTCACGGGCGATGGTGCTTTTAGAGACCTAGAAGGAAACTACCGCATCACAGGACGTGTAGATGATGTAGTGATTGTCTCTGGGCATAATCTAGGAACGGCACCTATAGAAAATGTAATCAACGAACATTCCAATGTTGTAGAATCTGCCATTGTAGGATTCCCACACGACTTAAAAGGAAATGCCCTCTATGCCTACGTGATTCTCTACGAAGAAACCAACGACCAAGAGGCACTACGCAAGGAAATAAATGGCTTAGTAAGACGCTCTATAGGACCCATTGCCAAGCTCGATAAAATCCAATTTGTAGTAGGACTACCAAAAACCCGATCTGGAAAAATCATGCGTAGAATTCTAAGAAAAATAGCCGCACATGACACTTCCAATCTGGGAGATATCTCCACCCTCCTTAATCCCGATGTGGTGGAATCAATTAAAAAAGGGGCTTTATAATTTTTTATTGCTAATTTTTGAACTCAATACCATTCTTTCTCCCTTGAAAGGATGGTATTTTTTTTAGGAGCTATTTCCCGCTTTCGGCTTTATCTTTTGTTTTTCTTCAAAAAACAAAAGGATACCGCCTCTATCGGGGCTAAAAAATATTGTACAGAGAAATAAAAATCCAACAAAAACCAAAAACAATAGTCGCATATTATTCGTTTATTCTTTCTTCATAAAATTGTTTTTTTGTACCTTAGTCTCATGATATTCAAAAATATAAATAGTACCTCTAGATTCATTTCTAAAACTTGTATTTACTGGGCTTTTTGTGTTTTTGATAATGACAGAAAAAGTATAAATGTATAATGACTTATGAATGTGCCTTTGTTATACAAAGGTGTGTTCATTCTGTTGTTAGTCACAAATAGAAAAAACCGTACTGAAAATAATAATATGAGCTCAACGAAAAGAATAGAAAACTATAAAAACTTTGATAAGCAATTAGAGATAATTAGAAAAATCGCTAGTTGGGATAAAACTGATATAATTTTAAGTAAAGAAAATGAGTTCTCTACCAGTGGTAAGATTACAAAACTGGGAAAGAAAATAAACATTGAAATTAAAGACATAAGCCTTCCTCATTTCGGAGATTTTGAAAAAATTAATGGTATAGAAGCAAAAGTTGAAGGATTTGAATATTTAATTGATTCGTTTCATATAAATTCTACAAATACGAAAATAAATGAAACTATTGAACGGACAAATATTTGTGAATTAAACATCATCAAAGACAAAAACTTTAAAACAGACAAATCAAAATATCAATGCTTCATTTCAACTGAAGTTTCCAAGCTGAATACTTTTCACTATCAATTTGAAACAGTTACATATCAGGATAAAGAAGCAGAACATTATTATGACTGTCTAAGAATTGACTTGAATGATGTTTTATTTGATATTGTTCAGCTTAAAAATGGAGACAAGGGATTTTACATAATTGACAGTTTGCAAGAAATTGAATTAGAGAGTTTTCAAGATTACTGTTTTTCAATAAAACAAGCACTAGGATTTGTTACAACACATATGCCTGGTGGAGAAGAACTTATTTTCACAGAAGAACATGCTTTCTATTATTGCAATTACTTAAGACCAGAAATAGATTCAATGTATTCCCCTCTTAATTGGAATCCGTACAGTATACTTTATGACAAAAAGAAAATCGCTGAAAGTTATGTAAATAAGTTAACAAGATTGAAACTTAAAGAGTTCGCAACCTTGGTTTCTATGATTCATAACAATCAAGAATTATCTGCTTCAATTATTCTGTTAATGGAAGCGTCAAGCGTACGTTCTTTTCTTATTATCCCAAGTGTATTCTCAATAGTAGTGGAATCATTATCTAAAATTATTTCGCAAAATGAAACAGGAAAAGAATATCCGATTAGTCACAACACCACTGCTGATTCATTAAAAAAAGATTTGACTAAAGTAGTTGATTCATACAATGATAAAATCAGCAATGATGGTATTTTAAAGATAAAAAGAAGGATTAATGAAATTAACAGACCAATTGTAAAGGAACACCTTACAAATAATCAAAAATTGGCTCTTCCATTTGAGCAAATGAGAGTAGAATTAACCATTGACGACATTAAAGCTATAGAACATCGAAATGACTTGCTTCATGGTAATATATTAATGACAGGCAAAAAGCTAAAAACGGAATCAGATATAAATAACTACTTGGGCTATATTTCTGGGAAACTATTCACGTTAATTAGTGCATTGATTTTTAAATATGTTGGATACAAAGGATATATTATAAACCATGCGAAATTTTATGAAGATTTGTGTGAAATTGATACGAATGAAGAATATTTTAGATTAATATAAAACATCAGTACCTAAAACAACTAAGAGTTCAGATTACTCGCAGAGCAAAACCTGAACTAGGTAGTCTGCCCCAAAACATCTGGGTTGACTAAATCCCACAGCCTTGTACCGATTACTTACACTTCAGAAAACATCTCAAGCTTTCCGACAAATTTTTCATGAAATTCAAGCTCATTTTCTTTACATAATTTGCTTGATAAATTCCCAAAAAACCAACCGAATTCATACGCATATAACAAAAAATCAACTCATTGATTTGATAAATCCTTTGGATTCATTAGATTTGGGTAAACAAAATATATAGGGCGTATAAACACACACCTATGTTATACAAAGGTGTGTTTATACGGTTGTTAGCTTTAATTTAAAAAAACTAAACAAAATGAAAATAAAAACTTTACTACTATTTCTTTTGCTTTTTCACCTAAAAAGTATATCACAAGAAAACCCTATTTCAAAAAATGACATTCAAAATGTTTATAAGAATTTAGCTAAAGAATCTATAACTAGAAGTAACTCTCTTTCTATAAATTTAAGTGATCTTGCTTTTAAAGTACCTACAAATGACAACTATCTCCCTCATTTAAAAGTTATCTTTAAACAAAACTCGGGAAGTTTATCTAAAACAATAAATGAATATAGGTTTTTATTCGATTTTTCAAACACGTTTGGTTATAAAAAAGGAGACCTATATAACAGAAAAATTAATTACAAAAATTTAATCCAAAATCAAGATTTAAAAAATGTCACACACATAGAAATTAGTCTAGAATTAATTAAATCTCGAAACGCTAGTGATGATTTAAAGAATCTCATTTCTTCTGTATTAGGAATTTCAATAAACTCAGAAAATTCTCCTTTTGGAGTTAGTCTAATTGATAAAATAATTTCTTCTTCAAAAAAAGATGGTTTAACAAATTTACTTTTTCAAAACGAATTTGAAATTCCTAGTAATTTTGATGAATATAATAATTTAAAAAAATCAGACAGGAATACACCATATATTAGTTCAAATGATAAAATAGGAATTATTCTAGATTCATCAATCGAAGATAACTCAGGAACTTTAATTGGAGGCATAAGTAATATTATAAATAGTTTATCAAAATTCACTTATGGAAAAAAAATCATTGAAAAACCGATTGTGGATTTTAATGGCGTATTATCATTGAGTTTCACAAAAAACAGATCAAAAGTTCTTCCTAAAGTTGTAAAAGAAAAAATAAGGAATTTAGTAGAAAAAATTGACAATCTAGATCCTTCTCAAATCCCAACAACTAAAGAAGGAATTAATGATTATATCTCTAGAAATTACACATCACTTGAAGAAAAATTAAATTTACTTAGAGAGGCAGATGGTATAACAGAAACTCAAAACAAACATTTAGGATTAATTGTAAATTTAGCTAAAGTATATTTTAGAAAATTTGTATATAACAATGCTAAAAGTCCTTCAGTTATTACAAGCGCTCATTTCTTTAATTCTTATAATTTATTCAAAAAAAAATGCAGAAGAACAACAAACTATACACAAGTTAAATATATAAATGACATATATACTAAAGAAAATAGTTCAATGAACAAACAAAAAAATGATGAAATTTTGTCTGAACTATTTTTATTCCCGTCTTTAAGTGATGAAATTAATCAAGCTTCAATGGACTGGCAGATATACTTAGATGAATATATTAACTCCAAATTATAAACTAAAGCTAATAACTAAGTCTTCGGATTGCTCGCAGAGCAAAATCTGAACTAGGTAACATCGATATTAACAAGCTTCTAGATAAGGTATTGTGAAAACATCAAAAGACTTTTGAGCCATCAAAGGTCTTTTTTGGTGATCTTTAAATTTCTTAAAATTAGAGAATTTTGTAGTTTTATGTACTTTTGAGAAAAGCTAGCCGTGAAACGGGTTTAGTTCAACAATGTACAAGCTTCGTTGACTGCCGCAGGCGAACACAGAAAGCGAGACATACACAAACCATTGAAATTCATTAAGACAAAACAATAAATATGAAGATTAAATTATTAACTACAATAATTGGACTTTTGCTGTTCAATTTAACTTTTGGACAAAATCTGGAAAAATATACTGAATTTAAGAAAGAAGCTGAAAAATTTTATGATGCAAAAGAATATCAAAAATCAGCAGATAAATACAAAGAAGCTTTTGACCAAATAGAAGGAAAAGCATATCCTAATGACAGATATAATGCTGCTTGTTCATACGCATTAGCTAAAGATATTAAAACCGCATTTTACCATCTATTTCGACTTGCAAATGATTCTGATTATAAAAATTATGGACACATAACTACGGACTCAGATTTAGACCTCTTACATAAAGATAAACGTTGGAATGAACTTATTGCAATAGTAAAATCAAATAAAGAAGAATCTGAAAAAGATTTAGATAGACCTTTAATAGCAATTCTTGACTCAATATATATTGAAGATCAAAAATATCGACTTCAAATTGATGAAATTAAAAAGAAATATGGTTGGGATTCTGAGGAAATGAAAGTTCATTGGAGAATTATTAATAAAAAAGACTCAATAAATCTAATTAAAATCAAGAAAATTCTTGACGAAAGAGGTTGGTTAGGCGCAAACATAATTGGCGAACAAGGAAACAGCACATTGTTTTTAGTTATTCAACATTCTGATATTGAAACTCAACTGAAATATTTACCTATGATGAGAAAGGCTGTAAAAATAGGAAATGCACGAGCAAGTAGTTTAGCCCTTTTAGAAGATAGAGTTGCGTTAAGACAAGGAAAAAGACAAATATATGGAAGCCAAATACACAGTGACAAAAACGGAGAAAAATTCGTTGCACCATTGATTGACCCTGAAAATGTAGACAAAAGACGAGCAAAAGTTGGACTAGGACCTCTTGCCGATTATATAAGATTTTGGGATTTAACTTGGGATATTGACAAACATAAGGCACGAACTAAAAAGATTGAATCAGAAAAATAACGAAATGCCATTACTAAATCTTCGGATTGCTCGCAGAGCAAAATCTGAAGATCCCGAAACATCGGGATTGACTGAATACCCCATAACGTATTCTACTTCTCAGATATCCACTTATCAGTTCTTTTTTGTTGATCATTGTAGGTTAAATAATGTACCGCAATTACTAACTGAATATTTGGATTGTCTAAATTAAATTTGGATGGATTCTTGTAAATCCTTAGTTGAAATGAATTTATTGGTTCAAAATCACCAGAGTCAATAAGATCTTCAGTATATTTTTTAATTTCAGTATTGTTTTTTCCGAGCTCAACTAAGTATTTTTGGTATTTTCCGTTATATCTTGAAGTTATCGTCTTTAATTCCAAACCTGTGCTATAATACTTTGCTTTTCGAAACTCCCAGATCCCTTCAAAAGTAGACTTAGAAATGGAATGATATAATTCTTTTTGTTTTTCGAAATCCACATTATCTAAAACCGATTGCCCATCATCTTCCAATAAATCTGGGAAAACTTTATGAAAACAACTCCTTAAATCTGAGTTTTCGTCTTCACATATTTGGTTATTAAAATACTCTGTTATTCTCTGTAAGTCGGCTATCTCTTCTTTTGAAAAATTATTACGCAATTCAGATGTCGAGAAACCCGTAGAACAAGATTTTAACACAAGAACACTGATGATAAGTAAGATTCTAATTTGTGTTTTCATATTAAGCAATCTAAAAGTTTATAATTAGCCTTTTCAAATAATTGTCAAGGTCAATTTTTGAAAATTTCCTTTGTAATCAACAATACCCGTCATGAAAAATTGAAAAGATATCTCGTGTATTATTTCGTATTGCATTCATGTTTAAACATCTATAGCGGCAATAAAACCTAGTCTGATGTTCTGAATCATCAAACTGTGCTCTGGGAGTATTACAGTATTTATCGTATTCCATTTCCATTTAATTCCATATTTGGCAATGATTCCTCATTTTTGAGAAATCTTTTAAACCAGTTCATTACTTCATAGTCTACTTCATCTCTAAATGCTCTCAATCCGTGATCTCCACCTTCATAAATTTTTAATTTATATGGAATCTTATATTTTTTTAACTCCTTTGCCAGTTTTAGTGAGTTGGATGCTTTTACTTTCCTATCCGAATTTCCATGTAGAATTAATAATGGCACATCTTTAGGAAATTTGTAAGCAAAGTAGTAGGCTGACCTTTTTTTTAGTTCTATTTCTTTATTTTTCCAATATTTTGGAATTAATTCAGCATAGACTTTTGTCTCCATTATTGGTCTATCAATAACTGTTTTGTCAGATGGTGCTCCTCCAACAACTGCAGCTTTTATTTGATTTGTTTTCGGTAAAGTAAGATATGTCATCATACCTCCCCTACTCCAGCCATACATTCCAATTTTTGTTTCATCAGCTTCTGGGAATTCTTTAACAACTTCAATTAAGTTTAACACATCGTTTACATCTTTTCCACCAAATTCATCTTTTCCTTCACTTTCTCCACATCCACGATAATTACAACCTATTACCACATAACCTTCATTTGCCATTTTTGAAAAATTATAAGCCACTGGATATTTTGCTTTTCCTTCAAACAATTGTAATGCTCCAAAATCTCGATTTCCTCCTCTATTGTAAAGTATCACTGGATATTTTCCTGCTTTCTTAGGAATTGCAGCAAAGGCCTGAATTTTCAATCCATCGCTCAAATATGTTATTTCAAACATATTAACATTCTCCAAAAAGTGAAATTTCTTCGAAAATTTCTTATCATCAAAGTTTTCATACAAATTTTTATAGTTCTCCCAATTGATTTTCTGCTTCTCTACAATTAGTGCATCTTGAGTTGAACATGAGAAATTCAAAAGAGTTAGCAGAATTAATATCGTTTGTTTCATTTTTTCTATTTATGAGTGAAAAGAACAAGTCTAAAGACATATCTTACTCAAAAAAGCACATTTAAATACCTTAATAAGGTGATTTCTACATAAAAACTATACTTCGACGCCATCGCTTTGATCCCGAAAAGTCGGGACAGGTCTTTCTTTATTTTATTCAGTTGTTTTTTAAAAAAGTGTTCATCTGTTCGCTTCGCTCGGGTGACATAAAGAAAGAGCCCTTTCTTATGTCATTTTCTCAATCCATTAATATCATATCGTGATACAAAATTCCAGATCAATTCGGCGGTACTTTGACCTTGATAAGTAGCGCTGAACCACACATGGTTACCTCCAATGTATTTGTAATGCTCAACAGAAACTAAATTATCACCTTGATCATGGATATAATGTTCAATTGTCATTCCTCCACCATTGTCTGTGCTTATAGTTGGGCTTGTGGTTGTATTATTGAAATCAATCCAATGATCTAAGACACTCTGAGTAGAATTATAATAGCTGTTTCCATGATAAGGAAGAACCGCATCAGATGTCCCGTGAAGATGTATCACAGGTATGGGATGACTGGTAGGTCCTGTGCAATCTAACATAGTTCCTGAAACAGATCCTACAGCCGCTATTAATTCGCTTTTATAATTTGCAAGTCCATAAGCCATCATTCCTCCATTAGAAAACCCAACCGCGTAAATCCTTTTTGAGTCAACACTATAGTCATAGGAGATATCATTTATCATCGCTTCAACAAATCCAAAGTCATCAACATTACTTTTATTGTCTCCACCTGTTGGACAAGGATTCCAATGTGAAGAACCATCAGCACAACTACCTTGTGGATATGCCAAAATAAAAGTGTCGGATTCCGCCACTGTACGCATATCAGCATAGTTCATATATTCACTTGCACTACTTCCAAAACCATGAAAATTTAATACTAGTGGAACAGGAGATTTCCCATCATAAGAACTGGGTATATACAATACATATTTTCTATCGATACCATCATGAATAATTGATTGAGAATTTGTATTTGAATAACATGATTCCTCATTTTTATCATTATCCTGACCTTTATTACAGCTGTACATCAGTAACAAAATAACAAGGATAAAAAATGATCTGCTTTTATTCATGATCTTTTAGTTGAATTACGTATATGTTTGATTATATGAAATATAGTCTACTTATATCCGACTATGATTTCATTTTTTTAAACTAAAACCCTTACCCGTGGTTTTAATCAAAAATACATTAAAATAACTAGTGTTAAGAAAGATAAAATTAGAAATAAAAAAATAGACCTATGGTATTTTTAAAAATCGTCTTGTTCCTAGGCTTGAATCCAACGATAAATTTGCCGCAAGCTTGATTTTTTTTCGAAACGAAGGCAGACCTTTTTGTTTTAGCTTATTCCGATGCTTTCGGGGAAGGCTAACTAGTTCAGATTTTGCTTATTTTTTATATCCTGTTGTGAATAAATTTCTTGCTCCTCTAATCCCGCACTTTTGATATTTATTATAAACTTGTGCTGCTCGTTCATCTATTTGTTTTCCATTTTCATTATTAATCCAACCATCAATTGCAGCTTTTAATATATATGCTTCTGGAGCCATTAAATGAGTTGTCCATAGAATTGGCGTCGCATTAGCTTTTCTAATTTCAGGAGTAAAATACTTTCTACTATAACAAGCCAAAATCATAACATCTCTTTTCTTTTTTTCTATTTCTTTATATGTAATATTCACATCAAATTCCATTAATCCGTCATGTCCTATATAAGCTAACAAATCAGAATCTCCTCCAAAATTTAGTTCAATATTATTCTCTTTAATTTTAATTGGATTTTGAGTATTTGATGCTTTTAAAAAATCTTCAATACAAAGTTTAATTTGTTCTCCATCATAAGCATCTGCTAACAAATAAACATCTTTTTTTGAATGTTTAAAAAGTAATCTATCTAAAATATATGGATTAGATGATTGTAATTTCTTAACTAAAACCCAATCTTTTGTTCTTCGTTTCAAAAATGATTTCACTCCATAACCTGCTCCCCAATAAAGATTTAAATTAGGATCTTTTCCATTTCCAATTTGTTCTGGCACTGGAACTATACCTTGAAATTCATTATCACATAATGCAACAAAAACGTGTATTGTCTTTGATTGAGAATAACTTTTTATTGAAAAAATCAATAATATTAAAATCAATAAGTTTCTTTTCATTTTGTTCTTTTTTTAAAAAAAATAGCACAGAGAATGATATCCTCCAAATCCATTTACCAATAATAAAATCCACATTTCCTGACTTCTTCAAGCTACCCAATTAGTAGAGTTTGACATAAGATGTTCTGAGAATCGAACTAATGTTCTTTCAGTCACTCGATCAGTTTGTTGGATTTTTTTCTCTTTTAATTAAAATTACCCAAGTTTTCCCAGATATCAATGAGCTATTTTTTAAGTTTTGTTTTGTGAGTATTTGAAGGTTTATTTATTAGATTTGATTTTTCATATAAATATTTCCTTGTCAACACCATCAATTTTGTGTTTTACCTTCTGTCCCATACTAGCTGAAACATAACCTGCTACTGTTTCTTCTTTTCTTTGCCCACTTGATAGGTAGTCAATATATATTGAGCAATCACCCGTTATTTCCACCCAAACAGTTTTACTCTCTCCAACTTCGAGTTTATCAATATGTCAGCCTCCACATCCAACAATATTAACATCCGTAATTGTAGTGTTTGTTTCATTAGTGAAATTAATTCTCATTGTCCCTAGTAGATTTATAGCCACCAGACAATAAGCAATCATAATTGGAATATTCAGAAACATTAGTACCGAAGTGTTCTGTAGTCTTTTTCTATTCGTTTTTGCATTTTGAATCTTTATTAAAATGGCGATTAATATAACAATGTTTATCAGTCCATTTAATGCAATAAATCCATAACCAACTAAAAGAATTTCAAAGGCAGAAGTCAAATAGTAAAGACTGAATATTATTGTTCCTATAATAAAGGTAAATAATGCTGTTAATCGTCCAGTTTTTATGTACTGCTCAGTTGTCATATTTATCTGTTTGAAAAAAAACTCTTTTTGTTTCTATTTTTTGGTAATGATTTATCTGTTTGCGAATAGAACACCTATCATGGGTAGCTTTTTCTCAAAAAGGCAGGCTATCAAGATATTTTCGGACAGACTATTGAGTTCATATTTTACTCTGCGAGTAATCTGAAGATTTAGTTGTTTAGCACTAGTTTATATGTTTAAATTGTCAGCTCCATATTCTTCATACCATTTGATTATTGATTTTCTTAATGAGGCTACATCTTTATTAAAGTCAGAAGGAGTTCTATAAAATTCATATGTCCAACCAGCTGTAATATCATCAGAGTCCATTTTTTTATCGTGGTATAATAAAACGTAACTTTTAGTTTTTAAATCCTCTTTATTTATAGAAAAAAAATATTGTAGTGGTCTATAAAGTTTTTTGAGTTCATCAGAAATAGTTTTAGGTAAAAGAGGGTGGTTTTTGAATTTTAAAAAAGGGAAAGTGTTTTCTATATTATTTCCTCTCACACAAATAATGTCAAATTTAGAGTAATTAAATCCCAATGCAATTTCAAAAAAACTAAATGTATATCCTGTTATTATTTGATGTTCTTTGCCAGAAGAATCAGGAGTCATTTTATACATCATATTAGATATTTCCATTGAGCTAATAGAAGTTGCTAATTCTGAAACAATTTCTAGCTGTTTATTATGAAATTGTTTTTTTACATCAAAATTTTTAAATGCTTTGTAAGCTAAAACAACTAAAAT
This sequence comes from Flavobacteriales bacterium, assembly GCA_025210805.1. Taxonomy (NCBI): domain Bacteria; kingdom Pseudomonadati; phylum Bacteroidota; class Flavobacteriia; order Flavobacteriales; species Flavobacteriales bacterium. Next base: position 166,041 of record JAOAQX010000023.1, read on the forward strand.
AACATTAATTATTAAACTCCAAAAAGCGATAACTACCCCCTGAAATGAAGCAAATTCAGACAGAATAGTTGAATTTATTGGTGATTCTATACTTATAAAATAATCTTTAATCCAAAATAATAGTGGGACAATCAGACTCAAACCAATCAGAGAACAGCCAATAATTAGAGTTAGTTTTATTTTTTTCATAATTGTAGTTAAGGTTTAAAGCAAACGGAAGTTTTAATTTCGTTTTCTGTTGTAAAGCTTTTGTTTTATAAGGTTTAAATCGATTGCCTTTTCTAAATATCCGACAATTCTAAAAAATACTTGTTATGACTTAAAATGAAAAACCAAGTCCATTTGCTTTAGCAATTTCAATTGGAGCTTTAAGTGGAACTGTTATCGCTTATTTAAAGCAATAATAGACACGACTAAGGATATAATACTAATTATTATAGGGAGATGTTTTGAGTATAACTCTATTATTTTCAATTTAACGAAACCTCCTTTTTTTAAGAAATTTTCGGTATTATGATTAGGTTTTATTGAAGCACCCTTGATGTATTCTATTATCTCTACTGATTCGTTATTTACTTTTATTATTTTTTTATAAAGTCTTTTAAACTCCGTTTCAGATATGTTCATTAGTTTAGAATACGTTTCCACTTGACTTTTACTGTCGTGCTTTAATTTTACAGATAGCTTTAGAATGTTATTCATTTGTATCTCATCTTTCATATTTAGTTCTGTTAAATACTCACCAACAACCATATAAACACACCCTCAAATAACAAAGGCACATTCATAAGTCATTATACGTTTATACTTTTTTGTCATAATAAAAAACACAAAAAGCCCAATAAACACAGGTTTTGGAGGTGAATTTAGAGGTACTATTTATATTTTTGAATATCATAAGACTAAGGTACGAAAAACAATTTTATGAAGGAAGGATAAACGAATAATACCAATTACGGTGTTCATTTACCCATTGATTTTAGTCTCTTTTTCGGAGAAATTCGTTGTCGAACATCCCCCTTTCCCTCCCGATAAATCGGGACAAGCTATTCGAAGAGGGCTTATACCAACCTGTAAATCAACACCGTAATTGGTATAATTAACCGAATATTCGAATGATATACGGCTATTGTTTTTAGATTTAGTTGGACTTATCTTTCCCTGCTCGATCTCCCTAGCCCCGCTCCCGCCAACAAAAACACACAGTGATTTACTCCTGACAATTTTTAATTGGTAGCCGTACTGAGAATAAAGAACCACAAAGCATACAACAAAACCCATTAAGGTTTTTTTTTCTTGTAAAAAAGTTGATTTGGCTTGATTATCTGTGTCCACACACCTTGTCCCGAGTATCGGGGAATTAGAATTGGCGGAGCGGGGGAAGTATTACATTCATTAGTCTTTTATATTATGCCATTCATGATCGCACCCATTTCTACATTCTGTTTCACGTCTAAAAGTATCAGCTGTCTTGAAAATACTCAACATGATTATAAAAGATTTTCGTAATTCAGAATCAGGTAAGTCTACAGTTTTATTAGTTGCTATCTTAAAAGCATGTGTTTTGAAAAGAACTACTGGTGTCATTGTTTCTTTAATCGGTGCAATTTTTATTGCAGTCAAAATTAACTCGTCAGTTGGATGTGATTGTTGATGAACATAATTAAATTATCTCGAATCCCCTTTTGAGCAGACAAATCAAACTGGTCAAACCAATCCATTATCTCAGAGTCAGACAGTTTATCTTGAGCGTATTTGTTAATATTTACTTCTATCTCTGTCATTATTTTTGAAATGTTCTTCGAAACGTAAGCAAACCATTTCTCTGTATATTTTAAGAAAGGTGTAATGCCGATACATTACTAAAAGTCAATCGTGAACATGGTGAATTAATTGTGTATTCAGTAAGTAATCAGTACAACAGCTTGGTTTTTTCTCAATCCCGATGTTTCGGGACAGACTATTGAGTTCATATTTTGCTCTGCGAGTAATCTAAAGATTTAGTTGTTACCCACAGTTATCATTTTAAATATCCCAATTCTCTCCGAAATACAGTATTGACTTTGCTAATCTTTCATTCTCCTCTACCCATAAATCATCAATAAATAGAAAATAGTTGTAAAATATTTCGATCGAGTTAACTGATATTTCTGCAGAATGCTCATTTACAATAATTTTGCTTTTTTCAGGAAGATTACTTAATTCCATTTCCTTAATTTCAGATAAAGATTTTTCTTGTATTTCTATATCTTCAAGTTCCGTAATTGGATAGTTTGCAAATGTTTCTAATACTTTTTTTAAATTATTGCTTTTTAGTTGGTTTTCAATATGTTTTATGTAGTTTAATTCATTTATAGAATATAAAACATCTTCAATCTCATTAATTTCGTTATTTACCAAAAAGTCAAGAAGATTATTTAATCTAACACCTTCTATTTTTATGACTGTCATATCCTCAAGATTTGAACCGTCATAAATTGGTGAGGACAAGAAATATGTATAACCTTCATTCTTTCCCTTTACATTTAATGTTGGAATGTCTTCGTTAATTTTAATTCCGTTTATTCCAAATGAAGTCGGTAAAATATCATTAAACCAGATTTCTGTTTTTTCTTTGTTTTGTTTTTTATACTCTTCTGTGAAAATAAACCAACCTAATTCAATTTCATCATCATCAGTAGCAACTTTTATACAGTTTTCATCTCCAGTGATTTCATTTATATATAAGCCTTCTTCTAATAATTCAAGTAAGTTTTGGAAATTTTCAGGTTTTTTAGGTTTTGATTCATCTTTATTTCCCTTATGTCCTTTTTTTTCAAATAGTTTACTAAAAAGAGATTGTTTTTTTTCTTTTACTTCTTCTGTTTTAATGTCAATGGGAAAACCATAAACGTCTATTCCTAACAAATCAGAATATTTGTCTGAATTTAAAGTTTCCCAATTTTCAATAAACCAATCATATATAGAGTTTGATTCAAATTCTTTAATGTGTCTTAGGTTTGATTTATATGCTGTTCTATATGCAAAATATATTTTCATTTGTATTTTTTTAATTGTGAGTAACGTCCTCGGCTATGCGTAGTGCGGGTTTTAAAAGCTGAACTTATGGTTTAGCACAGACCCAAGCGATCCTTTTGTTTATTGGTTAAATTTCTGTTTACTAATATACAAATTGTGAGCGGTTTTCTTGTAATGACCTTTCGGTTTTTCCTATCAGCCCGCATTACGTATGAGCCATTGTTGAACTAAACCCGTTTCACGGGTAGTTTTTTCCCGAAATTACTTAAAACTACAAAATTCTCTAATTTTAAGAAAGTCAAAATTACATATTATGAAAAAAAAGAGAACTTTTAGTAGACAAAACCTAAGGTAAAAAAAACGAAACGCTAAGACGTAATGAGATCGCTATGTCTTGTAGTGAGGTTCTACCAAAAAACGAACAACAAACCGATATTCTCCTACCAAAAAAAGACCTTTGATTGCTCAAAAGTCTTCTCTTTATCTTCTTAAAGTCCTGAAAAATGGATTTGTATAGCCTAAACTTATTTGTCGCAAAACCCATAGTGTCTTGAAATGTTTTTCGAAACGTAAGTAAACCATTTCTCTGTGTAATTTAAGAAAAGTGTAATGCCGATACATTACTAAAAGTCAATTATGAACAAAGTGAACTAATTGAATATTTTTGTAAGTAATCGGTACAACAGTGTGGGTTTTAGTCAATCCCGATGTTTCGGGATCTTCAGATTTTGCTCTGTGCGTGATTTGAAGATTTAGTTATTGTACGTAGTTATTTTTTCTTGCGATATTCAATTTCGTGTTTATCTAAATACTCATAAAGTGTTCCTGATTCAATTGTGTCAAAAGCTGATTCTTTAGCTAACTCCAATGATTCATATTTAACTTTGCTTTTAAGCTTATGGATAGTTAGTTGAAAGTTAGTTTTTTTAATTTCCTCGATTTCCACTTCAAATAAATTTTGCTTTATCAGGTACTTTCCTTCGTTGTACTTCCATCTTTTTGACTTTATGAATCGCATTTTTCTACTCCTGTATCGATTCATAGTTTCTCTTTTATTTGAAGCGATTTGTGAGTCAGTCAAATTATCACAGCAAACTGTGCCAACTTCAAGAAAACCCCAATTTGGGTGAGAAATCAAATATTTATGTCTGATTGTTGCTCCACAACCACTATTTTCACAATCACTACTAAATTCACCCGAATCCTCTTGACCTAGAAATTCCCAACCTATTTTTGGTTGAATAATTCCGTGTTCAGCTGCGTGACAACCTTTACATAAAGTTTCACAATTTACAGTTCCATATTCCCAGGGTAACTTTCCTTTCAAATAAATTTTATGGTGCACTTGTAAAATAACCTCATTTTTTGAACGCCCACATCTCACGCAATTATATCCGTCAGATTCAATTACGTTTTCTCTAAATTCTATCCATTCTTTTCTGTTGTATAGAGACATTTCAATATGAGGTTCTAATTATGCACAACGGTTTGAATATGGTGCGTTTGACATTTCAACGCTCTAAACTTTCGTTTTACCAACATCTTTCTTAATTGCTATCATCTTTATTATTAATACTATCTGCCAAATGCACTGTGTTTTTTGTTACAGTGCGTAATTAATTCATATTCTCTATCAAATAATCGATTAAAGGTAATATCCTTAAGTAATCAACACTTATTTCAAACTCATCATCGACTCCCATTTTTTCTAGTTTAATTATTCCATTCTTTAAGTTCTCAAAGTTTTGATTTTCACTTACAATTATTTCTGTATTTGAATTTTCTTCTATATGTTCTTTTAGTCCTGTTTGAATTTGATAATAAATATTCTGGATTATTCTGATTATCTCTGTATTTACTCTTGAAAATGTTTGGAGTTTTGTGCTTGTATAGTACTTGTCATTTATTATGAATGAAACATTTAAACCAGAAACCCACATCTTTCTAACATCATCTATTGAATAATTTGGATTCTCCCCAAAAGGCATGTCAGGCATTGAAGCAATCCCTAATACAGGCAATAAAAAATCAAATTCATGAATAAGTATTTTCAGATTTCGGTCCGTATACAGATCATTATGACCTCCAATACTTAAAAAGTACATTACATCATTTACCGTCACATAATAAAGCAAACTATCTTCTCTTGTATTGTGATTGTCTAAATGAAAATGTCTAATTCCAAATATTTGGTTTGTGAAATCAACTCTATATCTCCACTTTTCATTATCTCCTTCAAAAGTATCAAAGTATCTCTTCGATGATTTTGGAATAAACCCTAATGAATTTGAATTCACATTAATATCCCCTTCTTCTAGATGAGTAATTAAACTTTCATAATTTTCTTTCGATTTTTTAGAAAGCCCCTCGGTTTTTAATTGAGAAGATTTGATTATTTTCCACTTGATTGGCAAAACCTTAGTTTGTAAATACCGTTCTGTAACAAACACTAAGTCTGTTAATGCTCTATATGAACTATATATTCCAGAAACGTCTGGCATATATTGAATTTCTCTTTCAGGTAGAATTCGCTTTACTCTTTCTAATATCTGATGGAAAATATATTCAACAACATTCATTTTTGTACTGTTTTGCTTTTGTGCCCTGTAACAACCGAATAAACACACCCTAGCATAACACAAGTGCATTTACAAGCCTTATAACGTTAATACTTTTTTGTCATAATCAAAAACACAAAAAGCCCAGTAAATACAGGTTTTGGAAGTGAATCTAGAGGTTCTATTTATATTTTTGAATATCATAAGACTAAGATACAAAAAACAATTTTACGAAGGAAGGATAAACGAATAATACCAATTACGGTGTTCATTTACCCATAGATTTTAGTCTCTTTTTCGGAGAAATTCGTTGTCGAACATCCCCCTTTCCCTCCCGATAAATCGGGACAAGCTATTCGAAGGGGGCTTATGCTAATGTGTAAATTAACACCGTAATTGGTATAATTAACCGAATATTCGAATAATATACGGCTATTGTTTTTAGATTTTGTTGGACTTATCTTTCCCTGCATGATCTCCCTAGCCCCGATAGAGGCGGTATCCTTTTTCTTTTTCCTTAGAAAAAGAAAAAGATTGAGCCGAAAGCGGGTTTCCGCTCCAAAAAAAAAGACTCATCAAAAGGTATTGACGAGTCTTTTTGTTTAGAAACATAAAGATATTTTTAGCTCAGTCCTGCAATTTGTTCTTGTAGTGCTTGGATTTTGGTTTCCATATCCGATTTTTTCTTTTTCTCTAGGATAACGACCTTTTCGGGTGCGTTTGCCATAAATCTTTCGTTGGAAAGTTTTTTGAGTACTCCGTTGAGAGATCCTTGGGTTCTTTTGAGTTCGTCCTGCAATTTTTTGAGTTCTTCCTCTACATTGATATTTTCGTTGGCGGGAATAAAATATTCCGAACCGTCTATACGGAAAGAAAATGCTTGCTGGGGTTTCTCTGCATCAAAATGGATTTGTGAAACATTGGCTAGTTTTTGAACCAAAGCGGCGTAAGGTTTTACAAAATCGGCATGGGTGGCAAAAACTTCCATAGATTCTCTTGGGGAAATTCCTTTGGAGGCTCTCATGGCTCTTACTTGGGTATTGATCTGGAAAATATGCTCTAGGTCTTTGATGTTTTGTTCATCAAATTCTTGATGGTCTGCCCAAGCTTCTTCCATGATGGTTTTTCCTTCTTTCTGGCTTCCTAGTTTATGCCAAATTTCTTCTGAGATAAAAGGCATAAATGGATGAAGAAGTTTCATGAGTTCTTCAAAAAAGTAGGTGGTTTTGTCCAGTGTGGCTTGGTCAATGCTGTCTCCATAGGCTGGTTTTATAGCCTCTAGATATTGTGAGCAGAAGTCGTTCCAGATTAGTTTATAGAGCGATTTTAGGGCATCGGAAACTCGGTAATTATCAAAGTTTTTGTTTACAAAAGCGGTAATTTCTGCCAGTTTGTTTCCAAACCATTGGATCGCTATTTCGTTTGAAGCAGGTGTTTCTTTTTCTTCGCTTTCCCACATTTTTGTTAGGCGGAGGGCATTCCAAAGTTTGTTGTTGAAATTTCTTCCTTGTTCACAAAGTGGGTAATCTACACTTCCGTCTTTGTTATCTACCGATTCGAATTTTAGGTCGTTTCCAGCGGCAGAAGTAAGGAGTAATCCTGCACGAACTCCATCGGCACCGTATCGTTCTATGAGTCCAAGGGCATCTGGTGAATTTCCGAGTGATTTACTCATTTTTCTTCCCAACCCGTCACGGATAAGTCCTGTGAAATATACGTTTTTGAAGGGTTTTTCGTCCTTGTATTCATAACCTGCCATAATCATTCTGGCAATCCAGAAAAAGATAATATCGGGTCCTGTTACAATAGTTTCCCCTGGGTAATAGTAGTCTAATTCTTCTTTTGAGAAAACACCCATTGGCCACAGCCAAGAAGAGAACCAAGTGTCTAATGCGTCTTCATCTTGTTTTAGATCTGCGGTGGTGAGTGCCGTGTTTCCTGTTTTTTCTTGTGCCAATGGAAGGGCTTCTTCTATCGTTTTTGCAACTACAAAGTCGTTTTCTCCTTCTCCGTAATAGAATGCAGGAATCTGATGTCCCCACCAAAGCTGACGTGAAATACACCAATCTTTGATGTTTTCCATCCAATGACGATAGGTGTTTTTGGTATTTTCTGGGTGGAATTTTATGGTGTCGTCTAGCACGTTTTTGAGTGCAGGCTCTGCCATTTCTTTCATGGAGCAAAACCACTGCATAGAAAGTCTAGGTTCTACCACAGCGTTGGATCTTTCGGATCTTCCTACTTTGTTTTGGTAATCTTCTGCTTTTAGCAGGATTCCTTGATTTTCGAGCTCTTTGGCAATGCTTTTTCGGGCTTCAAAACGATCTTGTCCTACAAAAAGTTGGGCATTTTTGTTGAGTTTTCCATCTTCTGTAAGGATATTGATGGTCTCGAGTTGGTGTTTTTTACCTAAGTCATAATCATTGAGATCATGTGCTGGGGTAACTTTCAAACATCCTGTACCGAATTCCATATCCACATATTCGTCTTCTATAATAGGAATTACACGGTTTACGAGGGGTACAATGGCCTTTTTTCCTTTTAGGTGCTGGTATCTTTCATCATTAGGATTGATACAGATAGCGGTATCACCCAAAAGAGTTTCAGGTCTTGTGGTGGCTATTGTTAAGAATTCTTCGCTTCCTTCTATGGCGTATTTGATATGATAAAGCTTGGAGTTTTCTTCAGAATAGATTACTTCTTCGTCAGAAAGTGCTGTGAGTGCTTTGGGATCCCAGTTTACCATTCGGGTTCCTCTATAGATTTTTCCTTTGTTGTAAAGATCTATAAAGGCATGGATTACATGCTCAGAATAGTCTTCGTCCATCGTAAAGGTAGTTCTACTCCAGTCACAAGAAGCTCCTAGTTTTTTGAGTTGTTCTAAGATAATTCCTCCGTGTTTGTCTTTCCATTCGAAAGCGTGTTTGAGGAATTCTTCTCTTGTCAAGTCTTTTTTATCGATTCCTTCACTTGCCAGTTTTGCCACGACTTTTGATTCTGTAGCAATAGAAGCATGATCGGTTCCAGGAACCCAGCAGGCATTTTTTCCCATCATTCGGGCTCTACGAATCAATACATCTTGAATGGTATTGTTGAGCATGTGTCCCATGTGCAATACTCCCGTAACGTTTGGCGGGGGAATTACGATGGTAAAGGCTTCTCTGTGGTCTGGTTTAGATTCAAAAATTTTTTGATCCATCCAGAATGCATACCATTTGTTTTCAATCTCGTTTGGACTGTATTTACTGGCTAATTCCATGAAAATAAATCGTTTTTTTAATAAGCAAATACAAAAATAGTAAATGCCAAGTGAATATGGGTATAAGTAGGTTTATTATTTGGTGCAAACCTCTTTCTAGTGCTTGGTTTATTTTTACTCTTCAAAGATTCTCCCGTTGACATACACAGTATCTATGCTTGAAGCGCCAAAATTATAAGGAATAAAAGCAAGTGATGGAATTTCTTTTGTAATCATAAAATTCGCTTTTTTACCTTTGGTAATACTTCCTAAAATTTCTTCAGATTCCATAGCAAAAGCGGCATTTAAGGTAAGTGCATTCAGTGCTTGTTCTGGCGTAAGTTTTTGTTTGATACAGGCTAAGGAGAAAACAAAAGATAGATTTCCCGAAGGCGTAGATCCTGGATTAAAATCACTAGCCAATGCAAGGGCTACATTATTTTTAATCATTGTTTTTACTGGAGCATACGGAATACTTAGGAAAAAAGAACATGAAGGTAAGGCGGTAGCAATCGTTTTTGCTTGTGCTAATGTTTCAAAATCTTCCGTATTCATTTCTTCTAGATGATCTACAGAAATGGCATCAAATTCTACTCCTTTTTGAACGCCTCCAAAGGCATTGAACTGGTTTACATGGATTTTTGGCTTTAAGCCAATGTTTTTTCCAGCTTCCAAAATTTTGTGTGTATCCTGAAGGTCAAAATATCCTTTTTCGCAGAAGATGTCGATATAATCTGCCAATTGTTCTTTTTCTATAACAGGTAATACTTCTTGGATCAGCATATTTAAATAAGCTTCTTTATCTTCTTTGTAGGCTTTTGGCAATGCATGAGCTCCAAGAAAAGTAGCTTTTATGGGAATCCAATTTAAGTTTTTAAGCTTCTTAATCACTCGAAGCATTTTTAGCTCGGCTTCGGCACTCAAACCATATCCCGATTTTATTTCGATAGCACCTGTTCCCATCTTTATCAATTCTTTGAGGCGCGCTTTTGCTTCTTCAAAGAGTTGTTCTTCTGGTTTGTTTGCTAGTTTTTGTGCAGAATTGAGGATTCCCCCACCCCTTTCGGCAATTTCTTCATAACTCAAACCATGAATTCTATCCTGAAATTCTCCATCTCTTGGTGCTGCAAACACAAGATGTGTGTGTGAATCTACATAGGTTGGTAAAATCATTTTACCAGTAATATCAACTATTTCTGGACAAGAAAGATATTTTTTTGGCAAATCTGCCATTGTCCCAAAATCGGCAATAATTCCTTCTTTTATATAAAGAAATGCATTGGAAAGAGCAGGACATGTATTCATGGCTTCTCCTCTTAATGCTTGATGAGTTGCTTCTCTTACTTGATACAGTGATTTTATGTTGACAAAAAGTGTTTCAGACATATTTTTTAGTCGAGTATTTTAATGTTTTCTATGGCTTCTTTGTGGCTTAGAGCCTTGGGATAAAAGCTCAATATTTTGTTTAGAACTTCTTCCAAAATGGTATCTGGACAACTCGCTCCACTGGTTAGCATAATTCTAGGCACTTTATTTTTGGGTAAAAAATGAGGCGTAGAATCCATTTGTTTTTCTCTAAAATGAAAATAATTAACCGTTTGATTTTCTTTTATTTCAGAAGTATTACAGATATAATAGGTTGCCAATTTTTCTTCGCAAAGTTCTACCAAGTGAGAAGTATTTGAAGAATTATATCCTCCAACTACAATTGCCAAATCTGCTTTTTGATCTAGCATAGAAATCGTGGCATCTTGGTTTTCATTGGTGGCATAACACAGTGTGTCTCTAGTATTGGCAAAATGTGCTCTAAAATCGTCTCCGAAGCGTTCTTTGTAGGCGTTTTCAAGAAAATCTGAAATTTCAGCAGTTTCTGTTGCCAGCATAGTTGTCTGGTTAATTACCCCTACATTCAATAAATGCTTAGACGGGATAAATCCATCAGACATTTTTCCTTCCAGTTTATTGCAAAGTTCTTCCTCCGTAATTTTTTGTGTGATAAAATCGGCAATGATCTGTGCTTCATTCATGTTTTTTATCACTATTGCTTCGGCATTTTGAAGACTATGAGAAAAAGTGGCACGCGTTTCTTCGTGCTCATATTTTCCATGAATGATAAGGTTATAATCTTTTTTTCCCAATTGTTCTGCTCTTTTCCACACTCTTGTTACAAAAGGGCAAGTGGTGTCATAAGGAAGAAATTCAACACCTTTTTCTTTAAGAATTTCTTTGGTTTCAATACTGGTCCCAAAGGCAGGAATAATGACAATATCATCACTTGTTATTTCATCCCAAGAAATAAGTTGATTTCCCTTTGTATCCATAATAAAACGCATTCCTTGTCTTAGCAAATCATCATTTACATCGGGGTTATGGATCATTTGCGAAAGCAAATAAATATTTTTCCCAGGATTCTCTGTGATAGCCCGATAAGAGCGTTCTATGGCGTTTTCTACTCCATAACAGAATCCAAAAGAACGAGATAAAATAAACTCGACACTTCCATAAGATAAAAGTGTAGGTCTAAAGTCTTTTTTTCTAGGATCTTGTTGGTTTCTGTAGTTCTGAACCTCTTTAATGGTAGAGGAAACATACTGCTCTGGCAGATCAAATTTTTTCATAGGTGGCTGTTAGCACTTGGCTATTTTATGTCTTTTGCAGATACTTTTTTACCGTTTTTCATTCCCACAATAAAAGCACCTTTATATCCTGCTTTTCTAGCTTCTTTTTGAAGATTAACTGCATCTTGATATTTTATGGCGTGACCATAAAGGTATTTATACAATCCTTTTTCTTGATAAGCTTCTACAGGATCCAATCCTTTGAATGATTGAAGTTTTTTTGACGAAGCCATTAGCTGAACACAAAAGTAAGTTCCTGTAAGCGGCGGTGGCGAATAAGTCTCTGTACTGGCATTCCAAATCGATTCTTGTTCTTTTTTGTACTGCTTGATGGCCGTTGCAATGGCTCTTGCAGAGTTGTACTTTCCTTTATTAGAATTGAGATAATCTTCTTCTTTATGATTGGTTAAAAAACCTAATTCTACCAGTACCGATGGCATAGAAACGGCTCTCATTAAATACAATGCTTGGTGTTTTACACCTCTATTTTTTCTTTTACTTTTTGTGATCAGTTGATTTTGGATTTTATCACCAAGAGAGATACTTTGGTTCAAAAACATATCTTGATACAAGATGCTTCCATAAAAAGAATCTTGATGTTTTTTCATGAAGGCTTTTGTTTCTTTTTCTCCGTCGTGTTTTAGGAAAAAACCATTTTCTTGAATGGCAATTCTACTTTTTTCTTTATGATTTTGACCAAGAACAAGGCAAGAACTTCCGTTTACATGTTTTTTATGAAATGCATCGCAGTGAATAGAAACAAAAAGGTCTCCCTTATTTTTATTTGCAAAATTGGCTCTTTGGGGCAATTTTGGATATACATCTTTCGTTCTTGTATATAATATCTTCACATTAGGAAGCTCTTTTTTTAAGATTTTCCCGAGTCTCAAAGCAACATCTAGTACAATGTCCTTTTCTTTGGTTTTGTATCTTGAAGTTCCTTTGTTTCCTGCATCTATACCACCATGACCAGGATCTATGATGATTGTCTCAATGGCTTTAGATTTTACTTGTGAAGTAGAAGTAAAAGCGAATATCAAGAAAAAGCTGAGTAAAAGTTTTGGGTTCATATTATAAAATCTATAATTTGTTTAGTTTTGAACATCGTTTCAACAAAAATAAGAGAATATACTTTGGTATCAAAAAGAAGAAGCCGATCTTGGCTCATTATTTTGCATTTTTTTGCCTTTTTGGGTGCTTTCTTACCAGTTTTTGGTCAGAACGATTCACTCCAAACAAAAATAGACTACGGATTTAACCCCAATATCACAGAAACCATCACTTATTCTGCAAAGGATACGGCAAAAGCCATGATGCAAGATGATATCATAGAACTCAAAAATCAAGCAAAAGTTAATTATGGTGATTTCCAGCTAGAAGCAGGTTATATCCGTGTAGATATGAAGGCTAAAATGGTGTATGCCACAGGAATTTTGGATTCTAATGAACAAATTATTCAAAAACCTATTTTTACGCAAGGAAATAAAATATATGAAGTAGATACGGTGCGCTTTAACCTAGAGTCTAAAAAGGGAAAAATAAAAACCCTACATACGCAAGAGGGAGAAGGTTATGTAAAAGGAATCGATATCAAAAGAATGCCCGATGAATCTTTTAATCTAAAACAAGGGATTTATACGACATGTAATCATCCTGAGCCTCATTATTATATTCGTGCAAAAAGGATGAAATTCACCAAAGACAAAAAAATATTTACTGGACCTGCAAGACTGGTAATCGGTGGTGTAGAAACACCGTTGCTTTTGCCTTTTGCCTATTTTCCGCTCTCAGAGAAAAAAACTTTTGGAATTCTCATGCCTTCTTATAATTTTTCGAGAACTAGGGGTTTTAGTTTAAACGGACTAGGTATTTACCTTGGACTAAGTGAGTATTGGGATAATAAAATGGAATTTGATATTTTCTCTTCAGGAGGATATAATATCAGAAATTTTACTCGCTATAAAAAAAGATATGGTTTTTATGGAGATGTCCAACTCTCTTTATCTCATGTAAAAAATATTGAAGGGGTTTTAGGAGCTACAAAAAATCATTATAAATTAATCTGGAATCATCGTCAAGATGCAAAGGCAAATCCTTATGGAAGGTTTTCTGCAAATGTAAATATCCAAGATGCTAATTATAATTTGGTCAATAATGTAAACCTAAATAATAAAGTGACCAATGAATTTCAATCTACCATTACTTATGATAGAAATATCTTTAATAATGCATTAAATATTTCGCTTACAGGAACACATCATCTTTCAAATTCTGAGAACAAACCTGTGGATATCACACTTCCTGAGTTGAACATAAGAACAAACGGGAATATCTATCCTTTCAAAAAGCTTTTTTCTTCAGACTCAAAAAACTTTTTGAAAAAACTAAGCATCAACCCTTCTCTTCAGAGTAAGTATATGGTAAACACCTATGATTCGCTCATGTTTACGGATAAAATGTTTCAAGATGACCAAATTGGTGCTTATTATAATGTTCCTATTAATATACAACTAAAGGCAACTTCAGCCTTGAGTTTTACACCTACAATGGGTTATAGAGGATATTTGTATAGAGACCGTTTTTCTTACTCTTATAATGATGCACTACAAAAAGTAGATACCTCAAGAAATAGAGGATTGCATCATGCCTACGATTTTAATGCAGGATTGGGGGTGAATTTTAGCCCAAAGATTATCGGAATATTCAACTTTGGAAAGGATAAGAAAATTACTGCCATGCGCCATATCATCTCTCCTTCTTTAAGTTATTCTTATGGTTTTAATTTTTTAGACAGAAATAGATATCATACCTATATTAACGAAACTCAAGAATGGTATAACCACTTTGATGAAGCCGTTTATTCTGTGCCCACTTCCCCTTCTTTGAAAAACCAAAATAGTCTCGGGTCTATTAATCTTCGTTTAGCAAATGATTTGGATGTAAAAATTAGATCGAATGAAAAAGATACCACAAATGGAGGTTTCAAAACAATAAAAAGACCGCTATTTTCCGCATTTGATTTTAATACTTCCTACAGTCTAGATGCCGATAGTTTTGCACTGAGCGATATTCAATTCAATTATAATTTTGGACTTATAAAAGGACTCAATTTGATAGGTGGAGCAGATTTTAACCCTTATCAAGTAAGGGATGGAAAAAGCATCGATAAGTACTTTTTTCAAAAAGGTGGTGGTTTTGCCGAAGTAAAAACAGCAAGAGCAGGTTTGAGTTATACTTTTAACTCTAAAAGTAAAACAGGGAACTCTACCATGGAAAAAATTGCCGCTCGTAGAGCCGAAGGGAATTTAACACCTTTTGAAGAACAACAACTAGATGAAATAGAACGTTTCTCTAGCCGATATGTAGATTTTGATGTCCCTTATAGTTTAACGACTTCTTATAGCTTTAGATACACAAAAAAATATGACACAGAATCTGAAAAATCGCATATTCTCAATTTTGATGGAAATGTCAGTCTAACCAATAGTCTAAAAGTTAATTTTGCAACAGGTTATGATATCTTAAAAGGAGAATTTTCTCATTCGAGTTTTGGTTTAATAAAAGATCTTCATTGCTGGAGAATGTCTTTTAATTGGATCCCAACAGGGATTCACGAAAGTTTTACTTTTGAAATAGCAGTAAAGGCCTCTGTACTGCAAGATTTGAAACTTACCAAAAATGGAAACTCTTTTGATAATAACTCTTTCTTCTAACAAAAAAGACTCTATAAACTCTAGTATTTTTTTTAACACTAAAATAGCTCCTCAAATTTTGATTTCAAAGAATTGATGACTACATTTGAGAGACTGAATGGATAGGAAAACATCATGCTATTAAATTTTTCTGGAAAAATAGTTTCATTGATTCTCAAGCACCGTATGAATTCTATTGAAAAATCTGTGGCTTCACCACAAGAGGTTCAATGGGAAACATGGCGATCTTTGATAGAAGCTGGATATGAAACGCAATTTGGAAAAGATCATAATTTTGAGAAAATTTCCTCTATTTCAGATTATCAAAAACTGGTTCCTATTCACGATTATGTGGGACTCCTACCCTATTTAAACAAAACCAGAAAAGGCGAAAGTAATGTCCTTTGGCCTGGGAAAATAGAATGGTTTGCAAAATCATCTGGAACAACAGATGCCAAGAGTAAATTTATCCCTATTTCCCAAGAAAACCTTCTCGATTGTCACTTCAAGTGTGGAAAAGATTTACTTTCTATTTATCTAAACAGATTTGACAAAGAAGCGGAAATTTTTTCTGGTAAAAGCTTAGTTTTAGGTGGAGCTCACGCCATAAGCGAACACGATTTCGGGATATTAGAAGGGGATCTTTCTGCCATCATTATCGAGAATTTACCCATTTGGGTAAGTTGGAGACGCTCTCCCTCAAAAGAAGTTGCCTTAATGGAAGAGTGGGAAGAAAAACTAGACAGAATGGCTGACGAATCTATAAAAGAGGATATCAGAACAATTGCAGGTGTTCCAAGTTGGACAACCGTACTGCTTAGAAAAGTACTAGAAAAAACAGGAAAAAATCATATCTTAGAAGTTTGGCCAAACTTAGAATTGTTTATGCACGGAGGAGTTAGTTTTGTGCCTTATAAAAAAGATTTTGAAACACTTATAGGAGGACGAATCAATTACCTTGAAATTTATAATGCTTCCGAAGGTTTTTTTGCAATTCAAGATATTCCAGAACGTGACGATCTATTGCTCACTCTTGATTCGGGAATTTTTTATGAATTTGTTCCGATAGAATTTATGCACCAAGAAAACCCAAAAGCATATAGTCTAAAGAAAGTAAAGAAAAACCAAGTGTATGCCATGATTATTAGTACCAATTCTGGTTTGTGGCGTTATAATATTGGGGATACTATAGAGTTTACTTCCATAAACCCTTACCGAATAAAAATTAAAGGAAGAACCAAACATTATATCAATACCTTTGGGGAAGAACTCATGGTAGAAAATGCCGAAATTGCCCTAACAGAAGTATGTGATGAACTGGATTTAAGGTTTATCAATTTCACAGCAGGGCCTAGAATTATTTCCAACGGTGCTTGCGGTTATCATGAATGGCTGGTAGAGTTTGAAGAAAATCATCATAAAATTGACCCCAAAGAAGTTGCCCAAAAACTTGATATTAGATTACAAAGTTTAAACTCAGATTATCAAGCCAAAAGATATAAAAATATGGTGCTCCAACCGCTCAAAATTAATATTGCCCAAAGAGGCTTGTTTTATCATTGGATGAAAAAATCAGGTAAACTTGGCGGTCAACATAAAGTGCCAAGATTATCGAATGATCCAGAGATTTTAGATAATTTATTAAAGGAAAATTCCAAAATCCATAGTTAAGTTTCTTTTATTAAATCTAGAGCATTTGATGTTCACACTTGTCTCCCCTTAATATTGATTACTTGTTATACCGCTAATTATTCGTTTATCCTCCTTCATAAAATTGTTTTTTTGTACCTTAGTCTCATGATATTCAAAAATATAAATAGTACCTCTAGATTCACTTCCAAAACTTGTATTTACTGGGCTTTTTGTGTTTTTGATTATGACAGAGAAATTATAAATGTATAATGACTTATGAATGTGCCTTTTTTTTACGGGTTTATATGGTTGTTGGGAGCAATTTAAAAAATGAATTTAATTCAAGAAAACACAAAAGATGTTGCATGGTTCACAAGCTTACGTGAAGTCGAAAAGTGGATGGGAATTGATCTTGAAAATTTTGATTGGCATTTTTCTGATGTTGAGGGCGGATGGACTACTTTGGAAGATCCAAAATGGGTGACAGGGCCAGAATTGAAATCAAAAATTAATGAATTTGATCACCAATTTATTTGGGGAGTAATTTCAGCATTTCCTTCAGGTACACAGCCTAGATTAAGTGAAAAGCCTTATGCAGATGGAAATCCTAATTTTTGGAAAGGAATTCCTGAAAAACAGCTGAAGGATTCTCTTTTTGAAATAGTTTGTTGGGATAGTAGTGCTACCCTTTGGATTGGTTTGCCAGACGAAATTGGTATGAAGGTTTTAAAAAATGCCCCAGGAATCACGAATTTAGATGAATTAAATAAAAAAGCAGCTATAAATAACTAAGAGTTCAGACAATCATAAAGTAAAATCTGAACTCAATAGGCTATCCAAAAAAACATCGAAATTAACTAAAGACCACAGCGCTATACCGATACTTATCAAATATTCAATTAGTTCACCGTATTCATAATTGGCTTTTCACAATGAATCGGCATTATTTCTATATAATTATCTATACATAAAATGGAATAATCTTCTGTCTTTTTCTAAGGAAAAAGAATACAGACTCAATAGTGAAGTAGCAAAAAGAACAAAAAAAAAGATAATAGTCGCATATTATTATTAGTCTATCCTTCCTTCATAAAATTGTTTTTTTGTACCTTAGTCTCATGATATTCAAAAATATAAATAGTACCTCTAAATTCACTTCCAAAACTTGTATTTACTGGGCTTTTTGTGTTTTTGATTATGACAGAGAAAGTATAAACGTATAAGGCGTACAAATACACCTGTGTTATGCTAGGGTGTGTTATATGAGTGTTAGCCACTTGAGAAAAAACCATATGAACAAAATATTGACAGTAATATTACTAGGACTTCTAATTGTAAGTTGTTCAGATAACAAGATTGAAAAGAAAGGCTTTCAAGTAAGTGAAATATCAGAAGATGAAAGCGGAAAAAAAATTGTTGGACTTAAAATAGACACATTAAAACTCGAAACACGACCACGGAATGTACTCTTGACTTTTAATCCTGAACATAGATTAACACCAATCTATAAAGTGAATTACGACAAGAAAACTAAAGAGCCGTTTACTGGTTCAAATACTTATCACATAAACTGGAATGACGATTACGAAGAGGGGAATAATTGGAATCGCAACTTTATGCCTGGATTTGAAGCACTTAATGGATATAATTTAGTGAATGTTTCGCATTACAACAACATAACGAAAACAGAAAACAAACTTTTCAAAAATCCAGTTTTAATCAAAACTCTTTACTATCCGGCCTTTTCAAAAGATACATTAAATTATGAGCCAGTAAAAAGAGATTTTTATATGATTTCTGTTTATGACGAAGACTCAAATAAAGACGGTTTTATTAATGTAAAAGATTTGAGAAGATTATATCATTTCGACATAAATGGACGGAATAAAAAAGAACTAATTCCCAAAGGATACTCTGTTTTGAGTTCGGAATACGATTCTGCAAATGACTTTATGTACATATTTGCGAGAAAAGACACGAATCAAAACGGACAAATGGAATCGGATGAACCAATGGACATTTTTTGGATTGATTTAAAGGATCCTGAAAATGTTGGAAAACAATATAAAAGCGAATAAAAAACGGCTGAGAATATCTAAGTCTTCGGATTGCTCGCAGAGCAAAAAAAAAGATAATAGTCGCATATTATTATTAGTCTATCCTCACTTCATAAAATTGTTTTTTTGTACCTTAGTCTCATGATATTCAAAAATATAAATAGTACCTCTAAATTCACTTCCAAAACTTGTATTTACTGGGCTTTTTGTGTTTTTGATTATGACAGAGAAAGTATAAACGTTTAATGACTTATGAATGTGCCTTTTTTTGTGGGGGTTTGTTTATATGGTTGTTGTGTATAATTTATAAGAAATAAATGAAAGGAATCTCAAAAAAATTTTTTAATGCCAATAGGGCATTAGAAGAAAATGATTTAGAAACCGCCATTTCATGTTTGTATCCAATTGTGGACTCATTTTCAAAACACCACTTCCCAAATAGAGGTGTAGGAAATAGATTTAAGAACTATATTGATTCTAATGAAAGTGATTTGTTGTATTTCTTTTCAAATGGAACCAACATTAATTTGAGTGGATTCTGGGATGAAACCCAACAAAAAAACATGAGAATAAGCGAGTTATTTTATAAATATAGAAATTCTGATGTTCACGATCCTAGTGAAACCGAGACTATTTTAAATTTTGAAAAATCGAATATAATAGGTACAAAACAAATTAGTCATCGAATGATATTTGGACTTTTTCTAATTCTTTGGACTGACACAATTTGTAAAGATCAAATAGAAAAGAGTTTGCTTCAGGAATTTAAAAAGTTTCGGATTAAAAATATTGATAAAATATTTGATTTGGTGAGTATTTTAAGTAATCGTGATCTAGCTAAAAAGTACTTTAAGAATTAAAAAACTATGCACAATAACTAAGTCTTCGGATTGCTCGTAGAGCAAAATCTGAAGATCCCGAAAACATCGGTATTGACTAAAAACCACGCTGTTGTACCGATTACTTACTAAATATTCAATTAGTTCACCGTGTTCATAATTGACTTTTAGTAATGTATCGGCATTACACCTTTCTTAAAATATACAGAGAATTGGTTTACTTGCGTTTCGAAAAACATTTCAAAACACTATGGGTTTTGCAACAAATAAAGTTTAGGCTATACAAATCCATTTTTCAGGACTTTAAGAAGATAAAGAGAAGACTTTTTGAGCAATCAAAGGTCTTTTTTGGTGGGAAAATATCGGTTTATTGTTCGTTTTTTGGAAAAACCTCACTACAAGACATAGCGATCCCATTACGTCTTAGCGTTTCGTTTTTTTTACCTGCAGGCTTTATCTACTAAAAGTTCTCTTTTTTTTCATAATCCGTAATTTTAACTTTCTTAAAATTAGAGAATTTTGTAGTTTTAGGTACTATTGAGAAAAAGCTACCCGTGAAACGGGTTTAGTTCAACATTGCATCCAACGTCCATGTCTCCCAAAAGATCATCACGGCGTAGATGCAGAATCGTTACCCATAATTCAATGAAACTCTACTTTATACTATATACTGACATCATTCAAGAGGGATTATCAGAGACCGATTCTTATAGGATTGCAATTGATAATAACGCTTTAATTAAGGTTGATGAATTCAATAATGAACTTCTAATTTCGAAACTTTCAGACGAACTAATAGAGAAAATTTTAAAATCACATATTAGTGACACAGAATCGACTGATTACGAAGATGATTTAACGCCACTCGATGGAGGATTAAGGATTGAGTTTGATAAAATGACAATTGATCATCAATGTTGTAGTGAATTAAATGACTATAAAAATTGGGAAAAGATCATTGATGCACAAACTAAAGAGTGGAATGAGATTTGGATTGGGCATCCTTCGATTTATTATAGATTCGATAATGACGTAATAGAAATTTCTGATTATTATGATTCTAATCCAAAACAAGAAGATATAAAAACGAGACTAAGATTAGATAAAGGTGAGTTCCTAAGCAAATTAGAAAAATCAATTGTAGAACTTAATGATTTTAAAAGAAACCTATATAGGGTTGTCGATATTGGCGACTTTAAAAACAAAAATATTTTGAAAGGAATTTTATTAAAATAAAGAACTAATAACTAATCTTCAAATTGCTCACAGAGCAAAACCTAAACTCAACAGCCAGCCCAAAAATATCATAACTCACTAAAAACAACCTATTTACTTGTTGTTCAAAAAACATTTCAACAACTTACCCCATTTAACTTGTTATTTTTTGATCAATACCCCATCTTCAGTAAAATGTTCTTCCATTTTCTCCGAAAGATTTTTTGGATTCCTGTATTTTCTCCTTTTAATCTTCCCATTTGTATGATACCAGATCGTTTCTTTGGTCTGAGAATTTGAATAAAATATTGGAATATTTTCCAAACTCAAATCCATCCTAAATACTTCCTTTCCTTCGGTACTAAAATGCGTATGTCTGATTTTTGAATCCTTATGTTTTCTAGTATAAACGGGATTTCCCATTTGATATCTACTATTTACTAGGGTATCGCCTTTTTCATTTAAAATGAAATGCATTCCATGGCTCACCCCATTTTTTACTCCCGAAAACACTCGCAATTTTCCATTGGGATAAAACCATTGGATACTTTCATCAAATAATCCATTTTTTCTTTTAGCGATCATCAAAGGAAATCCACTTTTTGAAAATAAAGTGTCTGTACTCTCAATGACATTTAGTTTGAAATTGTATTTTTTCTCAAATGAAACCAGCATTTCTTGAATCGGAAATCCATCTTTAACCTCCACATTATTTGTAGGAATTGGCGTTTCTGTAGAATCGAAACGTATTGTTTCATCTTTTTTATAATTGAGATAATCATAAGATTGAAGAGTACTTATTTTTTGATTCTTTGAAATGGTGTATTCGCTCAACCAAGCATCAAACACAGCAAAAGTTGCTTTTTTAGCACCACCGTTTTTATGATATCTTATTTCGATATCCATCTGCCCTACTCGTGTTTTAAATAATTTTGGTTGCTCATTTCTATAGAACGAAATTTCTACCATAGGTGTTGCCCAATCAGCGCGTGGATAGTATTTTAGTTTTTCTATTTTTTTCTCTGTATCTACAAGCTGATAAGTACTGTCCCAACCTATTTTCGAAAATGTGTCTTCTTCAAAGTCCTTGTCAAAGTATTTTATATTCTTGAACTTTTGAATATGTAATCCATTTACTGAGTATTTCTCTACGAAAACGGAATCTTGAATGTGAATTTCTTTTCCAATAAGTACATTCACACGTCTTTTTTCTGAACGTTTGTATATGTTTTTGTACTGAAATAAAGAAAAATGATCTTTTCCGTGAACCTGTTTTATGGCGAAAAACTTCTTGTTCTTCTGAAAAATAGTATCAACCTGACCATAGAAATTGGTAGATAGAAATAAAGAAAAAATTCCCAGAAAAATAAATTTCCAATGTTGCATTTACGTGTTTTATAACAAAACTAATCATTAAAGAAAACACTCGATACCATTTTTGGGTCTTATTTACAATAATCTTATACTTATAGGTTTTATACCGTTTACGGTGTTATACCCATATTTCAGCTTCTTTTTAAGGTGCGTTTACTTGGTATAACATCCCCGTTTCCCCCCTCGAATAGCATGTCCCGATTTTTCGGGCTTATAACAGTGAGTAATTAACACCGTAACTTTTGTTTCTCTACGTTTATAAAGGGTTTTAACAAAAAAAAATCCCTTCATTTGATATGAAGGGATTTTCTGTTTTGTGATTCAATCACAAATATTTTACACAAAGTAATTATTGGATAATAATACTCTGTTGCTTTGCAGTAACTTTATCTGAAACTACTAGTGTGTACATTCCTGGTGTTAGAGCAGAAACATCAATTACTGTTTTCATTTCATAAGTCTTTGTATTCAATACCATCGCACCAAGTGCATTGTATATCACAATTCTTCTTTCTTTTTCTGAAGTAAACTCTACGTTTAATTCATCTCTTACTGGCATTGGATAAAGGTTTGCCTCTTCTCCTAGCTCTTCAAGACTTGTATTAAGTAATTCAATATCATTTGAATCTCTTGAAGTTACGTTTAAGAAATTAAAAGTTTGTGTAGGAATCAAAGTAATGTTTACTTTAACAGTAGGAATATCCCATCCTTTGTAATCCAAGTTTTTGAATGAAAGACGGAAGTTTGCCGTATCACCATTTTGAATCAAATCGTAATTTTTCTTTTCTGCAAAAGTAGTAGAAGTTGTTTCAAATTTTGCACCTTCAAAAGTCACACATTCTGCTTCATAAGCTTCTTCGTCTGCTCTATAATCAGCAATAGTAATTACTTCTGGTGTAAATGTATTTCCTGTAGATGAAGCAGTAATATTTTCCGTTGGTTCAATCTGAAGGAAATTTCCGTATTCTTTTAATTTTCCTGTTAGGTTCTTAATTCCATCATATCTATCAAAAGATGTAGTAATTGTTCCTGCTGGATCATCAATAACAATTGCTCCAGTAGCATCCTGAATATACTTTTGGTTTCTGCTTGCATTCATATAAGTAATTAATGCTTCACCAGAAAGTGTATAGTAGTCTCCAATAGTACCGCTTCTTAGTGCTGCAATATCAGCAACAGTATCAATTGTAAGTTGGTTTGCATTAAACTCTAATGTATCAACTTTAATAATTGAAGCATTTAATGGGTTTACTAAGGCTGCATGCATCTTGTAAGTACCAAACATAGTTACCGATAATTCCAACTCAGTAGAAGATAAAGGTAAAATAGTATCTTTAGATAAATCAGGGTTTATAATGTATGCTGCCATTAAAGCACCTGCTGGTACATTTGCTGTATCAATAGCAAAAGTTTCTTGTGATGGTAGCTGTGATGCTAAATATCCTTTGTTAACAGTGTTATTTGCTTGGAAATTAATATTAGGTTGTGTAGTTACTCCCATTGTATGTTGTCCAAGGAATGTAAATGTATTACTTGGGTGAATATTCCACTCTGCATTTGTTCCTGCTGTCCAAGATGCTGTATCTAAGCTTCCTGTAGTAATAGAAGATAATCTTGTAATGGTATTGTTTGACGTTGCATTATTTCCATTTGCCAAATCCCAAGCTGAACCTGGATCTTCATTTGGATTTCCAATAATATCTAGAATTGTATAGGTATTTGGAGCAGTTCTAATTGCTAAACCACGACCATCATCACCATTAAAACTTGCAACAGTACTTTGGTTATAGCTAAATGTGGTATCCGCTACATTCAAAATATCTGTAGTTGCTTGACTGTTTGCTATAACATATACGTCTTGGTCAGCTACTGTTGTTCCCATAGGGAAAGTAAGTGTGTCTGTCCATCCGTTTCCGTTATACCCATACAATACTGCATAGTTTCCTAAATCAATAGAACTTCCTGATCCATTAAAGATTTCCAAAGCTTTGTTTTGCCCACTTCCTTCTACATACTCTGAGAAGAAAATTGAAGTTTGTGCATTTGCATTTAATCCAAATGCTACAATTGATGCAGCTAATAAAAGTTTTTTCATCACTGTTTTTTATAGTTTCTTGTGCAAAAATAGTTAGTTTGAATAAGAAATTCTCCTACTTAACACAAACTTAATCTATGCTTAATCAAAACTGAAATCATCTCCAACTGTTCTGCCATGGAAAGGTTTGAATTATCTATAAAAACTGAATCTTCGCACTCCACAAGAGGACTTTCTTCTCGGGTACTATCTAGATGATCTCTTTCTTCTAAATTTTGTAAAACTTCTTCAAATTTTACCTCCTGACCATTTCCTTGAAGCTCTTCAAATCTTCTTTGAGCTCTTACTTTTGGCTTGGCTGTTACAAACAGTTTCAATTTTGCATCAGGAAATACTACGGATCCAATGTCTCTTCCATCCATCACAACGGATTTTGTAGTTCCCATTTTTTGTTGAGCCGCCACTAAAAAAGTTCTCACTTCCTTTATTTGACTTACAAGGCTAACTTTACCAGAAACTTCCATGGTTCTTATAGCTTCAGATACATTTTCTTGATTCAAAAAAACTTGATCTCCTTCTAAGTCTATATGAATTTCTGCTAGTTTTTCGATCAATAATTGTACGGCTACTTCATTTCCTTCTATCAATCCATTTTTTATGGCATAGAGTGTTACAGAACGATACATAGCTCCTGTATCTACATAGACAATATTAAATCTTTTAGCTATTTGTTTTGCTATGGTACTTTTTCCCGTTGAAGAGTGACCATCTACAGCTATTTGAAAGATATTTTTCATTTATTCCTTGTTACCTTGAATCCTTTTTTGATAAGAAATTGTTCTATTTTATCAATCGCTTTTCCTTGCATAACTATTTCTCCATTTTTTACACTTCCTCCTAATCCACAGTGAGACTTTACTTGCTTTGCAAAATCCTTGATGGTTTGTTCATCAGTATCAAAACCACTAATTACGCATACTTCCTTCCCTCCTCTTCCTTTTCTTTCGTATTGGATATGAAGTTTAGAAGTTCCAAAATCTGGAGCTTGATTTGCCAGCTCTTCCTCGTGTTTTTTATCAAAAGCTTGAACCTCTTCTTCAGAAAGAAGAGATTTTAAGCTATCGAGTCCATTCAATTTTGCCATTACTTATTTCTTTTCTATAAGTCCTAGTTCTATTAATCTTTCTGTAAGATATTCTCCTGCGGTCATATCTTCAAACTGCTTTGGGTTGTTTTCATCTATACAAGATTCTAAACAATATAGTGATGTATCACTTGTAGGGTGTAAGAAAAATGGAATACTATATCTTGGTTGTCCCCATTGTTCTTTTGGAGGATTTACTACTCTGTGCGTAGTAGATTTTAATTTTCCGTTTGTCAACCTCTGCAACATATCTCCAACATTAACGACAATATGGTTTTCAATAGATGTTACTCCTACCCATTCGTTATTTTTATTCAAAACTTGAAGTCCATCTGCAGAAGCTCCCATCAATAAAGTAATTAAATTGATATCCTCGTGCTGAGCCGATCGTACAGCATCTTTTGGTTCTTCGGTAATTGGTGGATAATGAATCGGTCTTAAAATTGAATTTCCATCCTTTATTCTGCTATCAAAATAGAATTCATCTAAACCTAAATGTAATGAAATTGCCTGCAGCATAGATCTTCCAATGCTTTCAAGTTTTTGATATGTCGCCTTACCTGTAGGGTTAAACTCAGGTAATTCTTCAACAGTTACATTCTCTGGATAAGGATATTTTTCTTTATTCTCCACATACTGACCAAAGTGCCAAAATTCTTTCAAATCTGGACTTTCTACTCCTTTAGCAGATTCTTTCCCAAAAGAAACATATCCTCTTTGACCTGCAATTCCAGGAATTTCGTATTTCTTTTTTGTTTCAAGTGGTAAACTAAAGAAATCTTTTACGTTTTTATATAATTGTTCTTGAAGTGTATCCCCAAAACCATGGTTTTTTACAGATACAAATCCGATATCTTCATAAGCAGCTCCAAGTTCTTTTACAAATTTTGCCTTGCGTTCCTTGTCTCCCGAAAGGAAATCTGCTAAATCTACTGAGGGTATATTTTTCATAATACTACTTTTTTCTACAAAAATACTAATTAAAAGGTGTCTTCAAAATGAGAAAACTTATAAATATATCGTATCATGATCATTTTCATAAAGTGATCATAAACCAAGGCATTCAATAATGTTTAGTAGTGTAGAAAAGCGAAAATAATCAGGGTTTTATCCTAAAAAAAAATATATCCCGAAGACATTTTCTAAAAGCGAAACTCTTTGGTAAGGTGATTATAATCCTGTAGAACCGTTTTTATATATTGTTGATCATTCAATCTAGATTCCGTTTGAATGATACTGTCTAATTTGGCTCTCAATTTTTTCATAGTTGGATAATCATTGTGTTTTTGAGCTCTACTAAATATATTCTTAACGTGTTGCATATCTTTATCAGAAAGCATCGTAACTTGTGGAAAAGTAATTTGATGAGAAGCTTGCGTTTCTGTATAAAAAGTTTGATTAATATCAAATTCTTTTTTCACATCCAGCACAATAGTATCTGCCAAGATATCTCCTATTCTTTGATTTTTTTTGCTTACCGCAGCGGTAAATACACCAATAAATCCATAGAAAGTAAAAATATCAACTAAATTAAAAATCCATCTGATAAAATATTCCAAAAAACCTGCGGGAGCACCATTTGGCTTTACCACACGTGTTTTTACTAATATCTTACCTATTGTTCTTCCTTTAAAAATGTTTTCGAGTATAAGTGTATAAAAAGTAACTGGTGCAAAAAACAATAAAAATAAGGTTTGCCTACTCCATGGATCATGATCTACGATATCCATGACATTTGAAAAATCGATCACATTAATGATTGCAATCACATAGGCAACCTTAATAACTAAATCAATCAAAAATGCACCAATACGCTTTCCAACATTGGCAATTCGAAGGTTCAATTGGATGTTTTGAGAATTTATTGTTTGAATTAAAGTCATTTTGTATAAATTGTGAGCATAAAGTATATTTCAAATGAGAGAACGTGCATTCGTTGAGCAAAATAAACAAAAATGGCTGGCAATAGAAGAAAAAATCAAAAATAATGAACCTATTGATCAGCTTTTTGATATTTATAATGAGTTTTCTAATGATTTGTCTTTCGCAAGAACTTATTATCCTAAGAGCAAATTAGTCCCATTTTTAAATGAGATTGTTGCGGCATTACATCTTCAGATTTATAGGAAAAACCACTATACTCAAAACGGATTTATAGAATTCTGGAAAACTAAAATGCCCTTATTGTTTTATCAATATCGTGTTTACCTCATCGTAAGCTTTGCTTTTTTTATCCTCTCGGCACTTATCGGTGTAGTTTCTTCAGTGAATGACGAAGACTTTGTGAGCAAAATATTAGGAAGTCATTATGTCAATATGACAATTGAAAATATAGAAAATGGAGATCCTTTAGCAGTATATTCCAGTGGTTCTACTTGGGGGTCAGCCTTCGGAATTATCTGGAATAATATCAGAGTAGGACTCCTCTCCTATGTATTAGGAATATTTTTCGGGATAGGAACGCTATATGTCCTGTTTAACAACGGAGTAATGGTAGGAGCTTTTCAATACTTTTTTGCGAAATACAATGTCTTACTCATTAGTATATCAGGTATTTGGATTCATGGAGCCATGGAGATTTTCAGTATTGGGATAGAAGGAGGTGCCGGTTTAATCCTTGGAACAAGTCTTTTATTCCCGGGCACCTACAAAAGAATTGATGCCCTAAAAAAGGCAGCAAAAGACTCTGTTCTTATTCTCATTTCCACCTTTCCTTTTACCATTGCAGCAGGTATTCTTGAAGGATATGTGACTAGACATTATAATGATATGCCAATGGCATTAGCTTTCGCAATCATTATTATCAGCTTTGGAATCATCTTTTTCTATTATTTTCTTTACCCTATATGGGTGAATAAACGAGTTAATCTCGAAAAAAATAGGGCTTAGCGATTGTTTTTCTTCACCGATTTCCATTTCTTTTTATCTCTGTTTTTCCGCCTTCTTTGATCTATTTCTCTTGGAGTAGGTTTTATGGGTTCTTGGGTAGTTCTTTCTCCTAAGAGTTTGTCTCTCAAATCTGGGAAAGATTTCAACTGTCTTGCAATCCAATCTCTATTTTCCTTTTTATACCAAAAGAAAAACTTATTCTGTTCCTTCTTCTCTCTTTCTGATTTAGGAGTGTATTCTTCTTTCAGATTATAGGGATGATATCCCGAGTAATAGACCACTGTAGAAACCGTCATCGGAGTTGGAGTAAAATCTTGAACTTGTTCCAGTTTAAAACCCATATCCTTCGTTTCAGCAGCCAAGTTTGCCATATCTTCTTTTTTAGTTCCAGGATGTGAAGAAATAAAATATGGGATTAATTGGAGCTTTAGCCCAAGTTGTTTATTGAGTTTATCAAAAGTATTCTTAAAGCTATGAAAATACTTAAAAGATGGTTTACGCATCAATTTAAGTGTCTTATCCGAGGTATGTTCTGGAGCTACCTTTAGTCTTCCAGAAACATGGTGTTCCATAACTTGTTTGAGGTATTCATTGAGTTCTTTTTCATCACCTTTCTTGTTATACTCTTTTACCAGCATATCATATCGAATCCCTGAACCTATAAAAGCTTTCTTAATCTTGGGGTGTGCATTTACTTCTTTATATAAATCCAATAAAGGTTGATGAGAGGTATCTAAATTAGAACAAATAACTGGGTGAATACATGAAGGTGCTACACATCTATCGCAGATATCTAAATCTTTCCCTTTCATTTTATACATATTTGCCGAAGGTCCACCGATATCTGAAAGATATCCTTTAAAATCATCGGCATTTACCACTTGTTCTAGTTCCTTTAAAATAGATTCTTTAGACCTTGAAGCAATAAATTTTCCTTGGTGAGCCGAAATAGTACAAAAACTACATCCTCCAAAACATCCTCTATGTATATTAATAGAATGTTTAATCATCTCAAAAGAGGGAATAGGACCTCTATTTTTATACTTAGGATGTGGCAAACGAGTAAAAGGTAAATCAAATGATCCATCTATTTCCTTTTCATCCATAGTTGGAAATGGTGGATTGATAATTAAATTATTGTTAAATATGGGTTGAATAAGTCGTTTTGCTTTATACCTATTTGATTCTTGCTCCACAATTTTAAAATTCTTGGCATAAGCTAATTTATCCTTTAAACATTCCTCATGAGCATTTAGGTAATGATCCTCCCAAGATTTATTTTTCGGTATGCTATTATTTGTAGCTTGTAAAAAAGCCGTTTGTGGAATGGTATTTAGCCTTTCAAATGGCACCCCTCTTTTTAGTAATCTAAGGATTTCCTTTAAGGGTTGTTCACCCATTCCATAGATCAGTAAATCAGCTTTTGAGTCATGTAAAATAGATGGTTTAAGCTCATCTTTCCAATAATCATAGTGCGTAACTCTTCTTAAAGAAGCTTCTATTCCTCCTATAACAACAGGGGTATCTGGAAATAATTCTTTTAGTCTATTGCTATAAATAGTAGTAGCGTAATCTGGGCGATAATTTGATTCTCCACCAGGAGTGTAAGCATCATTGGAACGTTTTCTTTTACTCGCGGTATAATTATTTACCATAGAGTCCATGTTTCCACTTGTAACTCCAAAGAAATACTTGGGTTTACCAAATTTCATAAACTCATGACCATTGTCACGCCAATTAGGTTGAGGGATAATACCTACTCTAAAGCCTTCAGCTTCAATTATCCTTGCGATAACAGCTGTTCCATAGGAAGGGTGGTCTACGTAAGCATCTCCTGAGATAATGATTACGTCCATTTGCTCCCAACCTCTTATTTTCATTTCCTTTTTAGTAATAGGAATCCAGTCTGACAGTTTTCTACTATTCATAATGCAAAGTTATTCTAAATATGGAAGGGATTCTATGGTTTCTTTACGAAATTTAATTTAATCCAGTAGCATTGGAAAATTATTGATACTATTATTTATAGCTTTGTGATTTATCTTTAGTTACTTTTTTACCTATATATTATGTGAATTATTTGATTAAATTTATCTATATTTCTCAAAATAACATAGGGATTCCTTCCTTAATCAATTCATAGATGACAGAAATATAGTCGAATAAGTCTTATCAAATAGCTTAAAGATATCCTTTAATAAAAAGCGTTTAAATATATTGGTTTTCAATTAATTATATTAATATAATGATAATTTGTCATCTTGTATTTGTATATCTATCCACTTCAGAAACACATTTGCATTACGATTATATATCTCATTGCTATAATTCATAGTGTTTCGTCAAATTAGACCAATTGGTCTGTATGATTTTGATCAACTATAAATTATAGCATGCGTTAAAAATTTAATGAAAATCAAATAGGCGGTTATATTTTGATAGATTCCTTACATTTGTATTCTATGAGAGTCGATATTATTACTGTTTTACCAGAACTGATGAAGAGCCCTTTTGAGGCCTCTATAATGAAGCGTGCACAAGAAAAAGGGCATTTGGAAATTCATTTTCATCAATTAAGAGATTTTGCAAAGAATAGAACCCGTAGAGTTGATGATTATCAATTTGGAGGTGGAGCAGGAATGGTCATTCAGTGTGAACCCCTCTCCTCTTGTATTGATTCATTGCTAGAGACCCGCGTTTATGATGAGATCATCTATATGACTCCTGATGGTCAGACATTAAATCAGTCTATGGCGAATACCCTTTCTTTGTGTGAAAACATCATGATTATTTGTGGGCATTATAAAGGAATTGATCAAAGAATTCGGGATAAATACATCACCAAGGAAATATCTATTGGTGATTTTGTATTGAGCGGAGGAGAACTTGCTGCCTGTGTACTGATTGATGCTGTCATTAGAGTAATCCCTGGCGTGTTGAATGATGAAAGTTCTGCACTTACAGATACCTTCCAAGATGATCTCTTGGCTCCACCTGTCTATACGCGTCCTGCAGAATGGGATGGTAGAAAAGTTCCCGAGATTCTCTTATCTGGAAATGCGTCCAAAATAGAAGAATGGCGTTATGACCAAGCTTTGGAAAGAACAAAAAAACTAAGACCTGATTTATTGGGTGAATAAAATATCAAAAATGAACAATAAGAAAATTATCAGATCTTGGGCTCTTTACGATTGGGCAAACTCTGTGTATTCATTGGTAATTTCTACCACTGTTTTCCCGATCTATTTTGCAAGTGTTAGTCCAGAAAAATTGAACATTTTAGGACAGTGGAAATCAGCAAGTGTATATACTTTTATCATTAGTTTATCATTTATAGTGATCTCGCTTCTCAGCCCTATTTTATCGGCAATGGCAGATATTTCTGGGCAAAAAAAGAAATTTATGACCTTCTTTTTTGTACTTGGAGCCTTATCTACCTCTTGTATGTTCTTTTTTACAAAAGAACATATTTGGTTTGGTCTTATTTTGAGCTTTATGGCAAGTATTGGTTTCTCTGGTAGTCTTGTTTTTTATAACTCTTATCTACCTGAAATTGCTCCAAAAGAGGATCAAGATAAAGTAAGTGCAAAAGGTTTTGCAATGGGGTATTTGGGAGGAGCCATATTACAAATTCTAATTCTTGTTTTAATAGAGAAATTTGAATTATTTGGTTTATCAGATAAAGGAATTGCCACTCGAATTGGATTTTTAATAGTAGGATTATGGTGGCTTATTTTTGGTTTTAAATCAATCTCTGGATTACCTAAAGACGAAAAGAAAACGGTTCCTAAGAATTCAAATATTATCAAAGATAGTTTCTTAAAGATAAAAGCCGTCAGTAAATCGACAAGGAATTTCCCAAAACTCAGACCTTTTTTATGGGCATTTTTTATGTTCTCTACAGGTGTCCAAACAATTATTCTTGTTGCCAGCCTTTATGGTAAAGATGTTTTAGGTTTAGAAACGGGTGATCTTATCCTTACGATATTACTCATTCAATTTGTTGCATTTGGTGGGTCTCATCTTTTCGCCTACTTTTCTAAAAAATTTGGAAATATTAGCGCTTTATTAATCTCAACAAGTACTTGGTTTCTCATCTGTATTGGAGCGTTCTTTGTCACTTCAAGGATTCAATTTTTTGTTTTCGGAGCTTTAGTTGGTTTAGTTTTAGGAGGAATTCAATCTATTGCAAGAAGTACCTATTCTAAATTTTTACCTAAAGAAGAAGAACACACCACCTATTTTAGTTTCTATGATTTCCTCGAAAAATGGTCAATAGTAGTAGGAACACTTCTTTTTTCTATTATCACAGAATTCATAGAAATGAAATATACCAGCCTTATGCTGGCATTATTCTTCGTAATATCAATAATAATACTCGCACCACTAAACTCGAAAAAAAATAGATTATGAACAACCCAGAACAACAAAATCATGACAAGGTTTTTGATATAGCCATTGTCGGGGGAGGTATTGTTGGTTTGGCAACAGCTTATAAGATACAAAAAAAGTATCCAGAGCTTAAACTGGTAGTTTTAGAAAAAGAAAAAAAACTAGCCAGTCACCAAACAGGACGAAACTCTGGAGTAATTCACTCTGGAATTTACTATAAACCGGGCTCACTAAGAGCTGAAAATTGCTCCAAAGGACGAGTTCAACTTGTAGAATTCTGTAAAGAACATAATGTCACACATGATGTTTGTGGAAAATTGATTGTGGCAGCAACAGAAGATGAGATTCCAAGACTCGACGGAATTCTTGAAAGAGGAAAGGAAAATGGTCTAGAAAACTTAGAAATTATCAATTCTGAGGAAATAAAACAGATAGAACCATTTATCGAAGGAATAAAGGCAATTAAAGTACCACAGGCAGGTCTCGTCGATTTCGTTGGTGTTACAAACAAATTGGCAGAACTTTTGCTAAAAATACAGCCTGATTCTGAGATAGTTACTGATTTTGGAGTAATTAACTGGAATCAAAAAAGAACAAAAGAAATTATCGGTATCGATAAAACAATATTTGCTAAAAATATAGTATTTTGTTCTGGATTGCAAGCCGATCGTATGGCAAAAAAAGACAATGTCGATTTAGAAATAAGAACTGTTGGATTTCGAGGAGACTACTATGAGCTTACAGAAAAAGGAAAAAAGAAAATTAAGCATTTAGTTTACCCTGTTCCGAATCCTGCATTTCCTTTTTTAGGCGTGCATTTCACTCGAATGCACGATGGAACTATAGAGTGTGGACCCAATGCGGTGTTTACCTTTAAAAGAGAAGGATATGGAAAGACAGATTTTAACTTTAAGGATACATTAGAAGCTTTGACATATCAAGGTACATGGAAGCTATTCTTTAAGCATTGGAAATTTGGTTTAGATGAATATAGACGTGCATTTTCTAAGCAATTGTTTTTAAAACAGTTACAAAGACTCTGTCCCAGCTTAGAAATGGACGACATTGAAGAAGGAAGATCAGGAGTGAGAGCAATTGCTTTACAGCCTGATGGAGAAGTGTTTGACGATTTTATTATTGAGTACAAAGAGAATGCAATTCATGTATTGAACGCACCTTCACCTGCCGCAACAGCTTGTTTAGCGATTGGTGATTCGGTTTGTGATCTTGTAAGTACTCATTTTAAATTAAAACACTAAACCTATGCAAGTAAAAAAAGAATATGTTCGTCAACAAATCCTAAGAGTTTCAACAGAAGAGTTCTTAAAAAAAGGATTTTCGAAGGCTTCCCTAAGAGAAATAGCTAAAAAAATGGATTCGTCCACTGGTGTCATTTATACCTACTTTAAAAGTAAAGAAGATATATTTGAAACCATAGTAACACCCAGTATAGAAGCACTATACGGATATGTAACCTCTGCTAAAAAAGATTCAGCGTTAATAAAATTAGCAAAAGACAAAGATGTTAATGACTTTATTAACATGATGTTCAATCAAATTCAAACAAGTCAAGAAGTCGCTTGTGGCTACCGATTATTATTCTCGAAAGCTGCAGGAACGAAATTTGAAAACTTCTATGAAGATTTAATTCAAAAATTTGCAGAAGTTCTTGCTATGAAAATCAAAGAAAACAAAGAATTCAACCAACTTTCAATGTTTACTTTGAGATCCTTGATTGAATTTTTGATCAACACCCAGAAAAAACTCTTTCTTGATAAAGATGGCAACAAAGAAACTGTTCTCAGATATTACCAAGAAATTATGAGCTTCTTTGCCCCTGCTTGGATTAATGCACTTACGGCAAAATAACAGAACTTGCTCACAAATGAGCATAATACCATTTATGGTGTTAATTTACCCAAATGCAAAAGCCCCCTTTGAAGGGGGAAAGGGGGATGTTCCACTACGATAGCACTCCAAAAGAAGCTAAAACAAATGGGTGAATTAACGCCGTAAATGGGTATAATATCTAAGAGTAAATTAACATCATAAATGGTATAATTTGCATTTTTTTTCAATTGTAAAAAACCACGATAGTTTCAAATTATCGTGGTTTTTTTATATTTGGTAAAACCTTCCAAAAAATTCTCCATGAATCATCAGAAAAGAGAAGAGATTATTAATTATGTTAAATCTAATCTTCAAAAAAGAGAAGCCGCCCACGATTGGCAGCATATTCAACGTGTTTTAAAATTATGTAAAAACATATCTAAAAATTATACAATAAAAGAAAACGTCCTTTTTCTTGCTGCTTTATTACATGATTTAAAAGATTATAAATTCTCTCAAGAAGAAAAAGACATTTTAAGCCCAAAAGGTCTAATGCAAAAATTTGAAATTGAACAAGGAATCCAAAATGAAACGTTAAAAATCATTGACTCCATTTCTTATAAAGGAGGAACAAACCCACCCAAAACAAATTGTATTGAATTCAAAATAGTTCAAGATGCTGACCGTTTAGATGCAATTGGAGCCATTGGCATTGCCAGAACATTCAACTATGGAGGATATAAAGGAAACGCCATGTATGATTCCCAAATCCCTGTAAGAGATAAAATGAGCTTTGAGGAATATAAAAATGGGAAAAGTACAACCATCAATCATTTTTATGAAAAACTTCTTCTTATAAAGGATCTTCTGCACACCCCAGAAGCTAAGAAAATAGCAGAAAAACGTCATCAATTTATGCTCCATTTTTTAAAACAATTTCACAAAGAATGGTATGTGGAAATCGACTAAAATAATGCAAATTTGCATTTTGTAAATATTATGAGCCAAACAAGAAAAAAGTGGATTCTTCTTTTAATTCTTTCTTTTATATGGGGAAGTTCTTTTATATTAATCAAAAAGGGTCTTCTTGGTTTAAATCCTATTCAACTAGGAAGTTTAAGAATAATTTTCTCAGGAATTATTCTCTTTATATTTGGTTATAAAAGCTTTAAAAACATCCCAAAAGAACGATACTTTTGGGTGGCACTCTCTGGTTTTGCTGGTACTTTTTTTCCTGTCTATCTTTTTGCTTATGCAGAAACGGAAATAGATAGTTCAATTGCCTCAGTTTTAAATGGTACCACTCCTCTATTCACACTCATATTTAGTGTCTTTATCTATAAAATTGCAACTTCCAAGCTTCAGGTAATGGGGGTTCTATTGGCTTTTTTAGGTTCACTCCTACTC
Organism: Flavobacteriales bacterium; assembly: GCA_025210805.1. NCBI lineage: Bacteria > Pseudomonadati > Bacteroidota > Flavobacteriia > Flavobacteriales > Flavobacteriales bacterium. The sequence continues at coordinate 201,979 of JAOAQX010000023.1, forward strand.
ATCTCAGAAGGCTTTGAGATAAACCCAGACAAAAATAATTATTATACTATTTTAGTACTTATTGCAAGTGTTTGTTATGCCATCAATGTGAATATTATAAAAGCGAAACTGCAACACTTAAAAGCGATCGAAATTGCAACAGGAAGCTTTGTTTTACTCGTACCGATAAGCCTTATTATTCTCTGGTTTAGTGCTTTCTTTGAAACAGATTTTCATTCAAACCCAATTATTATTGAATCCATTTCTTATGTGTTTGTTTTATCAATCTTCGGTACAGCATTAGCGAAAATTCTCTTTAATAAAACAGTGCAAATTTCCACCCCTGTTTTTGCCAGTTCTGTGACATACCTAATACCTATTTTTGCTATTTTTTGGGGTGTTTTAGATGGAGAACAATTGAGTTCTCTTCAAATAATTTCTATACTCATTATTTTAGGGGGAATCTATTTGGTAAACAATAAAAGGAAGTAAATGACTCAAGATTATATTATTTTCATAAGAGCAATAAATGTAGGAGGCACGAATATCGTAAAGATGAAAGAGCTCAAAGAAATTCTACTTAATAATCCGCAACTTGTGGAGGTGAAAACCTATATACAATCGGGAAATATCCTAATCAAAACAGCACTTAGTAAAATTGATCTCAAGAAGTTTATGCTCGATGTATTAGAAAAATCTTTTGGGATAAATACACATCTATTTGTTTACACAAAGGGAGAATATTTGGGAATTATACAAGATGTTCAATCAGGACTAAAGGAAGATATTATTAGTAAATTTTACCTTGTAATTTTCTCTGAAACAACCATCGAACAACCTCTAGAACTATCATATCTTCAAAAGTATATTACTAACGAAAAACTCTTTTACTTCAAAAAAGTACTATCTGTGTATTTTGAAAATGGAGTAGGCAAATCAAAATTAGATCTAAAAAAAATAGAAAGACAATTTAACTTCAAAGGTACAGGCAGAAATTTAAATACCATTTTTAAGATGGAGAAAATGCTCGAAGAATTTTAAACCCATAAAAAAATCATAACTACAGATTCGAAAGAGATTGCTTACATTTGAATTTACTAAAATAGGAAGCATAAAAACTTGAATAAACCAGCCAAAATACTCGAAAAATACGGATTAAAAAAAACCAAAAATCGATTGGATGTTCTTCAATTATTTTTGGAAAATAATACGGCTCTTTGTCATGCAGATATCAGTGCATTTTTTAAAAACAAAATGGACAGAGTAACCTTATACCGAGTACTTCAATCTTTTGAAAACAAACACATTATTCACCAGTTTAATGATTGGGAAGGAATTCAACGTTATGCCCTATGCTCTTCACATTGTAGTATTCATCATCACCACCAAGATGAACACGCTCATTTGCTTTGTGTAAAATGTCAGAAGACATTTTGCGTTGCTTGGGAAATAAACACACAAAATACCATCACAGATTTCGCTGTGGAAGAGATTCAAATAAATGTAAAAGGAATTTGCAAAGACTGCAAAAACAAATAACTATGAAGAATTTTTCAAAATTTTTGCTCATCGCAATCATCGTCACATTCATCAGCTTTATTATTATGGGCCTAATAAAAGATGGTGAAGTAACTGTAGAATCAGAAATAGTAATTGCCGACACGCCTTTGGAGCTGGTAAATGATCATCTTCAAAATCCTGAAAATATCAAAAATTGGTCGCTTTTTATGTCTGATACTAATATCTTGATAGAAACGGATAAAAATTATTTAGACTGGAAACATAAAGATGATGAAGAATGGGTGAGAATGAATATTAGTAACCAAGCTGGTGAAATTGTTTATGAAATTAAACCAAAAATTGGAGACCCTAGTTTTATGAAATTCAATACAGAAAAAACTGGTGAGGACATTAATGTTCATTGTAATTATCAAATTGAAATTCCTTTTCTTTTTAGGTTTTTCAAAGGAAGTATGAAAGAACAATTACAAGAAAGCTTGGATAAAAATCTCGTTTCATTAAAAGAATATGTTTCAAAAAACAAAGAGTAAATACCTTTTTTCCTTTATCATTTTCTTTTCTGCTTTCCATTTTTCTTGGTCGCAAAATAGACTTTCTATACCTCCGTTTTACCAAAAAAGGCTGCCAATAGAAACTGGAATAAGCTCCATGAGCGGATCTGGTTTTGGTTTGCATATTGCCATAGAAAACCCGATCTTTCAAGATAAAACAGAAAGAGTTGTTTCTAATAGAATCGAAAGAGAAGGAAAAGAAATTCTAACAAAAATTATATTCAAAGATTTTTTCTTTGGAAAAACTAATGAGGTACGATTAGGTTTACAACTGGCATATAGAAAAACTTTTGTAAGCGGAATTATTCTTGAACCACAACTCTCCTATTCCGCAGGATATTCTTTTTTTTATCAAGATTTCACAAAAGATTTCAACGATCATCAAATAGATCTCCAAATAGGTTTTGGCTATGACTCAAGATTACAAGAAAAGGGAGGGATCAATTACTTCATTCGCCCGGGGCTTGGAATAGACCTCTATAACTCTGTGGACGCAAAGGTGCAATTTGTCCTTGATTTTGGAATCAATTTCCACACGGAATGGTTATGGATTAAACGTTCCAAAAATCCTTGGTTGAAAAAAAGAATAAAAAAACCCCATTCAGAAAGTGAGTTTTTTGGTTCCTCGAGAGGAAATGGAGCTGCTGATTCTCCATGCTCAAATAGGAGAAAACAAAAATTGAATACAAAAAAGCGTAAATTTAAAACGGGAAAAAGAAAATTTAGATCCAAAAAAAGAAGATAATACATGAAGAAAATATTGATAATCATATATCTAACATTGAGTTGGCAAGCAAATGCACAAAAAATACCTTCAGAAAGAAATCTTGTTGATAGTTTTTTTCATACTTCTCTTGAAAATAGTTGGGCTTATCAAGACTTAAAGTTTTTATGTAAAGAAATAGGAGCAAGATTATCTGGAACAGAGGAACTAGAAGATGCCATAAACTGGATTGATACATTGGCACAAAATACTTTTTATGCAGACACCGTTTACAGGCAAGAAGTGATGGTTCCTAAATGGTCTAGAGGTAGAGAAAACGCCTATTGTTATTCAAAAAATGGACGAAAAAAATTAAAAGTTTCCCAATTGGGCTTTTCTGTAGGAACTGGTTTATACAAAATTAATGGATTGGGTATTTATTTCAATGATCTCGAAGAGTTAAAAGAAGCTGATAAAGAGGAAGTATCAGGTAAAATAGTGGTTATAGACAAAGCCTTTGATGACAAATTATACGACCCATTTCATGCATACGGAGCCTGTATATCTCAAAGAACAACTGCAGCCGTAGAAGCAGCAAAAAAAGGAGCAATTGCAGTATTAATAAGATCCTTAACCAATGAATGGGATGAACATCCACACACAGGAACCATGGCTTACCAAGAAGGCGTGGACTCTATTCCTGCTGCTGCATTAAGCTGGGAATCTGCAGAAAACTTGAGAAACATTCTTGCAGAAGATCCAGAAACAACCATCTATCTTAAACTGGTTGCCGAGAATGAAGCCCCTACCCTTTCTCATAATGTAATTGCCGAATTAAAAGGGAAAAAATCTCCTGAGAAAATTATAACAATAGGCGCTCATATAGATTCTTGGGACATAGGTGAAGGCGCTCATGATGATGGTGCAGGAGTTGTACAAGTCTTAGATGTTCTACGTTTATTTGAAAAATATCAGTACCAAAATAATCATACCATTAGATTTGTTTGGTTTACCAATGAAGAAAATGGAGCTAAGGGTGCATTAAAATATGCCCAAATGGCAGAAAAGAATCATGAGAATCATCTTTTTGCCATAGAGTCAGACCGAGGAGGATTTAGCCCAAGAGGATTTAGCTATTTTTGCCAAGATCCAGTAAAAAAACAAACATTTTTGTCTCAAATAGACGCTTTAAAAAAATATGGTATCCATATTGCTCAGGAAGGTTACCCAGGAGTTGATATATTTCCCTTGAAAAAAGTTGATTCTTCGGTACTTTTAGTAGGACTCTATCCAGACCCACAAAGATATTTTGCATATCACCATGCAAAAAGCGATGTTTTTGAAAGTGTAAACCGAAGAGAATTACAGCTAGGAGCAGCCAGTATGGCTTCACTTGCTTATCTTTTAGATCAAGCACTAGCAGAATAGAACACAACTTTAAGTCAAAAAAGTATATTTTTGTAATCATTAAATTCATTGAATGACCAAAAGAAAAAAAATTGAAGCCTACAAAGAGATTATTGTAGAAGCTATTTTAGAAAAAAAAGGACAGAATATCACCATATTAGACTTTGAAGAACTAGAAAATACTTCTTCAGATCTTTTTATTATCTGTGAAGGGAATTCCACCACCCAATTGAATGCAATTGTAGATTCTATAGAAGAATTTATGAGAGTTCATTTAGGAGAAAAACCTTGGCACATAGAAGGAGAAAGTAATCAAAGCTGGATCCTAATGGATTATGTAAATGTAGTGATTCACGTATTTACCCCAGAAACCCGTCATTTCTATAATATAGAAGAATTATGGGCAGATGCAAAAATTACTCAAATAACAGAAAATAGTAGCTTGATAAAGTAAAGATAATGGAGCCAAATCAAAACAAAAAGAATAACAAACCACAAAAACGTAACTCGTTTAATATCTATTGGTTTTACACTATAGTTGCTGTTTTTATAATTGCCTACCAGATATATTCATTAAATACTTCCAACAAAGACTGGAGCTGGAAACAGCTTAAAACAGCCTTGGAAAGTAATGAAGTAAAAGGTATTGAACTAAGAAACAGAACTGTAGCCTATATAAAAATAAAGCGAGAAGCTTTAGAATCAGAACCTTACAAAAAAATTGTAAAAAGAAATTCTCTCTCAGCTCCTTATCATTTTCAATATACCATTGGAGACATTAGAACGTTTACAGAAAGAGTACAAGAAGCTCAAAAAGATACAAAGGAAGAGGAAAAAATCTATGTAGATTATGTAAATGTTGAAAATGTTTTAGATACATTCCTTTCTTGGCTTCCACTTCTTATTTTTATAGGATTTATCGTTTTTATGATGAGAAGAATGGGAGGTTCTGGCGCAGGAGGACCTGGAGGTCAGATCTTCAATATTGGAAAATCTAAAGCACAAGTTTTTGACGAAAAGAAAAAAATTGAAACAACCTTTAAGGATGTAGCAGGACTAGAAGGAGCAAAAGAAGAAGTACAAGAAATTGTGAATTTTCTTAAAAATCCTGATAAATACACCAGTCTAGGAGGAAAAATACCAAAAGGAGCCCTACTTGTAGGACCTCCAGGAACAGGAAAAACTCTTTTAGCAAAAGCTGTAGCTGGAGAAGCAGGTGTTCCATTTTTCTCACTTTCAGGTTCAGATTTTGTTGAAATGTTTGTGGGTGTTGGAGCCTCTAGAGTAAGAGATTTATTCCAAAGAGCAAAAGAAAAATCACCTTCTATAATCTTTATCGATGAAATTGATGCCATCGGAAGAGCCCGTGGTAAAAACGCCATGACAGGTGGAAACGATGAAAGAGAAAACACACTAAACCAACTACTTACAGAGATGGACGGTTTTGGAACGAAGAATCATGTAATCGTTCTTGCTGCCACAAACCGTGCCGATGTTCTTGATAAAGCATTGGTTCGTGCAGGAAGATTTGATAGACAAATTTATGTGGATCTTCCAGAGCTTAATGAAAGAAAAGAAATCTTTGAAGTACATACAAAAAGTCTTAAAGTAGAAGATAATTTAGATCTAGACTTTTTAGCAAAGCAAACACCTGGGTTCTCAGGTGCCGATATTGCCAATATGTGTAACGAAGCTGCATTAATTGCTGCAAGAAAAGATAAAAAACAAATCAATAAGCAAGACTTTTTAGATGCTGTTGATAGAATTATTGGAGGATTAGAGAAAAGAAATAAAATAATCTCAAAATCTGAAAAAGAAGTGATTGCTATTCATGAGGCTGGACATGCCGTTGCAAGCTGGATGTCTGAATTTGCCGCTCCCCTAGTAAAAGTTACTATTGTACCCAGAGGTAAATCCCTTGGAGCAGCTTGGTATTTACCAGAGGAAAGACAAATAACCACCACTGAACAAATGCTTCATGAAATGCGAGCAACCCTAGGAGGACGTGCTGCAGAAGATATTATTTTTAACAAAATTTCTACAGGAGCTTTGTCTGATCTCGAAAAAGTAACAAAACAGGCTCAGGCTATGGTTTCTATTTACGGACTTTCTGATAAAATTGGAAATGTTTCATATTATGACTCTAGTGGACAACAGAGTGGGTTTACCAAGCCATTTAGTGAAGAAACTGCAAGAATAATTGATCAAGAAATCAAAGATATTATTCAACAGCAATATGAATTTACTAAGAAAATTCTTCAAGAAAATGTGGCTGGTTTAAAACAAATTGCTAAATTGCTTCTTGATAATGAAGTGATTTTCAAGGAAGACCTAGAAAAAGTATTAGGAACAAGACAATCCTCTGAGTATAATTCTATTTTTCCAACAGAAAAAATAGAAGAAAATAATACAGAAGAGAAACCTAAAATAGACGAAGGAGAAGCGGAACGTGAATAAATTATTGAAGATTTTTGGGCTCAATAAAGAAAGTGAAGAACATCATAAAAAGATTGATGATCAAAATGCGGATTTGTCCAAAAACACCAATAATAATAACAGTCTCCAAGAAATTGACCCCAGGAAAAATATGGAACTCGATGAGCTTTTCGCCTACGAGTTCACAAATCAAGGCGGTAAATTTCTGCTCCTTGATCACTCCAAAGAAATTCAAGAACAAATTCCAATCATTCTTCAAGAGAATGGTTGGAATTCGCCTTTTATAACAGAAGATAAAATTAAGACATTAGTAAATTTATCAAAAACATCTACCCTAGCCCAAGCCGACGTTTTTATATCTTCTTGTGATAACATTATTGCCAATCAAGGTAAACTAATGATTTCCTCACATCAAGTAAAGCAATATTTATTCTCTCAAATGCCCAAAAATCATATTATTATTGGTACAACAAGCCAATTTGTTAAAAATATGAACGAAGGACTGAGTAGAATCAACAGAATATACCGCAAGGCTTTACCAACAAAAATTACCACGTTTAGCACAAAATCTAAAACAATTGAGGAAAATCAAAAGCAATTAGACCGCAATATTTATCTACTTTTGTTAGAAGATTATTCCTAAAGGAATCCTATTTTAAGAAAAAATGAACAACTTCCAAAAAAGGCTACTCAGTGGAGCCGTTTATATCATTGTGCTCACATTGGGGTGTACACTCAACGAGAATACTGCTCATAGTTTATTTGTACTTTTGATGCTTTTATCATTGTATGAATTCAAAACAATTGCTCAAAAATTCTTATCAGTTCACCACAGCTTTACCTATATCATCTCACTGATGTTTTATTTGAGTATCAACCCAAAAGCATTTCCGATATTGGAATTTTCTGCAAATGCTTGGCTGTTTGCAAGTATCATTGTGTATCTAAGCTGGATTTTTTACCTGATACAATACAAAACAGAGAGTTACAAATACATTGTTAGTGATTTATTTAGCTATGTATATATCGTATTACCTTTTGCTTTGGCAGTTCCTTTTGCAAAAACAGGAACAACGGACTTTGTAGGATACAAAATTCTATTACTTTTTGTATTCATCTGGTCATCAGATTCTTTCGCCTATGTTTTTGGTTCAAAGTTTGGAAAAAACAAATTATTCCCTTCTGTTTCACCCAAAAAATCTTGGGAAGGATTTATTGGTGGAGGTCTCTCTACACTGATTTTGGGTTATTTGGCAGGTTATTTTTTCGAATTTGTGACTATTCCTGAAGCTTTGCTTTATGCTTTTTTAGCATTTTTCTTCGGATCAATAGGAGATTTAATACAATCGAGCCTTAAAAGACATTTTGAAATAAAAGACTCTAGCAATCTCATACCAGGACATGGAGGTTTTTTGGATCGTTTAGATTCCTTTATTTTCGCAATGCCCATCGTGTATATTTTGAATTTAGCCTTATAAGAACGATTTATTGTAAATTTGCAAAATGGGAAAACTATTAGGAATTGATTACGGAGAAAAACGCATTGGACTTGCAGAAACAGACGAATTGCAAATTATTGCCGCTCCCATGGATACGATTTCTAATAAAGAAATTTGGGACTTTTTAAAGGGTTTCTTAGCAACCAATAGTGTGGAGAAAATTATTTTGGGTTTACCCACCTACCTAAATGGTGATCATTCTGAAACGACTCAAAAAGTACTTGATTTCTCAAAAAAACTTGAAAAAAAATACCCCAATATTCCCGTAATTCATGTAGATGAAAGCTATACATCTCAAATGGCTTTTCAAACCATGATAGACGCAGGAGCATCTAAGAAAAAAAGAAAAAATAAAGGGCTAATTGACAAAATAAGTGCCTCAATTATCCTTCAAAACTATATGAATCAACTATGATATTACCTATTGTAGCCTACGGTCATCCCGTTTTAAAAGAAGTAGCTAAAGACATTGAAAAAGACTATCCTGAACTGGATACTTTATTAGAAAACATGTGGGAAACTATGTATAATGCCCACGGAGTAGGTCTTGCTGCTCCACAAATCGGAAAATCTATCCGAATTTTCGTAATAGATGCTTCACCCTTTGCTGATGAAGAACCCGCTCTTAAAGATTTCAAAAAGGCGTTTATAAATGCTCATATTATTGAAGAAACAGGTGAAGACTGGGATTTTAATGAAGGTTGTTTAAGTATTCCCGAAGTTAGAGAAGATGTCACAAGACCTTCTGAAGTATTGATAGAGTATTACAATGAAAATTGGGAAAAGAAAACCGAAAAATTTGATGGCTTAGCTGCCCGAATTATTCAACATGAGTACGACCATATTGACGGAATTTTATTTACCGATCATTTAACCTCTTTGAGAAAAAGAATGATCAATGGGAAGTTAAAAAAGATTCAAGATGGAAAAATAGACTCTGGATACCGCATGAAACTGGCTCCTAGCAAAAAGAAAAAAAGATAAATTGTTATGAAAATACATTATTCTTTTATTTTTGTTGCCATGCTATTTTCTTGTGCAAATCCTTCACAAGAGGCCTTTGACACCTTATCACAAAAAGAAAAAAGCTTCTTTGAGACTCATAAAACCAAAGAGTTAACCCAAGAAGAAGGAGAGAAAATGATTGAGCAATACAAAGATTTTGAAAAACAATTTCCTGATCACAAAGAACTGCCCGAAATCTACCTTAAAAAAGCCGATATCTATCAGGGATATAAAAAGTTCTTGATGGCACTAAAGGTGTATGAAGATTTTACCAAAAAATTTCCTCAGCACAAAAAAGTAGCCTACGCAAGTTTTATGAAAGGGTTTGTTTGTGATCAAGCTTATAATTTTTCTAAGTACGACCGATATAAAACGTATGCGATTGATTTTTATTCAAAATTTATCCAAAAATACCCAAAACATCCACTAGCAAAAGACGCTCGAGGAGCCATAAAATACCTCAATGAGTCCAAATAAATACCGACATACTTTCCATGAATTTGACCTCATTGTGAGTGTAAAAAACATGAAAAATATTCGGCTAAAGAAAAATCCTAGAGATGGTCTGTGGCAATTGAGTATTCCTTTTGGGGTGAGCCTTAAAGAAATCAATGCTTTTTTAGAATCCAATTATGATTGGATGAAAGAGATTGAGAAAAAAATGACTCAAAGAGCTCAAAAAGATAAAACCAAATTTGAAAATAACTCCAAACATCTTTTGTTTGGAGTTTATTATACCTTCTCGTTTGCAAAAGCTCAAAAGACATTTGACTATCAAATAGATGAGGACAAAAAAACAATTCATATTTACGCCAATCATGAACCAAATCCAGAGATCAATGAGCAATTATTGAATCACTTCTACACCTTAGAATTACAAAAGATACTTCCTGATTTAATAGAAAAATGCACCCATATCACAAAGCAATATTTTAATCAAATAAAAATAAAAACCATGATTTCAAGATGGGGATCTTGCTCACTAAGAACAAGAAATATTAGCCTTAATTCTCACCTTGCAAAACATCCTATTATTCATATCGAACATGTTCTCATTCACGAGCTAACTCATTTTTTAGAACCTTCTCACAACCATCGTTTCAAAGCATTTTTAGATCAATTTCAGCCTGGCTGGAGAACCATAGATCGAGATATTAAAAGGATTGGTTTCGGGTAAGTGATTTTGGGTATACACACGAATTTATCATCATTTTTTTCGTATTTTTATTCTTTATTTTTTTGTTAAAAAGAGCGAAATTTAACATATTAACTAACTGAATAATGAAAAAAATAACCTTCCTAATCATACTTTTATTGAGCTTCTCAATAACATACGGACAGCAAAATTCATGGAAAAATACTCCTGAGATGAAAATCACGGGCTTTGCAGATGTTTTTTACACCTATGACTTCAATAAACCCAAAGGAACTGAAAGACTACCTTTTGTATTTAATCATAACAGACACCATGAGATAAACATAAACTTAGCACTGGTGAAATTTGGATTAAATCATGCTAAGTATCGTGGGAATTTTGCATTTCAAACAGGTACTTATTCTGTAGATAACTATGTTGCAGAACCAGGATTTCTAAAATATATTTTTGAAGCGAATTTGGGAATCTCATTAAATAAAAAAAATAATCTGTGGATTGATGCTGGAATTTTCCCATCTCATCTCGGTTTCGAAAGTGCAATTTCTATAGATAATATGACTTTGACCCGTTCTTTAGCCGCTGAGAATTCTCCTTATTTTCTTTCGGGTGCCAAAATTACATTTACGCCAAACAAAAAATGGGAATTCGTGGGAGTCTTAACAAACGGTTGGCAAAGAATTAAAGCTGTTGAAGGTAATTCATTCCCTTCGTTCGGAACTCAAATTATTTATCGTCCTCAAAAAGCAGTCACTTTAAACTGGAGTACATTTATTGGAACAGATGACCCTGATAATCAAAGAAGAATGCGATATTTCCATAATATTTTCGCTGAACTAAATATACATAAAAACCTAAAGTTAATTGCTGGATTTGACATAGGTATACAACAAAGGATAAAAGACAGCAAAGAGTATTATACTTGGTTTTGTCCTACATTTATTGCTCAATACAAAATTCACAAAAACTGGTCAACGGCATTTAGAGCTGAGTATTATCAAGATACAAAGGCTGTGATTATTCCTGTAGAAAACAATAAGGAATTCAGAACTCTAGGGCTATCTTGGAATTTAGACTATAATCCGCATGCCAATATTTCTTGTCGTGTAGAAGGGAGATGGCTCAATAATAAAGATGCCACATTCCTATCACAAGATAAATATAAACATGATAACTTTGTCATCGCTAGTTCTATCGCTTTAAAATTTGAGAAGATTTTTAATAAATGATCCAATAAAGGAATTTCACCTCTCTTATTAATTCTTCTGGCATAAGAAAATAATATTAGAAACTAGTCAAAATAAATCAAAAAAAAATAAAATTTTAGGCTCTAGATTTGTATTTAGAAACAAATGATAAAAAATAATCTATTTTTTATTGTATTAAAAACTAAAATTTTATGAAAACTATTTTTAGTCTTCTCTTTTTCCTTTTTATAAGCACAGCCGTTTTTGCACAGTCTGATGCTTACTCTATTTATGGTATCAAAGGGGGAATTAACCGAGTAGAAAGCGGAAAAACGGGAGTTGTTTTAGGTCTTTTTGGAGAATATGCACTTTCTACAAATTTTTCTTTAAGATCAGAAACCAATTTCTCGGCTCAAGAAATTGATATTGAGTCAGACAATAAAAAACAGGTACAAGCAAAACTCAACTATCTTAATTGGCCGATTTTAGGAAAATTCTATATGAATGAATCTTTTAGTTTAGAAGGCGGTCCCCAAATTGGTTTTTTATTGAGTGGAAAAAGTAAAAGTCTTGCCAAAAACGACTTCAAAATCATAGAGTTCGGTCTAAGTGTAGGTTTGGGATATCGATTATTGGATAATATAGAATTAGGACTGCGTTATAACCATGGATTAACGGATATTACAAAGACAAAGGATCAGATTAACAATAAAGTATTGCAACTGAGCTTGGCTGTTAATTTATAAGGATTTTACTGAACCACTAATCTAAAAACACCCATTTTTTTACCAAAAGAATCAAAAGCAACTATTTTGTAAATACCTGATGCAAAAGTATTCGTTGAGAATTTTGGTTCTTTTGTTTGCAATTGCATTCTCCCCTGCGCATCATACAATTTTAAATATCCAAAATCTGATTTATCGATATTCAGCACTACTCTATCATTACTAGGATTTGGGTATAAAAAAACCGTTTTCGCTGCCGCTTCTTCCGTAGATAAATCTTTAAAAAAATAGAATAACCTAGCAGGTTGGTCATCATTCCCTTCAGTAGTAAAATAGTAAGAATGTGCATCTCGTGGACTACAGGATTCTACCTGAAAAGAATAATCATTTGGCAAATATATTTGTGATTCCTTGATTAGACTTATCTGACTCAAATCATCATTAACAATCTCCAACTCTACCATTTTTGCATACAAAACTTGGTATCCTACCAGAATTAGCTTCGTATCAGAAATTCGATGAGCATCTGTCACAAGCATATTAAAATCAAGGCTATCAATTAAGGTAGCTACCTGATGTCCCGTATCTTTTGGTACTTGATACAGATACGTTTTTTTATTATCCCAGTTTTTTGTAAAAATGATAAGATTATTTCCAAAAGGAATCATTGCCTCTGCATCAAAATGTGTTTGAAATTGCTGACTGCTAAAATCTGTCTGATTTTGGTAGTTAAAGTATATAAAATCAGCACTAACACCCAGGCTATCTGAAGATAAATAATCTTGTTTATCTATCTTTAAAATTCTTAAATTTTGACGATTCCCATAATTATTTCCAAAATCACCGATATAAATAAAATCATGATCAGTACAAATTGCTTCCCAATCAATATTAGGTGCGTTTGAAATCATTGTCTCTTTTAATATAGAACCATTCAAGCTATCAATTTCATATAAAATGGGAGAATTCCCAGAATCATTAAAAGTCAAAAGATTACCGTTCACCTTGGTGATTCCTGATGTTTCCACAACACTATCAGAGAGTTGTGTTAAAAATTGTGTGTTCTGAGCAAAAGTAATTTGAACTCCAAAAAAAAGTACAAAAAAGGAAATTAGTAAACGCATATTGATCATTTTAAACCATTAATTTAAAGCATATATTATACCGATTATTTACCAAAAATACTCACTTATATCGATTACCAACTAATTACTCTATTAGTTCATTGAATTCAAAGCTTGTTTTTTAAAGTATTGTATCCATATTTTACATACCAAAACCTGATATATTATCTGTATATTAAACGGATAATTCTTCGTTTATTTTCATTAGTTAAAAATGTTTTTTGTACCTTAGTCTCATGATATTCAAAAATATAAATAGTACCTTTAGATTCACTTCCAAAACTTGTAATTACTGGGCTTTTTGTGTTTTTGATTTTAAAAAAGAAAGTATAAACGTATAATGACTTATGAATGTGCCTTTGTTATGTGAGGGTGTGTTTATTTGGTTGTTGTGTACCATAAAAAACCGATATGAAAATAACCAAATTCAAAATAGAAAATTATAGGGCGATTGAAAATATAGAGTTTACTTTGAACTTTTCAATCAACCCAATAATTGGTATAAATGAAGCCGGTAAAACATCTGTTTTGAAAGCAATATTAGCTTTTGATAAATCAAGAGATAGATATAATGGCGGAAAGCACTTAGAATATGAAAATAACTATACTATTAAGCAACGAGATTGTAGAATTTTAGCTTTTATAAAATTAGAGAAAAAGGAAAAAGAAGATCTTATTGAAAGAATTAAGATAAATACAGAATCAGAAGATTTTAAAATTATTAATTCATTAAACAATGATTTCTTATTTATTTTAGAACGTTCACTTTCAAAAGATAAAAAACCATATCAATGCACAATTGAAGGTATTACTGAAAAGACTTTAATTAAGATTTCAAAATACTTAGTGTCTAAATTACCATACATTTTATACTTTGATGATTTTGCAGACAGAGTGCCAAGTTTAATACAGTTCCCTGATGATTATAGAGAAAGTGGTAAAATTGGAAGAGTTAAAAATAGAGAATGGAACGAAATCATTGAAGAAATTTTTAAGCGAGCAGATACAGAGGGTATTGACGAAGATGAAACAGAAACTCCTTTAATTTCTTATTTAAAAATTGAAGATAGAGACAAAAAGTCTGACATACGTTCAGATGTTGAGGATACTCTCAATGAAGAAATAATAAAGGAATGGAAGAGAATTAAGAAAAGTGGTGAAAGCTTTGCAGATGATAGTGATAAACTTGAGTTAGTTATTGTAAATACTGACAATACTTTTGAGTTTAAAGTAAAAGACAAGTCACATAAAGGTAAAAAGAGAACGTTTGATATTTCAGAAAGAAGTAAAGGTTTTCAATGGTTTTTCAATTATATGGTTAAATTGAAATTCAATCCAAATTATAAAGGGAAATTAGAAAACTCCATTTTCCTACTTGATGAACCAGGCTCATATTTACATTCTTCTGCTCAAAGTGAATTATTAAAAGAATTAGAATCTGTATCAAAGAAAAACACTATCATTTATTGTACTCATTCACAATATCTTCTAAATCCAGAAATCATCAAACTTGGAAGTATTAGAATAGCGGAGAAGAAAGATTCTAAAATCAATTTACAAAATTTCGGTAGTTACAAATCAAGAAAAGACAAAGGTGCTTTATCTCCTATATATCAAGCGTTAAACTTAAATTTTGCTCACGACTTTGTTGGGAAAATAATAATAACAGAAGGCATAACTGATTTCTATTTTTTCAATATCCTGCAAAAGCATACTAGTTTTATAGAAAATAAACTAAAATTTATACCAAGTAGCGGAGCAAGTCAATCTACGACACTAATTAGCTTTGCGTATTCTTTTGCAGATAACTTCATCATTTTCCTTGATAATGATAAAGCAGGTAGAAGTGCTAAGAAAAAATATCTCAAAGAATTTGGAAATGAACTTGAAAATAAAATTCATATTTATGGCAATAAGAGTGATAAGTTTGAGTTAGAGGATTTTTTATGTGAAAAAGATGCAAAAAATTTACTAATACTAACAGAATCTAACGATTTAAAAAGAGCATTAGGTTTCTTGTTTTATGATTATGCTGAAAAGCAAGTTGAGTTTTGTGAAAAATTATCAGATAATACTAAAGAAAATTTAAAACATTTATTTGAAACACTTGAAAAAATATAAATACGACACTACAATAACTAAGTCTTCAGATTACTCGCAGAGCAAAATCTGGACTGAATAACTGTCCCGAAACATCGAAAGACTTTTGAGTGTTCAAAGGTCTTTTTTTAAATCTTTAACTTTCTTAAAATTAAGGAATTTTGTAGCTTTATATACTTTTGGAAAAGCACCTGTAGAGCAGGTTTAGTTTGACAAAAAATAGAGTATGAAAAACCTATTACTTTTCATATACAAAATCTTAATCTCAATTAAAAGCTCATGAAAAAATATATCTATTTACTAGTAACAATTGGATTGACTTGTTATTTCTCTGGAGAAATGTTGGCACAATCGAGTTTGGATCAGTCAACGGAAGTTGTTGATACTTTATATTCAGAGGTTCTTGGAGAATCTCGTGAGTTTTGGGTTAAATTTCCAGAAAATTATAGCTCAGATAGTCCTGTAAAATATCCTGTTGTTTATTTGTTAGATGGGTTTTCTTTGAAGGAAAATATAGAAGCTGTTTATAATAATTATTGGGGACATTATTTACCTCACATGATTCTAATTGGAATTTCTAATAAAACCAACAGAGTGCGAGATCTCACTACGTCACAGATTAAGATGAGACGTGGACAAGCAATGGATAAAAAGACTGGTGGTGCTAAAAAATTCACTCACTTTATTGAAAAAGAACTCATACCATATATCGAAAATAAATATCCTACGACCTCTTACCGTACGTTGATAGGACATTCATACGCAGGACTTTTTACAATAAATATGCTGATTAACCATAAGCATGTTTTTGAAAACTATATTGCGATTGATCCAAGTATCGAATGGGACAATCAAAAATTATTGAAAGAAGCAAAGCAAAAACTCCTTTCTGGTAATTATGAAGGAAAATCCCTTTTCATATCTTTAGCTGCTGAACAGTTACATATTTGGAATGAAAAAATAACCATGGAGAATATTATGGCTGATTCTTCAGATTTTACTCTATTTGCTCGTTCTATCATTGACTTTTCAACATTTGCAACTTCTCATAAACAGACAGGATTAAATTTCTCATGGAAGGTGTACCATGAAGATTTACATGGGACTGTTCCACTTCCAACGATGAGAGATGGCTTGATTTTTCTTTTTGAGTGGTACCAGTTTAAATCTCCACAAAAATATAATAATCCAGAAACGACAGTTGAAGAATTAACTGGGTTATTGAAAAAACAAGAAAAAATCTATACAACACATTTTGGATATCCATTTCCACCAATGATTGAAGAAATGCTTAGTGGATATGGCTATATGAATTTGGAAATGGGGCAACCGGAAAAGGCTTTTATGTTTTTTAAAATGAATATTGACTACTATCCAAAAAGCGCAAGTGCACATAACTCAATGGCAGATTATTACGAGACCAAAAAGGACTATATCAATGCTTTAAAATACGCAAAGAAAGCATTTGAACTCAGTGGAGAAAATAAAGATAAGAACAGAATAAAAGAACTTGAGAAAAAGAACTAAGAATAATTAATCGACAACTAACAGGATAATTTAAATCTTCATCTTACAAGTCGTTTTGTGGTGAAGGGTCGTGGTAAAAATCACTCTATCTAACAGATAATCAGGTGTTTTTTATTCAAGAGCGCTACTTATTTTTATTTCGAAATTTAAGCATAAAGAAAATGACATTATACACCTTTAGAAATAAACACAAAAAATAAATTCACAGTTTGCTTTTTCAACTGTCTAATATATTGTAACCAAAATTCATTGGTTACTTAAAAAATTTATGAAAATGTCTACAGTTAAAAATCACGACGTACAAAGTATTAATTTATCAACATCAACAGAAAAAGCATTTGATTATATTGCTAATCCTGTAAACCTAGAAAAATGGACTGGAGCTTTTAAAAATGCCGATGATAAATCGGCACTACTAATTACTCCAAATGGAGAACTTAAAATTGGTTTAGAAACAAGAACTAATAAAGAATTAGGAACTATAGATTGGTATATGACAATGCCAGACAATAGTGTTGGTGTTGCATATTCAAGAGTAACTTCAGGACCGGATGGTCATGCTATTTATTCTTTTGTTTTAATAGCTCCACCTTTGCCTTTAGAGCAAATTGAGGGAACTTTGGCTGTTCAAAAAGCTCAACTTACTGAGGAACTCATAAAATTACAAGAAATTCTAACAGCTTAAAAACTAAATGAAGGCTAAATAAAAATTAGCCTTCATTATACACGGTAAATATGGAAGAACAATTGATAAAAGAGAGTCTATTAGGAAATAAAAAAAGTCTTGAAAAGTTGATAAAATCTATTGAAGGATTAGTATATAATTTGTCTCTTCGTTTTTTATGGAATAAAGAAGATGCAGAAGATGCTACCCAAGAAATTTTGATAAAAATAATAACCAATTTGAGCAAATTTAATGGGAATAGTAAGTTTCAAACGTGGGTTTATAGGGTATCTACTAATTACTTAATCAATAAAAAGAAAAGTACATTTGAGAAAAGCCCTATATCATTTAGTGATTTTGCAAAGGAATTAAACATTATTAAAGAACCTGTTAGCTATGATTTTGCTGATAAAGATATTTTAGAAAAAGAAATGAAAACAGGTTGTACCTTAGCTATGTTACAATGCTTGAGTAGAGAATTACGAATTGTTTTTATACTAGGTAGTATTCTGAAAATAAAAAGTAATATAGCTTGTGAAATTTTAGAAATTACAGCCCCAAATTTTAGAAAAAGACTGGAAAAATCAAGGAAATTAATAGATTCTTTTATGAATGCTAACTGTGGTGTTTACAATCCTAAAAATCCTTGTAGGTGCAACAATAGAATAAATCAAGCCTTAGCTTGTAAAAGAATTGTAAAAAACAATCTGAGTTTTGTTTCTGATATAGAAGCTTATAATAGCGAAATGGAAGAACTGCATTCTATGACTGGTATTTATGCAAATCACGGAAAATTTAAAAATCAATCAGACTTTAATAATGAGATTAAAGAGCTTGTAATGAATAAAAGAATCATAAATTTCGAAGATAAATAATGTCGAACACATCAATATTTCTCCAAACCACTCACAAAGCAAAACCAAAAGAGCCCGAAAACATCGGAGACTACCAACTAAACACCTTATTTGCTCACTTTTTATGATTGATTTCAATAATTCACCTATCAAAAAGCTTGTACATTTTTCAAGTAATACCTAATTTATTTTCTTTAACTAAAAATGTTTTTTGTACCTTAGTCTTATGATAGTCAAAAATATAAATAGCACCTCTAGATTCACTTCCAAAACCTGTATTTACTGGGATTTTTGTGTTTTTGATTATAAAAAAGAAAGTATAAACGTATAAGGCGTATAAATACACCTGTGTTATGTGATGGTGTGTTTATTCGGTTGTTATAGCAAATTAAAATGGACGAATTTAATCGAACAGAGATATTCTACTCAATAGTTAACAATGACTATGATAAATTCGTGAAAGAGCTTGAGTTTTTGACCGATGTAAATATGGTTGATATAAACGGAATGTCTTTACTTCATTTCTGTAGTGAATATTCAAGCCTTAAATTTGCAGAAAGTCTAATTGAAAAAGGTATCAACGTTGACTTAAAAGATAATTATGGGAATAATGCTTTATGGAAAGCTACATTTAATTCAAGAGGAAATTATGAATTGGTCAGATTACTAATTGAAAATGGATCTAACCCAAATTCTAAAAATAATGCCAATAAATCACCATTGGACTTAGCACTTAGTTTTGGAGATGAAAGACTAATCGGACTGCTTAGCGAGCCAGAATATAAATACTATGCAGACTGGGAACAATTGGCTGATTTGTTCAATTACAAAATAAACAAACACGACCAAGATTGGACTTATACAATTTCAGAACCTGAAAGAATCGAGGATTACCTAGATGCTTATGCAAATATTGAGAATATTGAAGCAAAATATTCTCTACTTGAAATGATCATTCAATCCGTTAATGACCAAACTGATGAAGAATTTGATAAGTATTGGAATCGATTAGTTCCATTCCTTGATATTGATTTCGAATTAAACAAACCTACTATCTATTATTGGTGTGATTGGATGAATGATAATCTGGAAGATTGTTTCGTAATTAGCGGCAAGATGAGAGAATATTGGATTAAAAAAACTAAAGAAAAAATGCTATAATAAGCTATGTCTTCGGGTTACTCCCCGCTCCCGCCAATTTCTAATTGGTGTGGACACACAAATAATCAAACCATATTAACCCCGAACATCGGGATTGACTAAAACCCACAGCGTCTTTTTCTAAGGAAAAAGAAAACCGACTCAATAGTGAAGTGGCAAAAAGAACAAAAACTAAAGACAATAGTCGAATATTATTCGTTTACCTTCCTTCATAAAGTTGTTTTTTTGTACCTTAGTCTTATGATATTCAAAAATATAAATAGTACCTCTAGATTCACTTCCAAAACTTGTAATTACTGAGATTTTTGTGTTTTTGATTATGAAAAAGAAAGTATAAACGTATAATGGCTTGACTTATAAATATGCCTTTGTTATACAAGGATTTGTTTATATGGTTGTTGTGGTGCATAGGAATGAAAATATCATTAGACATATTAGCAAAAGCAATTTCAGAGTATCGTTCTGAAGGAATGGAGCTAATGGACCGATTGGGAAAGAAGTTTGGTTATGACATATCTATTCAAGAGCAATATGAGGAATTGGTATGGAGAGGTAATACCAAAGTTCCAAGACGTGGTAAACTTTCTGAAAGGGTTAATTATTCCTTCCATGGTGGAGAATGCGGTTTTCATAAAAGAAAAACACAACAAAATATTGAAGTAATTCTTACGAACCCACCAAAGTTCGGAAAAATTGATGCATGGTTTTTAAAAGAGTTTTTAGATAGTACAAATGAATACAAAGACCTGAGTAAAGAAATAGATTGGCAAGAATTAAAACCAATGTTAGATCAACTGTATAAATCTGGAATAATTGAAGAAATAAAATAACATGGGGCAATTTACAGACATATATATAGCTTTAAAAACTAGATCAAAGTAAAAAGGAATTGACTTTTTAAATCACTTCCCCCACTCCCACCAATTTCTAATTCCCCGATACTCGGGACAAGGTGTGTGGACACACAGATAATAAGCCAAATTAACCTTTTTACAAGAAAAACAAAACACTCAATGATTATTTATTGAATGTTTTATAGTTTTTTAATCTCAGTACGGCTACCAATTACAAATTGGCAGGAGCAACTTACTGTATATTCTCATTAGCAGGAGCTTATAGAGATACTTTAATGAGATTGACAATGACATTAATGAGGATGAATAAACGCCTGTACACAACAACTAATACCATTTATGGTGTTAATTTACTCATAGGTATAATGCCGATACATTGCTAAAAGCCAGTTATGAACGCAGTGAAATAAGTGGGTAATTTTAGCAAGTAATCGGTATAAACCATCTAACCACACACAAAGCAAAACCAAAAGAGTCCAGAAACATCGGGATTAATATTACATTTCATCAACTCGTTTGGAGTCATCAATTCCATTAAAAAGTAACAAATAAGAATAAGCTTCTTTAGACCCATTCTATATAAAATATTGCATTCATTTTTAAGCCATTAATTCTTAGGAAAAATGCTGTTTTTTTAGTAGTTTCGCACTTCTTGGGTATTCAAGAAGATTTTTAAGAACGAACACAATTAGAAACCATAAAATTCTATTTACAACATGGCTTTTGATATCAATATGATCAAGGAAGTATATGATAGACTTCCAAACAACGTACAAAAAGCAAGAGAATTGGTTGGAAGACCACTTACATTAGCTGAAAAAACTTTGTATAACCACCTTTGGACAGATTCAGATAAAAAATTTGAAAGAGGCGTAAACTATGTGGACTTTGCTCCAGATAGAATTGCATGTCAGGATGCAACTGCACAAATGGCACTTTTACAGTTTATGCAAGCTGGAAAGGCAAAAGTAGCCGTTCCAACAACGGTACATTGTGATCACTTGATTCAAGCCAAACTTGGTGCAGACAAAGATCTTCAAAATGCCATCAATCAATCTTCAGAAGTATTTAATTTCTTGGAATCTGTTTCCAATAAATACGGAATAGGATTTTGGAAACCAGGTGCAGGAATTATTCACCAAGTAGTACTAGAAAACTACGCATTCCCTGGAGGAATGATGATTGGAACAGATTCTCATACCGTAAATGCTGGTGGATTAGGAATGATCGCTATCGGTGTTGGAGGAGCAGATGCTGTTGATGTAATGGCTGGAATGCCTTGGGAATTGAAATTTCCTAAACTTATTGGGGTAAAACTTACAGGAAAACTTTCTGGATGGACTGCTCCTAAAGATGTAATCTTAAAAGTAGCCGATATCCTTACCGTAAAAGGTGGAACAGGATGTATCGTAGAATATTTTGGTGAAGGAGTACTTTCTATGTCTTGTACTGGAAAAGGAACTATTGCCAATATGGGTGCAGAAATAGGAGCCACAACTTCTACTTTTGGATATGACGAAAGCATGGAGCGTTACCTAAGAGCAACAGACAGAAATGATATTGCTGACGCTGCCAACAATGTAAAAGAACACCTTACAGGAGATGCAGAAGTATATGCAAATCCAGAACAATATTTTGATCAAGTAATTGAGATCAATCTTGATGAACTAAAACCACATTTAAACGGACCATTTACTCCAGATTTAGCTACACAAGCAGGAAAAGATATGACTGCTAAAGCTACTGAAAATGGATGGCCACTTGACGTAGAATGGGGATTGATTGGTTCTTGTACCAATTCTTCTTACGAGGATCTTTCTCGTGCAGCTTCTGTTGCTAAGCAAGCTGTAGAACTAGGTCTTGAAGCCAAAGCTGAATTTGGAATTAACCCAGGTTCTGAACAAGTTCGTTACACTGCTGAAAGAGATGGATTATTAGAAATCTTTGAACAATTGGATGCAAAAATCTTTACAAACGCCTGTGGACCTTGTATTGGTCAATGGGGACGTTATGAAGATCCTAAAAATGCTCCAAAAAACTCAATTATCCATTCTTTCAATAGAAACTTTGCAAAGCGTGCCGATGGAAACCCAAATACGCATGCCTTTGTTGCCTCACCAGAAATGGTAGCCGCAGTAGCTATCTCAGGAAGATTAGACTTTAACCCAGCAACAGATACATTAATAAACAAAAACGGAGAAGAAGTTCGTTTTTCAGAACCTACAGGTGAAGAACTTCCACCACAAGGTTTTGATGTAGAAGATGCAGGTTTCCAAGCTCCAGTAGAAGATGGTTCTGGTGTAGAAGTAGTGGTAAAAGATGATTCTGAAAGACTACAACTCTTGACTCCTTTTGAGCCACTTGGACGTAATATTTCAGGTGCAAAACTTTTGATAAAAGCACACGGAAAATGTACAACAGACCATATCTCTATGGCAGGTCCATGGTTGAAATACAGAGGTCATTTAGATAATATTTCAAACAACTGTTTGATTGGTGCTGTAAACGCTTTCAATATGAAAACAGATACTGTAAAAAACCAATTAACAGGTGAATATGGTGCTGTTCCAGCAACACAAAGAGCGTATAAAGCTGCAGGAATCAAAACAATAGTTGTGGGAGATCATAACTACGGTGAAGGTTCTTCTAGAGAACACGCTGCAATGGAGCCACGCCACTTAGGAGTAGCCGCAGTAATTGTAAAATCTTTTGCTCGTATCCACGAAACAAACCTGAAAAAACAAGGTATGTTAGGTCTTACTTTTGCAAATGAAGCCGATTATGACATGATTCAAGAAGATGACTCTTTCAACTTTGTTGATTTGGCAGATTTCGCTCCTGGAAAACAACTTACTCTTGAAGCTGTTCATGCAGATGGAAGTAAAGATACCATTATGCTAAACCACTCATACAACGATTCTCAAATCGAATGGTTTAATTTTGGTTCTGCATTAAATCAAATTAAAACAGAAAATAAGGCTTAATGGCTTTAAAAAAGTTTTGAATATAGAAAAGCCCTTGCCATTTGGTAAGGGCTTTTTATTGAATGAATATTAGAATTTAACTAAAAAAGCTATTTTTACAGTACAAACTAAAATCTATTTAATGAAAATCCCTTCATCTACGCTCCTTTTCTTTCTGATTCTATTTAGTTTAACAAATATGAGTTTCGCTCAAAAAATAACAGTACAATTCTTGGGTAATTGTGGTTTATATCTCACAGATGGAAAAGAGCATATTTATATCGATTTCCCATACAAATCAGGAGCTTATGGATATATGAAATACGCAGAAAGCTCTTTGGACAGCTTACAGGAAAATGCCTATTTCTTGTTTACACATAAACATGCCGATCATTATTCTAGGAAAAATGTAAAAAAACAAATCAAACAGAATGGGGGAAAAAAATATGGTGTTTTTAAAATTTCGAAACTCCAAGAATTCGCAAATTCTATTGACAATTTTGAAATAAAGGCGTTCAAAACAAAACACAGCTTTTTTGGTATTCCATTTCGCCATTACTCCTTTTTAATCACATGGCACGGAAAAAGAATTTTTCTTTCTGGAGACACTACAGAACCAGAAACCATAGGAAATATCAAAAATATAGATTGGGCTTATATTCCACCTTGGATACTATATTATGCCAAGCAAAAAAACATTTCAATAGATGCAAAAATGCAGTTTATTTACCACCTATACCCTAGCGAAATTCCAGATGCTCAAAAACAGTGGAAAAAAACTAAGAACATTCATCCACTAACAAAAATAGGAGAAACTTTTACTTTAGAATAAACAGAAATCTTTAACTATGAATCTCAAAAACCACAGAAAATTTCTCAGATTTGAAAGCAAAATCAAATTATTAAAAATAAGCATGTTTCTATTTCTTGGAATACTTAGCGCTTGTAGTCCAAATAATGAAAAGACCTTAATCAAACCAGAAAAAGATTCTACCATTAACCATTTGATGGAAAAATGGCACAAAGCCGCTGCTCAAGCTGATTTTGATCGTTATTTTGACCTAATGGCAGATTCAAATTTCACCTATATTGGAACGGACGCAACAGAAAACTGGAGTAAACAAACATTTGCGCATTTTTGTAAACCCTATTTCGATAAAAAAACTACTTGGGATTTTAAAACTCTTAACAGAAATATCTTTTTTTCTGATGATTATCAAAATGCTTGGTTTGATGAAATTCTTGATACCCACATGGGTACATGTCGAGGATCTGGAGTGCTTATTAAAATAAATAATCAATGGAAAATCAAACATTATGTTTTATCTTTAGCTATTCCAAATCCCGACATGGGAAAAGTCAAACAAATCATTGCCGAAAATGATTCAATTTTTAGACATAATTTTCCTCACAGACAATGACAAAATGAACTAATATTTGACATTTTGTCCGACATATCATCGTGGTATGTTCTTTGACAAAATTTTCAAAATCAATTGCAAAAAAATAGATTATGAGTATTACATTAAGACCACTCGCTGATCGTGTTTTGATAGAGCCAATGGAGGCTGAAACAAAAACTGCATCAGGAATCATTATACCAGATTCTGCTAAAGAAAAACCACAACAAGGAAAAGTGGTAGCAGTAGGAAATGGCACAAAAGACCACGAAATGACCGTGAAAGTAGGTGATATCGTAATGTATAGTAAGTACGGAGGTACCGATTTAAAACTAGAAGGTAAAGATTATCTAATTATGAGAGAATCTGACATTTTAGCAATCATGTAATTTTCCAAAACAGAAAGAAAAATGGCAAAAGAAATAAAATTTAATAGCGAAGCAAGAGAAGGTCTTAAAGCAGGTGTTGATGCATTGGCAAACGCCGTAAAAGTCACTCTTGGACCTAAAGGAAGAAATGTGGTAATTGGAAAACAATTTGGACCCCCACATATTACAAAAGACGGAGTATCAGTAGCTAGAGAAATAGAACTAGAAGATGAGCTTCAAAATATGGGAGCTTCTATGGTAAAAGAAGTTGCCTCAAAAACTGCTGATGTTGCAGGAGATGGAACTACTACAGCCACTGTTTTAGCCCAATCTATCATTACAACTGGACTTAAAAACCTTACTGCTGGAGCAAATCCAATGGATCTAAAAAGAGGTATTGACAAAGCGGTAACAGCAATTGTTTCAAACCTAAAGAGCCAATCTAAAGAAGTAGGTGATAGTATTGAGAAAATAGAACAAGTAGGTACTATTTCTGCGAATAATGATCATTCTATAGGTAAACTTATTGCCGAAGCCATGGAGCGTGTAGGTAAAGAAGGTGTGATCACAGTAGAAGAAGCAAAAGGAACAGAAACTACGGTGGATGTTGTAGAAGGAATGCAATTTGATCGTGGATATCTTTCTCCATATTTTGTAACAAATACAGAGAAAATGGAAGCCGAATTAGAGAATCCATTTATTCTTTTGTATGACCAAAAAATATCAGCAATGAAAGACCTTCTTCCTGTATTAGAGCCTGTTGCTCAGTCAGGTAGGCCACTTTTGATTATTGCAGAAGATATTGATGGAGAAGCACTTACAACACTTGTTTTAAACAGAATAAGAGGTTCACTAAAAGTAGCTGCTGTAAAAGCTCCTGGATTTGGAGATCGAAGAAAAGCGATGTTAGAAGACTTAGCAATCTTAACAGGTGGTGTAGTTATTTCATCGGAACAAGGTTACTCTCTTGAAACGGCAACCATCGATATGCTTGGAACGGCTGAAAGAGTGAATATTGATAAAGATCATACCACTGTTGTAAACGGAGCTGGAGATGAAAACAATATCAAAAACCGTGTAAACCAAATAAAAGCTCAATTTGAAGCCAGTTCTTCAGATTATGATAAAGAAAAACTACAGGAACGCATGGCAAAACTAGCTGGTGGAGTTGCTGTAATGTATGTGGGAGCTGCTTCAGAAATTGAAATGAAGGAGAAGAAAGATCGTATTGACGATGCACTTCATGCTACCCGTGCTGCCGTGGAAGAAGGAATTGTTCCTGGTGGTGGTGTTGCTCTTGTGAGAGCTTTGGAATCATTAGAATCTGTTTCTGCCGAAAATGATGATGAAAAAGTGGGAATCGAGATTGTTTCTCGTGCAGTAGAAGAACCTTTAAGACAAATTGTAGCCAACGCTGGTGGTGAAGGTTCTGTTGTTATCAACAAAGTACGTGAAGGAAAAGAAGATTTTGGATATAATGCCAAAAATGATACTTATACAGATATGTATGAAGCAGGAATTATCGACCCAACGAAAGTAACTCGTGTGGCTCTTGAAAATGCAGCATCTGTAGCAGGAATGTTCTTAACTACTGAATGTGTTTTGGTAAATCTTCCAGAAAAAGATGACCATAGTCATCCTCCAATGGGAGGCGGAATGCCAGGAATGATGTAATCAAATTGTGATTATTATTGATATAAAAACCATTCTTTCTAAATTTAGAAAGAATGGTTTTTTTTAGGCTCAATACTAAAACGATTTAATAGCATTTACGGTGGTAATTTACCCATTTGTTTTAGCTTCTTTGGGAGTGCTATCGTAGTGAAACATCCCCCTTTCCCCCTTCAAATAGCTTGTCCCGACATTTCGGGAGGGCTTTTGCATTTGGGTAAATTAACACCATAAATGGTGTTACTTATACTACTTTCGGTTTCCAAATGGAATATACCACAGGAACTACCAAAAGATTGAGAATTGTAGAGGACATCAATCCTCCTAAAATGACAATGGCCATAGGACTTTGAATTTCATTTCCTGCTTCACCCGCTTTTAGTGCAAGCGGAATCAAAGCCAATCCTGTGGTAAAAGTGGTCATCAGAATAGGATTGAGCCTATCTAATGCTCCTTTTATGATAAGTTCTTTGTTTCTCATACCCGATTTTTTCAACTCTTCATATTTAGAAACCAATAGAATCCCATTTCTAGTGGCAATTCCAAAAAGGCTAATAAAACCTATGGTGGCAGCAATATCTACAATTCCAGAATTGAAATAAATAATGAGAATTCCTCCAATCAAAGAAAGGGGTAAATTGAGTAAAACAATAAGTGCCAGTTTAATATTCTGAAACTCATAATAAAGAAGAAACAAAATAATTAGAACAGCTAAAATAGCAGTTAAAGTAAGCATTTGCGAGGCTTTAGCTTCACTCTCAAACTGTCCACCATATTCTATTCTGTAGTTCTTAGGCAATTCAATCTCACTTTGTATGGTGGTTCGAATTTCTTCTACTACCGACTTGAGATCTCGATTCTGAACATTAGCCGAAACCACTATTTTTCTCTGAATATTTTCTCTCGACACAGAAACTGGACTACTAATAGACTTAATTTCTGCTATTTGTCCTAAATTGATATAATTTCCATCGGGAAGAAAAATAGGAACGGATTCAAATTCACTTTGTTCATCACGAGATTTTTTATCCAAACGGACAATCAAATCATGGTATTTTTGTCCCTCAAAAATATTCCCTGCTTTTTCTCCTGCAAGGGCGATATCCATCTGCGTTAAAAAATCTGTCATGGTAAGCCCATAAGCTGAAAGCATTTGCCTATTTGGAACGATTTTTAGTTGAGGAACTTCTATTTGTTGATCCACAGCTAAATCTGCAATACCCACAATATCCCCTATGGCGGACTCTACCTTCTTACCTATAGTAAAAAGCTCAGAAAGATCCTCGCCAAAAATTTTGATAGCAATATTAGCCCTTGTTCCAGATAGCATGTGATCTATACGGTGTCCTATTGGCTGACCCAAAGTAATATTTACGCCAGGAATAATACTTAAAGTTTCTCGTACTTCTTCAAAGAATTCATCCTTTGTTTTCCCATCAGATAATTCAAATAAAACATCTATTTCAGCGGCATGAACCCCTTGAGCATGTTCGTCAAGCTCTGCTCTACCCGTTCTTCTTGAAATTTGTTTTACTTCAGGCTTAGCACGGAGCAAATCCTCCATCACCCCTCCTATTTTATTACTTTCTTCAAGATTTGTCCCCGGAATTCCTACCACACTTATCACGATAGAACCTTCATTAAATTCAGGTAAAAAACTACGTCCAAGTTTTTGAAAAACTCCCATACTCAAAGCAAAAGCCAGTACAGAGAAAAGTAAAATCAGTTTTGGAACTTTAAGAACGAATTGCAGCGTTTTCTGATACACTTTTTGTAACCAACGCTCTACAAATGTTCCTTTTGCTTGATTTTTCAATGCTCGATCACTTTTTAGTAAATAAAAAGATAACACAGGTGTTACGGTAACCGCTACAATCAATGAGGTGAGTATAGAAGTTACAAAAGCGATCCCCAAAGGCTGAAGTAATCTTCCTTCCATTCCACTCAAAAAGAAGAGCGGTATAAAAGACACAATAATGATCAGTGTAGCTATAATAATAGAACTTCGAATTTCTAAAGAAGCTTCTTCAATGATTTTTAAGACTGGGAGTTTTTCTTCTTTTGGCTTCAAATAATTTTCTCGCAAGCGTTTAAACACATTTTCTACATCAATAATTGCGTCGTCCACAAGGGCTCCAATGGCAATTGCCATACCTCCCAGACTCATTGTATTTAAAGTGTAACCCAATAGATTCAAAACCAATAGAGAAACTAAAAGAGAAAGCGGAATGGCTAATAATGAAATAATTGTCGTTCGCCAATTCATTAAAAACACTAAAAGAATAATCACAACAAAAAAAGCACCTTCCAAAAGGGTATTTTTTAGGTTATCAATACTGGTTTGAATAAAATTGGCTTGTCTAAAAATTTGATTGTTCAATTCAATGCCTTCAGGAAGATTCCTCTTTAAGTCGTCGATAACTTGATCTAATTCTTTCGTTAAAGCAAGTGTATTTACATCGGGCTGTTTAGAAATTGTGAGGATCACAGCGGGATTTCCATTGACCGACCCATCTCCTATTTTATCAGAATGTCCAATCTTTACTTGAGCAATATCTTTTATTTTCACAGGCTGATTTCCAATCATTTTTACCAAAGATTCCTCCAGTTCTTGAATATCGTAAATCCTTCCAGTACCTTTAATAATATACTCATTTCCAAATTCATTGAGTATTCCTCCAGGTGCATTTTTACTACTTTCTTTTACCTTTTGGAGTACTTCGGAAATTCCTATTTTATAATGCATGAGTTTTGCAGGATCTACCAAAACCTGATACTGTTTCAGCTCTCCACCTAGTACAATTACATTGGCAATTCCTGGAATAGATTTTATTCTTGGACGAATAACCCAATCTGCAATGGTTCTCAATTCTTTTGGATTAATGGAATCAGAACTGACTCCTACGGTCATCACCTCTCCCATAATCGAAGAAATAGGACCCATTGTGGGGGTTCCGATGTCTTCTGGAAGATTTTCTTCTACCAAAGGAATTCGTTCACTCACAATCTGTCTTGCCTTGTAGATATCCGTTCCCCAATCAAATTCCACCCAAACTATTGAGATTCCATTGGCGGAAGAAGAGCGAATTCTTCTTACGTTTGGAGATCCCATCATGGCCGTTTCCAAAGGAAAACTCACTAGTTTTTCCACCTCTTCGGCTTCCAATCCATGTGCTTCCGTAAGAATGGTAACAGAGGGTGCGGTGAGATCAGGAAACACATCTACATTCATATTTTTTGCAATCCAACTTCCTCCCAAAGTAAGAAACAAACTCACTAACAAAACCACTGCTCGGTTCTGAAGCGAAAAAAGTAAAATTCTTCTTAACATGTTCTTTTTTCTTTAGGATTAATGTGAATGACCATGAGCGGGTGCTTTTCCAGACATCGCAGACATTTTTACTTGATATGCTCCTTTGTCCACTACCTTCTCTCCTTCTTCAAGACCTTCTAAAACAGCAACTTTTCGACCGTTTATAGCACCTATCTTCACTAATCTTTTTTCAAAACTTTCTCCCGTTTTCTGTACCATTACTGAAAACTGTCCATAATCTTCTAAAAGTGCTGATTTTGGAACCACTATTTGAGGTTTACCATCCCCCACCAGTACTTGAGCTTCTACCATAGAACCTATAGATACAAAATGATGCTCTAAAGGAATTGCCGATATGCTAATATTGGGTTTCTCTGATGAAACACCATAGTTTATCCCAAGGATATTTCCAGATTTTTGAAAAATATGTTCCCATTCATTCGTATTGCATTTATAAGCAATTCCTACTAAATTGTTTAGCTTATTTGCTTTATTTTGCCCCACCAAAACTTCTAATATTTCACCGTCATGGTTAGCCATATTGATAATAGACGCTCCTTCATTGACAAATGAACCATTTTCCTCCAAAATCTTATGAATAAATCCACTAAAAGGTGCTCTCACCACTTTACCTCCTTTTTGATAATCATTGGAGAGGGTTTCAAAATTATTCTTTGCCAGAAAATAGGATTCTTTAATAGTCTCCCATTGTGCTTTTGAAATAATTTCGTTTTCAAACAAAACCTTCCCTCTTTGGTATTTAGAGTTTGCTTTTTCAAATTCTATCGAGGCTTTTTGATAAGCCAGTTTTACACTATTCTGCGAAAGACCTTTACTTCCAATTTTGAAAAGAATACTCCCTTTTTTCACAAAAGCTCCAGGAACAAGATTGGGTTTAGAAAATTGAAGTACACCTTTGGCATTTGCCAAAATAGCTTGTTCATTGATACTACTGTGTTTCCAAGTTCCATAACTTGGTATCACTTCATAAATCAAATCTTTGGAAACTTTTTCGACATGAAAATCCATTTTCCAAGCTTGTTCTTTTAAAAATGGAATTGAACCTTCCTCTTGATGAGGTAGTGTTGCATGAGCCGCATCGTCCTGATTGCCAAAAACCTCAAGTTTTGGAATAAGAATTTCTTCAACTTCATCATCATATTCAAAAATGAATTTTAGATCATAAATTCCTTTTGATTTTGGAACAATAAAAGGCATATAAATCCCCGCTGATGAAGACATTTGTACACTGTGTTCAATTTTTGCTTCACCCGAAAGCAACTGTACGGTGAGTTTCCCATTTTTGATTGGTTTATGGTCTTTTGCATGGGTAAAATGTGCCGCAAATTTAGCATCTTCCCCCACCGTTAAAGCAGGAAATTCTACAAAAAACTCTAGGTTCTCCGTCCAAATAGTTTGAGAAATAGAGGGTGTTTCATGATTATGCGCTCCAGTAGTATGCGATGTATTATTTGTTTCTTGACAAGACCAAGAAAGTATAAACATCAGTATAATAAATTTTTTCATGTTTATGTTTTATCTCTTTCACTCATTCTAACTGTCCTGCTACCCATAAAGACAAATATCTTCATATTGATCATTCCAGTAAGAATCAGTTTTTAGATTTTTTTTTAGTTTGTGTTATCAGTAAAAAAAGTGAGCTCCGTGTGTTTTTCTGCCAGCTCAAGCTCCATATCAATCATTTGATTTAATTGATTTTGATAAAAAGACAACTGAAGATAATATTCAGAGAAATTCATTTCACCCAGTTGATAGGCCTTTTGAAGCATTTTTAAAGATTTTAGATTAGCAAATAGCGATTTAAAATCCCTATATCGTTTCAAAATCTTTTGGTAGGATTCAAAATCTTGCTTTAGTTGTGATTTTCGTTCTTCCACTATAAAATCCTGCTCTTTTTCAATGCTAATCAAACGAACTTTCGCTTGTTTTACCTTTGAGGAGGCAGACCATAAAGGAACTCGTAAACCAGCAAATAGTCCATGATAACGTTCTCCTTCATAACCTTGAGAATTAAACCCTAAAGTAATTTTGGGCAATACGTCTTGCTTCGTTCTTTTTAAATCTTGCTGCGCCAATTTTATCTGGCTTTCACTTCTATCAAAAAAGGGATCTTTCACTCGCCTTTCATTCCACAAATCCTTATAATTCAGTGTGGGATAAACAGTTTCGGCTTCTTGGTTTCTCTTTAAAGAAATTTCTTTGTTCCCATTCAAAACTTGAATTCTTCTCTGAACATCAAGCAACAGAAGATCTATCTGATCCATCTTATATTGCTCTTGCAATACCACCATTTTGGCTCTCTCTAAGTCTAACAGGCTCTTTTCTCCCTGTTTGTAAAGGCTTTTTGTGATCGTATTGATTTCTTTAACTTGATTGAAAACAGTGGCAAGTAGATCTTTCTTTTTTGCCAATATTTGCCATTTTCTATAAAGTTGAATTGCCTTTTTGAACACAGCTACTTTATGAAAAGAAAAACTGTTATGAGCAAGTTCTCTATGGGAATCTAGCCATTTTTTCTTTCCCAAAAATGCCGTTGGGAAATCAAATTCTTGCCCTATTTGAAATTCAGAATAGTTTGGAGATGTAAAGACTCCGTAAGGTAAATAGTAATAGGAAATAGATAAATCTGTAAGTTTATTTTCTGACTGTTTTTGAAGTATATAAGCTTCGTTTTTGTTTTTCATCACAGCCAAGGTTTTATTGTTTTTTTCAATAGTCTCCAATAAGATTTGCAAATCACTCTGAGCAAAAATGGGAGCAGTAAACAACAAATAAAACCCAATGATTTGGATAATTTTCATATATTTTTTCTGTTCTAGATATCATCGTTATTTAAATAAATGATGACATAAACTAGTAAAATAAGTAATCTAGTGAATAGTCATTATAAACACTTAACACCTTAAATGATATAAAAATGTGCTTATAAATTAGAAACGAAATTGGAATCTAGTGAATTTTTAAAACTCACAAACATTCTGCCTATAAAGAATTACAGCAGAAATGAGTATTAAGATAATTTCCAAAAATTCGTTCTCGATACTTTAAACAGAAAATGGAGGTCCTCTTTTACCAGAGAATTGTAAATGAACGGAATGATAATAACTCCAACGATAAGGTCGTTTAGAGATGGTTTTTCTCTCTTGCCCCAATGACAAATCATAAGGTAGAGAAAACAAAGAGCTCGTGTGTGTATAAGAATCATTTCCAACAATTTTTATTGAAAAATTGTTTGGGTCTTTTCTCAAAAACTCGTCTCCAATAACATGAGCGAAATGCTCTAAAAGAAATTGAAAATCACTAGGGTCATCATGTTCACCATGTAGGTGTTGATATCCATCATGCTGATGTGCATGATCTTGATGATGATGGTGCTCTTCATGAAAATCATGATGAATATGAGGAACAAAACCATGAAGACTTACTAGTATATAAGCCTTTAGTAGAATAATAAACCCTATTTTCCTGTTGATTTTCATTGGAACAAAGGTAATATATTATTATAATTTTGGTATGAACTAAATTATAAAACTAAAGTTGAATACAAAAAAATATATCATAGAGCTGTGGTTAATATTCTTTATTTTTGTTCTATAAACAAAACCATAAAAGATCAAAATATTGAAAAAGAATGGTTTAAATAAATTTAACATATGGGATTTTTAAAAAATCTATTCAAAAGTTCTACAAATGAAGATCAAAGCCTTGCTACCAATGAAAGTTTCTGGAAATGGTTTCAAGAAAATGAGAAACAATTTTACAATGCTATAAAAGAACAAAAGGATGTATCCGAAAAATTCTTAGATAAATTATTCCCTGAACTCAATAAATTAAGAGATGGGTATTTTTTTCTTGCAGGAATGCAAGATGATGATACAGCAGAGCTTATAATAACTGCCGAAGGTGTTCTAAAGAATATTGTATTTGTAGAAGAACTCATTGCAGATGCTCCGAAACTTCCTAACTGGAAATTTACTGCACTAAAAAAAGCCTCAGAAAAAAGTGGATATGAAATAAGAATGGATCATTTTCATTTTACAGAATCTAATATCTTTTTTTACGCAAATGAAGACCCAACCTATCCAGACAATGTAGATCTTACATTTGTTTTCGAGGGCTATAACGAAGAGAATCAGAAAGAAATCTCACAAGGTATTCTCATCTTTATTGATAATTTGTTAGGCGAATTAAGAGCAGTAACTACAATAGACTATGTAGATTTTAAAAGTACTGAAGAAGCTGAAAAAGAACTCATTCCTATTACTAAATTACCGAGTTTTTTGACTTGGAGAGAAAAAGAGTTTGTGGAGAAGTATGAAGGAATTCGTTATGAATCTAAAGAAGATTCTTTCAGTGCATTGGAGGCAACTTTACAGAATGGAAACCCGTTAATTGCAATTATTAATCAAGATTTACTAGAGTGGGACAGAAAAGCTTCTCATTCCTACATTCTTAATTTACAGATTGAATATGAACAAATTGAAAATGGACTACCTTCTGAAGACGAGTACGAGCTATTGAATCATATTGAAGACGTAGTTCTTGAACAAATGAAAGCCAAACACGGTTTTTTATATATCGGAAGGGAAACCGCAAATGGAAAAAGAGAAATATTTATTGCATGTAAAGATTTTAGAAAAGCATCAAAGAAAATATCTTCAATAAAGGAAAAATATGAAGATATTCTCCATTTCGATTATTCTATCTACAGAGATAAATACTGGATCTCTTTTGAGCGTTATCAGGCTTAAAAAAATTGGAAACTTATTCAATAACTTTTTTAACCCGCTCAGATTGATCTGCTTTAGAAAGTGTCAGTCTTATAATACTGCGTGTATGGGCTACTAAATCATGAGGAATTCCTCCTTCTAAAGCAATAAGATCGCCTTTTAGTAAGCGTTTTTTATTTCCCTGTACACCAAAGGTTATACTTCCTTCAACAATTTCTACCACAATTGGAAATGGTGTAGAATGTTCTTTCATTGATTGATTTTCATCCAATGCAATGCGAATTTCTTTTGTAAAGTCTGTATTGAGTAAAACTGTAATATTGGGTTTGTGAGCATTAAACTCTACTGATTGGAGAATATTTGATACTTTCATCGTCACTATGTTTAAGGAATAACCCAAAAGTATAAATTCTTCACTGAGTACACAATGATATCTGTTAGTTTCGAAAAAAAAACACCAAATCTCTTTGGTGTTTTTTTACAAAATAATATTTCAAGTCTATTTTTTCCTAAAATTCAGCTGATTTAGGAGCTCTTGGGAAAGGGATTACATCTCGAATATTCCCCATTCCTGTTACAAACAAAACTAGTCTTTCAAAACCTAAACCGAATCCACTATGCGGTACTGTTCCGAATTTTCTTGTCTCTAAATACCACCACAAATCTTCTTGTGGAATATTCATTTCGTTCATTCTGTTAAGAAGTTTGTCATGGCTTTCCTCTCGCTGAGAACCACCCATCAACTCTCCTATTCCTGGAACTAGTAAATCCATTGCTCGAACTGTTTTCCCATCTTCGCTTTGTTTCATATAGAAAGCCTTAATATCTTTTGGGTAATCAGTTAAAATAACAGGTCTTTTAAATTCCTTTTCTACTAAATAACGTTCGTGTTCAGATTGTAAATCCGCTCCCCACTCGTTAATTAGGTAATTGAATTTTTTCTTTTTATTGGGCTTTGAATTTCTAAGAATATCAATTGCCTCAGTATAAGTCAAACGCTTAAAATCATTATCGATTACAAAACGAAGTTTATCCACCAAATTCATTTCAGCTCTTTCATTGGCTTTTTTGGTTTTTTCTTCATTTTCAAATCGTTTGTTTAAGAATTCCATATCATCAGCACAATGATCTAGCGCATATTGACAAACGTATTTTAATAAACCTTCAGCGACATCCATCAAATCATCCAAATCTGCAAAAGCAATTTCTGGTTCCATCATCCAAAACTCAGCAAGATGCCTAGATGTATTTGAGTTTTCAGCACGAAATGTAGGACCGAAAGTATAAATTTTGGAAAGTGCCATTGCGGCTAATTCTCCTTCTAGCTGTCCAGAAACCGTTAAATTTGTTTCCTTCCCAAAGAAATCTTCCTCATAATTAATTGTTCCATCATCGTTTTTAGGAATATTATTGAGGTCAAAATTGGTTACCTTAAAAGTTTCCCCTGCACCTTCTGCATCACTTGCCGTAATTATTGGTGTGTGAATATTGTAGAAGCCTCTTTCATGAAAAAACTGATGTATTGCAAAAGTAAGATGATGTCTTACACGAAAAACCGCACTAAAAGTACTGGTTCTCATTCTAAGGTGAGCCTTTTCTCTCAAAAACTCTAAGCTATGTCTTTTGGGCTGAATAGGGTATTCATCTGGACTACAAGTTCCTAAAATCTCAATACTCTTAGCCTGCAACTCAATCTGTTGACCTTTTCCTTGTGAAGCAACTACTAAACCTTCTATTGCCAAACTGGCTCCTGTATTAATTTGTTTTAGAAATTCCTCAGGATAAAGATCTTCTACAACCACCTGGATATTATTGATAGTAGAACCGTCATTAAGTGCGATAAAAGAAACACTTTTACTCATTCTATGCGTTCTTACCCAAGCTTTTACAGTGATTGTCTCACCTATGGGTTTCTGGTCAAATAAAGATTTGATATTGAAAACTGCCATTCTTCTAGTTTCTTGATGATTATTTTTTTGAAAACACAAAAGTAAGATTATTACCTATTAAAAACCATACTTCTTTAATAAATCCATTGAGAAACAAGGGAAATATTGGTTAAACAAATCATAAGGGATCTCTCATTTGAAAAACAGTGAATCTTAAAAAATGAACAGAATAACTAGGCTGAGAATAGAATAAGACATTGGAATGCTCAAAATCTTTGAAAAAAAAAGCAAATTCCTATAATTTGGGTATTAAATAGTTTGAAAATTTAATGTATTTTGCTCCATGTAAATTTAATGAAAAGTTCACTTGAAAAAGCACTGTTGGAAATTTCAGAAACTGAAAGATATAACAATAGATAAAAACATCATTGAAGCTGTTCATTATCATTAAACTAAAAGCAAAAATATGTCTGTAGCAATCTGTTTTGGTACACGTCCAGAGATTATAAAATTGGCTCCTGTTATCAAGGAGTTGAAAAAAAGAAATATCGCCTATAAAACCATTTTTACGGGTCAGCATAAAGAACTTTATGAAGATGTAAAATTTTTGATTGACGAGCCAGATTATCGATTAGAAATCATGAAGCACAATCAGTCTCTAAATGATATTCTATCAAGTATCAGTTTGAAATTGCCAAAAATTCTTAAAGAAATAGATACTAAAATTCTCATTGTTCAGGGAGATACATCTACTGTTTTGACTTCTGCATTGGTAGCTTTTCATGAAAAAATAAAAGTTGGACATGTTGAAGCGGGTCTTAGGACACATGATATATACAACCCTTACCCAGAAGAGGCAAACAGGCAACTCGTTAGTAGAATTGCAGATTTTAACTGGGCGCCTACTCAAGAATCATTTGAAAACCTGAAAAATGAAGGAATTGGGCGAGTGAGTATTACAGGAAATACGGTAATTGACACTTGTCAATCATTTGATTTCCCACTTCAATATAAAAACAAAATTCTTATTACCCTTCACAGAAGAGAGAACTTTGGAGCACCCATGGAAAAGATGTTCAAAGAAATAGAAGAACTTGCTCAAGAATATCCTGAATATGAATTTGTATTTCCAATGCATCCAAATCCACATGTGCAAGCCTTAAAGCCTCTTTTGAAATCAGTAAAAGTGATAAATCCTTTGGGATATAAAGAAATGATGGAAATGTTGAGCGAGGTGAAATGTGTAATTTCAGATTCTGGAGGAATCCAAGAAGAGTGTGGTGCATTTAAAAAACGTATCTTAGTTTGTAGAACCACCACAGAAAGACCAGAAGGAGTAACTGCAGGCTTTGCAAAATTAATAGGAACAGAAATAAAAGCAAATTTTGACTGGCTTACTTCTGCACCTTATTGGGAAGGAGAAAATCCTTATGGTGACGGAAAGGCAAGTGAAAAAATCGTAAACGAAATAGAGGCATTTTTAGCTTAAAAATATGAGTAAATTATACGTAGTTCTTCCTGCTTACAATGAAGAAGCAAATATTGGAAAACTTTTAAATAGAATGGTTTATCAGCTAGAGTTAGCGAGTGTAAAAAACTACAATATTGTAGTGGTAAACGATGGATCAGCAGATAATACCTACTCCATAGTAGAAAAAATGGCAATAGATATGCCCATTACTTTATTGAACCATGAAGTAAATCAAGGTTTAGGCCCTACTATTAGAGACGGATTAAAATATGCATCTGAAGTAGCAGAAGACAATGATATTATTGTTTCAATGGATGCGGATGACACACATACACCAGGTCTTATATACCGTATGATGCGTAGTATTCGTGAAGGACATGATGTGGTGATTGCTTCAAGATATCAAAGTGGTTCTAGAGTAATTGGTCTTACGTTTATGAGAAAACTATATTCTTATATCGCTTCATGGATTTTTAGAGCCTTATTACCCATAAAAGGTGTAAAAGACTTTACTTGTGGGTACAGAGCCTATAGAGCTTCTGTTTTAAAAAGAGCTTTCAAACATTATGGAACATCTTTTATAGACCAAAAAGGATTTCAAGCAATGGTTGATATCATTTTAAAAATCAGAAGATTTGATGATGTGATCTTTGGAGAGGTACCTTTTATTTTAAGATACGATTTAAAAGAAGGATTGAGTAAAATGAATGTAAATTCTACCATTCTTAATACTCTGAAACTTATTGTGAAAAGAAAATTTGAAAAATGAAAAAATACCTCAATCAAACTAATATTCTCCTATTCATTATTGTACTAATAGGTGCTATTTTAAGAATTTGGAATTTAGATTATCTTACACTTTGGACTGATGAGCACATGCATGTAGATGGTGCTCAAAAATTCATTCAAAATGGAAATTTTGATGGTTTGATTGATAAAAATGGTATTTTATTAACTTATTCCATTATCCCCTTTTTCTCTATTTTTGGAGTAGAAGATTTTTGGGCAAGATTCCCCAGTTTTCTTTATGGTGTGGGAGCTATTATCCTATTATTTAAATTAGCAAAGCTCCTTTTCAACACAAGAGTTGCATTAATATCTGCACTTCTAGTCTCTGTTTCTACCTACTATGTTTTTTGGTCAAAACTAGCCAGAAATTATTCTATTTACATTTTCTTTGCACTCATTACCACCTATTTATTTGTAAAGATTTTCTTGTATTTCGATGCAAACAAAAAGAATATTCCTTTACTCAAAAAACTAAAGGTGAACCCAATACCCATTCTCCTTTTTATTGTCTCGTTTTTCCTAACGCTCATGGCCCACCAATTAGCTTTTTTCCTAATTTTTGGGTGGATGAGTTATTTTCTTATCACAAGCATTAAATACTTAATAACAAAAGAAAAATCAGCGCCTTGGCTTACAAAAAAAACGCTTTTTTTAGTACCAGCAATTTTCTTGTTTACCATGATCTTTATTCAACCAATGACAGATATGGTAAAACCTTTGCTTTCAATAGTTTTTCATAGTGAAACTATTGAATGGTTTATGCCAAACTGGGATTATATTAGTCAACTGTGGGAAAAAGATCCCTATAAGTCATTTGATATCTACAAAAATGTCATCCTAACAGATATGCCGCTTTTGTGGCCAATAGGGTTTGTAGGGTTTGCTTTGGCAATATGGAGATATAAAGAAAGGGGAATTTTTATTCTTTCAATGTTTCTACCTTATGTGTTGCTCATGAGTTTTGTGTTTAGAGAGCCTTTTTTACCTAGATATTTGGTAGAAGCATATTTATATTTGATTATGGCAATTGCCATTGGAATTGATGAACTTCTTAGCTGGTTATCAAAATATATCAAACAGCCTAAACTTCAATCCTCATTAACTGTTATAGGCTTAGTCCTTGTTGTTTTACTTTCCAATATCCAACAAACAATAGCCGTTACTGCCACCGAAACACATGGACAAGTTGCTCCAAAAGAATTATCTCAATGGTATTTTGCGGATTGGAAAAGTCCTGTGATTAAGCTCAAAAAAGTGATAAAAAAGGGAGATATTGTACTCACCACACACCCTACAAACACTAAGCACTATTTAAAAACCGAAGATAAGATCTATTGGTTCAGACAAAGAAAACTAGACGTAAAAACTCGAAAATATGTTCCTATGTTAGATCAAGAAGATTTAAGTGATGGTGGACATGGACATAGTTTGGCAGGAATCCAAAAACTCATGAATGATCATGACAGAGGTTGGATTTTAGGTGACTATTATTTCCACAATGTCATGACAGATCCAAATGTTCGAAACTTTATTTACCAAAACACCAATTATTATTACGATCTAGGAAATGATGGTTTGATGGTTTTTGGATGGGATAAATCTAAACCCAAGCAAAACAATATGATTGTGGAAGAAATGGGAAGAAGTAATAAAATTCAGTCTCAGGAATACAGACTTCCTGCTCCCACTAGAAACGGAGACAGGGTAAATATCTGGATAGAAGCAGAAGGAGTAGATTTCTCAAACGAACTGAATGTAGTAATCAACAGAAAAGCCATTTTTGGAGTTGATGTAAATGCAAGGAGAGATAAAAGTAAACCAAGCATTGAGAGAAATATTTACACAATGAGTTTACCTGCAAGTGCTTTTGTTCAAGGTCCAAATTCTATCATCTTCCAAGCAAATCCAAAAATAAAAAGACAGAAGATGCAAGGAGTAATAGTCTTTAACATGGGACTGCTTCAATAAAAACAAAGATTCTATCTCATAAAAGTGTAAGGAGTTTCAAAACTTATCCACTAAAAAGTAATAAATTGGTACAATCTCTGATGAAATGAGAAAAAGGATGAACATTGATAAAACAATGAGTCCTTAAATGATCAAAGAAAAATGAACAAATACCTAAAACTAATCCTTAGTATTTTAATGGATTTAATAGGAATGGGAAGCTATTTCATTCCGTGGCTTGGAGAAAGTTTTGATATGCTTTGGGCACCCATTTCTTCAGGTGTTCTTTATTTGATGTACAAAGGAACAGAAGGAAAAGTAGCTTCGGTAATCAATCTGATTGAGGAAGCCGCCCCAGGAACTGATTTAATACCAACTTTTACACTAACTTGGGTTTATACCTATTTGATTAAAAAAGGCAAAAAGAAATGAGATTAAAATTTGACAAATATCAAGGAACTGGAAACGACTTTATCATCATAGATGGTCGTGAAAATGATATCCAACTTAGTGAAGAACAAATTCAATTTTTATGTGATAGAAAATTTGGAATTGGAGCAGACGGACTCATGCTTTTGAGAGATGATTCAAAGTATGATTTCAAAATGCAATATTTCAATTCCGATGGTAGAGAAAGTACGATGTGTGGAAACGGTGGAAGATGCCTTGCTGCCTTTGCTCATGATCTTGGTTGTATTGATTACAAAGGAAAATTTACCGCAATAGATGGTCTTCATGAAGTGGTTTTTGAAGGAAAAACGGTTAGTGTAAAAATGAATGACCTAGAGTCTTATGATATGATCGATGACAATTACTTTTTGGATACAGGGTCGCCTCATTATGTCACTTTCCTAAAAGATTTTAGTCACTTAGATATTATTACAGATGCTCACAAAGTACGCTATGCCGATAGATTTGAGGAAAATGGAGGTACCAATGTGAATTTCGTAATGAAGGATGAAGAAAAGGATACTTTCTGGATTAGAACCTACGAAAGAGGTGTTGAAGACGAAACTTTTTCTTGTGGAACTGGAGCTACAGCAGCAGCCATTGCTGCATTTTTGGCAAGAAAAACCAGTGCAACAAACATTAAACTAAAAACAAAAGGTGGGCACCTCAGAGTGAGCTTTGATTATATGAACGGAAAATTCACCAATGTATGGCTCAAAGGACCCGCAAAATACGTTTTTAGCGGTGAAATAGATTTATAAAAAGTATGATTCCTTTTGAAAATTATCTTCTTCGAGCTCTAGAGCTCGAAGATTTAGAGGTTTTATATCAATCTGAAAATGGTCTTCACTCCTTCCAAAATCATGAAGGCTTTGTTTCTAGATTTACGCTTCAGGATTATATACAAAATGCGCATTTGAGCCTAAAAGAAGCTTCTCAAGAACGCTTTGTAATTTGTGAAAAATCTAATAGATCTGCCGTGGTAGGTTTTTTAGATGTTTTTAATTATTCAGATACACATCAAAGAGCAGAAATAGGTGTCGTTATTTTTGAAAAATTTCAGAATAAGAACATTGCTACACAAGCCCTCAACACGCTATTAGAATATTTAAAAGATTTTCAAAATTTACACCAAGTGTATTGTTATATTGAAACTAAAAACGAAAAAAGTCTGAAATTGTTCAAAAAATGTGGATTTTTGGAAAGCGGAACCCTAAAAGACTTTAGAAAATTCAAAGGAACGTTTCATGATGTATTCATTTTTCAAAAAATCTTATAGCTTATTTTTTATTCTGTTTTTTTGCGTGATTGCTTGTGATTCAAAACAAGAGTACTCACAAATTGAAACAGATTCTGATAATAAAGCGCATAAAAAAAACTACCTAAATCATCATGATTCTGCAAAATATCTTGGAAAAGAAGCCTGTATAGTTTGCCACCAAAACCAATGGCATACTTTCCAACATACAGGAATGGGACAAAGCTTTGGTAAAGCAAACACTTCAAAATCTAAGTCCCAACTGAATCATAATTCTGTTTTAAAAGATCCTCATCTTCACTTGAATTATCATCCATTTTGGAAAGACTCCTTACTATACTTAAAAGAATTTTCTAATAAAAAAACCGTTCTTAAAAAGCATAAACGTGTTGAAAAAATTGATTATATAGTTGGATCTGGGCAACATACAAATTCTCATATTCTCAATACTAATGGTTATTTAACTCAGGTACCTTTTACTTATTATACACAAGATGGGACATTGGATTTCCCACCGGGATTCGAAAATGGAAATAATACTCGATTCTCCCGAAAAATTGGTTTGGAATGTATGAGTTGCCATAATGCCCTCCCCGATTTTGTTTTGGGATCAGAAAATAAATACAAGAAAATCCCCGAAGGAATTGATTGTGAACGCTGCCATGGTCCAGGTTCTATTCACGTAGAACGAATGAAATTAGGTAAGGGAGTTGATATTTCCAAAGAGATAGATTTTTCCATTGTAAACCCTAAAAAACTACCACGAGATTTACAATTTGATTTATGTTCTCGGTGTCATTTACAAGGAAATATGGTCTTGAAAAACGGTCGTAATTTTTATGATTTTAAGCCTGGAATGCCACTTTCAGAGGTCATAGATATTTTCTTACCAAACTATGAAAACTCTGATAATCAATTTATCATGGCATCTCATGTGGATCGGTTGAAAATGAGCTCTTGCTTTCAAAAATCTGAAGATCTTTCTTGCCTCAGCTGTCACAATCCTCATATTAGCGTTCAGCAAAAAAACCGTAAAGAATATGATCAAACTTGTCTAAACTGTCATCAAGACAGCAAAAATAATACTTGTAGTGCACCAAAAGAGTTGAGAAACAATAAAAGCTGTTTTGAATGTCATATGCCAAAAAGTGGAAGTTCAGACATTCCACATGTAAGTATTACTGATCACAAAATAGGGATTCATTCCCCGAAAGACTCTACAAACACAAAACAAGGAGCA
Source organism: Flavobacteriales bacterium (assembly GCA_025210805.1). Taxonomy (NCBI): domain Bacteria; kingdom Pseudomonadati; phylum Bacteroidota; class Flavobacteriia; order Flavobacteriales; species Flavobacteriales bacterium. The sequence goes on from JAOAQX010000023.1 coordinate 245,939, forward strand.
TTTATCGATCTCTATTGTGTGAATAATGAAAATCCTGATGATCTAACTTTATCAAAAGCGTATTTACAGCAATTTGAACGTTTTGAATCATTACCCATTCTCCTAAAAAAAGCGGGTGAAAAACTTCAAAAATTTGGTTTAAATGAACATTCTTTTAGTTCTTATGTTCATTTAGCATATTTACAAAAGAATTATCCTAAAATTATTAATCTAGCTGCAAAAACACCTAACAAGTGGCTTACACAAACTAAAGCTACTTACGATAATGATGATGCTTGGACTTTTTATAGAATTGCCATTGCTTATCAAAAAACACAACAATTTTCTTTGGCGGATAGTTATTATCAAAAAGCGGTCGTTTTGGCTCCCTTTGTTTTGGATTTTAAGGTAAAATGGGCTGAAATGAAAATCCGTTTTGGTATTCAACAAAAAAATATTCAAATGATTTCTGATGCTCAAAAATTGCTACTTGAAGTACTCAAAGAAAATCCGAAATATGAAATAGCTTATACGCCACTAGCCTACTCATATAGCTTAGAAGCCAATTATACTCTTGCTGAAGAACATTATAAAAAAGCTTTAGAATTAAATCCCAACAATATAAATGCTAAAACCAATTTGGCAGGTCTGTGGGTGGTTCAAGGGAAAAAGAAATTAGCAAAACAACTTCTAAAAGAGGTTTTGGCTTACCAAAAAGACTATCCACTTGCTTTACAGATGTTAAAGAGTTTGGAGCTTGAGTGATATCTTGATTACATACTACAAATATTCACTTCTTTCTCTTATACCATTTACGATGTTATACCGATCACTTGCTAAAATTACCCACTTATACCGATTATTTGTTAAATAATCACTTACTTCACTTCGTTCGTAATTGATTTTTACCAATATATCGGCATTAGACAAAAAGGTGAAGTCCAATTTCACTGCGTTCATAACTGGCTTTTAACAATGTATCGGCATAATACCTATGGGTAAATTAACACCAAAAATGGTATTAGTTCCTAAATTACCTTACTAAAGCTTTTAGCTCTTCGACATTCAATTTTAAAACCTTTTTTGAGAACCAAGGAAGACGGAAATATTTTCCCGAAAAATACCAGTTTAACAACCACATGATTAAAAAAGAAATCAGTGTAGAATAACAAGCTACCATAATTCCATATTTTTTCAAGAAAATCACATTGATTGCTATGTTAATGATACTTCCAAGTACGGAAATATAGGCAATAACTTTTGCTTTGGAAGTATTGTTGATAATTTGACTATGAAGCTGAAAATAGGATTGAAACAAATAGGCGACGGCTATAATAGGAACATAAACCAAGGAGTGGGTAAAGTTCTCTCCAACAAAATTGATTTGATATAAAATCCAAACACCTATAAAACTGGCAATTGAAGCAATAATTAGAACAAAATGATAAATATATATAAACTGCACCATCAGTGTTTTGTCATGATCTTTTTTAGCAATTAGCTTATACAGAAAAGGGATAAATGCCATACTGAGTGCATTACCTACAATCATCATGATACTCCCAAACTTATACCCTACTTCATAAAGACCTAAAATATCTGAACCTAAAAAATAATCTATTAAATAACGATCTGATAAATCTAAGAAAGACAAAGCTAAAGTACTCGGAATAAAGGGTAAAGAATGAATGATCGCTTTTTTCATCAAAGATTGATCAAGCTTCCAAGTAATAAAACCATTTTTGTACAGAATAACTAAATGTATCATTCCAAATACCAAATTGGTAAAAACTACTGAATACACTCTACTTTCCCAGTCCATTTCTAAACCTATAAGAAAAAAGAGTGATAAGCAAAATTCGGTAAGAGCAAACCCCACAGATAAATAACCAAAGGTTTTAACTTTTTCTTCATTCCTAAGGATATACATATTCATATTAGGAATCTGGGAAATAAAGACCGAAAATGGTAAAAGAAAATCATAAATTGCAGGTAAACGCAGGGCATTACCAAAGTTAATTCTTACGAGATATAACAACAGCATTAATGCAATGGTGATAATCAAAAATACCACAAAACTACCCGAAACCAATTTTGCTAATTTCTCTTTAGGTTCATGATAGTAAATCTTCATTAAAAAAGACAATAAAGACATACTAATGAAGGCACTAGCAAAAGTGCTAAATGTATTAAAAAGGGATAATCCTCCCATACTCTCTTGCGATATTTCCACCGTTAGAAAGTGAATCAAGATTAAGGGAATCGCTTTTTGAGCCATCGAAAAAATGACATATAAGCTAGAATTTTTTATAAAACTCATTTTTCTAACATCTTTTTAAAATTCGCATCGCTCTTTTGCTTTTCAAAAGGTTTTAAAATATCCTTAAAAACAGGGAGTTGCCAACCTCTTCTCCAAATTTTACCTATCAATCCTAAATGATGGATATTTTGGTCTTTAAAAGTACAATGAAGAATATCTTGAGCTTTAAAATATTTCCCAGATTGCCCCACAGAAATAAGAAAATAGAATGCTTTTAAAGACTCTTCAATGGGTTTTGGTTCAGGAATATTTTCAATCATTTCCATCACCTCCTCATGAGTTTTTGGAATATAAACCGCATTGAGTTCTTGATAAAATGCTTTCCCAAGAAGCAAGGCAGGTTTTCTTAAATAATTTGCCTCTACTCCTACTGATGATCCAAAAACTAAAACAATATCCGCATGTTGAATTAAATCATAGGTGCTCACCTTAGATTCAGCAGGAATCACCATACTATTCTTATAAGTTTTGAGGTCTTTTATTCCTTCTACATTAGAGGTTTGAAGTTTCGTTAAATTTGGATGGACTCTTAAATAAACTTGGGTATTTTCGTGATTTTTTAATTCGTCAAAAATCTGTTGTGTGGCTTGATTTTGACCAGGATATAAATCCATTTTCCAACTATTATCCAAAGCTCTAAACTCATCCTCAGAAGAGTTGAAAATCACCACATTTTTTTTAGAAGTATCAAAACCTTCTGGTAGGACACCTTTGGTTTGCTGATCCGTAAATAGTTTAATATTTACTCCTTTCAGATTTTTCTCTTCAATTTCTTTCGAAAAGCCCATTTTACCTTGTTGGTACTGGTGGGCTAATTTATTGCGTTCTTCTTTATCCTCCGCTTGTTCCCAATGAGCATTAATATCAATACCCAGTTGTTTAATGTCATGAATTCCGCCATTTTCTGTTAAACGAATCAAATCGAGTTTAGCGCCTCTTTCAAAACAGTAAAATTTTACATTTTGGTTTGCACATGCGGCTCTAAAGGCTCTTTCATAAGCATAACGGCCATTGAGCACATAGGCTAAGTCTATTTGGTTTTCTTGTACAAATCTTTTGGTGAAAAGATAAATAGATAAAGCTGTTCTTGTTAGTTTATCTACAATATCCCAAATGGGTACTAAATCTGGCTCTGGCTCTCTAAACATATTAGAAAGAGAGGATAATATTCCATAACCTATTTCATAATTTTCATAAGTGAGATTTCGTATTTCTTCATTCGAAAAATGAGGCTCAATTTTAAAATTTCTGACGATTTCTTTTTCTTGTTCATTGAGGTCAATAGATGAAATATCCAGTTGATCTGAAGCTTTTACATTTGATAAAAGATTTTTTCCTAATTTTTGTTTGCTTTTACAAACCTGACATTCTGTGTAAGTATGAAAAAAATTCTTATCGCAAGTAGCATATTCGCCCTTACAAGAAAAAACAAAAACACGATCCTTTTCATCAATGTGTTCTTGCACTAAATTGAGCATTATTTCATGGAAATAAGTAATCAAATAATTCGCATTAAAAAAAGCAATATTTTTTGTCTTCATAAAATTTTTCTATTAACTCTTGTCTTTATACCTTGTGATAAATCTCATCAAAAATGGAATTAAATGGCTGTCCATCCACCATCAACTACTAAGTTTTGCCCGGTAATATAGCCTGCATCATCAGAAAGTAAAAACGATACACTTGGTGCTATATCTTTTGGTAAACCCATTCTTCCCATTGGAACTTTTTTATTGTATTGATTCACAAATTCCTCTTTTTGATGATCAAAAATTCCTCCTGGGGACACCACATTTACTCGTATTCCTTTTCTTCCTAGATAAGAAGATAAATATCTACTAAAATTAACTATTCCACCTTTAATTGCTGAGTAAGCAGCAGGCATCGTCATAGAAGTATTATCATACACCGTAAAATCTGGGCCTACAAGTCCATAAATGGAAGAAATATTTACAAGAGAACCTTTACTTTTCTCTAAATACGGAACCGATTTTTGACAGATATAAAACACGGCATTCATTTGCATATCTACATTTTTTTTCCATGAATCATAAGGAATATCTTCAAAAAAAGCACCCCAATCTTTAGTTCTAGGATAGGCATTATTGACAATTCCATCAATTTTTCCGAAATGTTTTTCTATTTCGGCTAAAGTAGCATCAATAGATTCTGTGTCTAAAATATTGAGCTGTATATTTCTTTTTTCAAGGTCTGTTTCTATGTTGATATCAGCATTAATGGCTATTCCTCCTTTTTGGGTAATATCATCTATCATTGCCTTACCTAGTAAACCAGACCCGCCAGTAACTATTATAACTTTATTCTCAAGCATTTTTTTTATTTTAAACAAAGGGTTAAGACTTTCAATGCTTCTTGAAAATCATTAAAAGGCTTTTGGTTTTCCAAAAAATATTTTAGTTGTGTAGTATAAGTGTCTAAAATAGTATTTTTTGATTCATAAACCTTGTTTCCGTCTTGATAAACGGTGTTTTTTAATAAATCTACCAATAGCGTTTTGTCTGCAAAAACGATTTCCAAGGTCCTTTTTGGATCTTTTCTAAAATAGTTTAGACTGATTTGAGTATTAAACTCCGTATATTCCCAAAAGTAGTAAGCAGCATCTACTGCTTCTATACCTAAAGAAGATTTTTTGGAATGAAAATTCATCGTTTTCTTTGGTTCTCCAAACAGCCAATAAACATAATCTAATTCATGAATAAGGTCTAAATGGACGCCTCCACCTAACTCTGGAATAGAACTATAGTTTTTTTTATAATCTTGTCCAGGTCGCCAATCTGGTAGATGGGATCCACAATAGACATTTACTTCGTTTACCCTGTTTTTTGGGTCCGAAAGATATGCTTGCTTTACAAAGTTTATACACTCCAAAAACCTCAAATTACAAGCTATGTAAGTTTTTCTATCTTTTAGTTGGTCAGCTATTTTAGAAATCCCTTGATAATGGCTTAGGGGTTTTTCTATAAACAAAGGAAAATCATATTTTAAGCAAGCTGTAATATGCTCTTCATGTTTAGAAGTTGGAGAACTAATGATACAAAAATCAATGAATTGAATCCCTGGAATTTCTTCTAGAGTATACACATTGATAATATTTTGATAAGACTGAGATGCTTTTGAAGATCTTAATGCATAGATCTCTAATTCATTCTCAGGCACTAGAGATTGTAATGCCGAAATATGTTTTTTTGCAATACTTCCTAATCCAATAATTAAAACCTTCATAGATTATATTTTTATGGCCAATTTTTCTTGGGTAACCAAAAAATCTAAGAATTCAAAATCAACCAATTCATCTAAATCAAAAGAGATATGATGCATTAAATAGATATCGGCATGATCAAAAAGGTAGAGTTTTTCTTTATTAAAGAAAGATCTCTTATAGAAATAGAAAGAAGCATTCATTTCATAAACCTGCGGTGCTGTTTGCCTAGAAAGAACTTGCTCTTGTTTTTTAGACAAATCAAAACAACCGTCTTCACGCTTTTCTACCATATTAAAATAAGGGTTTTTGTGGGCGTGGTTTACCGAAAATAAATTCTCTGTGAGTGGATTTTCAAGAAATTGCGCATAAGCTTCTTGAAGGTCTTTTTGAGTTCTAAGAGGTGCCGAAATATCCAAATCGATGATATAATCATAGTTTTTTCCTCGGTTTTCTTCTTCAAAATGTATTACATCCTTAATAGCATCCAATTTACCTGCCGAATCATTAGCTAAAAAATCTGGTCTGGTGTAATTTGTATGTAATCCAAAACTGGCACAAACTTCTTGAATTTCTTTTGAATCTGTAGATAAAGCGATATCTACTTCTGTACCATATTTTTCAAGAAGCCAATTACCAAACTCTACAGCATGATCATAGCTATATTTAATCAGTGGTTTTCCTGCCAAAAGGCGAATATTTTTCCTTGGAATTCCTTTAGAACCACCTCTTGCACAAAGTGTTATTAGTATATTTTTTTTCAAATTGTTAGAATTCTATATGATTTACGTCCTGTTGAGCTTTTTCAAAATCTATTGGTTTCCCTATATCCAACCAATATGAAAGAATCGGATAATTAGTTACAACTCGATCTTCTTCAATCAATTTTTCTATCATATCTGTTGCATTATAAAAAGCTCTTTGCGGTATTTCGTTTAAGCACTTTCTATTGAGAATATAAATTCCTGCATTAGAATAATAAGTATAGGTAGGTTTTTCTACAATAGACTTCACTCGTTGATCTATTGTTTCGATAATTCCATAAGGAATTGCCACTTTATAAGGTACCGTTGCTACGGTCATTTGAGCTTCTGTTTTAAGATGTTCTAAATACAAATCTTCAAAATCAATATTGGTAAGAATATCAGAGTTCATGATCAATAAATCCTCTGTAAAATATTGCTCTACATAAGTTGCTGATCCAAGCGTACCTGTTATTTGGTCTTCTTCAATATAAATGATTTCTATCCCTTTACTAGAACCATCGCCAAAATATGCTTTGATCTGATCCTTTAGATAATTGATAGAAATATAGATTCTCCTTATTCCATATTGAATCAAGCGATCAATATTATATTCAATAATGGGTTTTCCACCTACTTCCAATAGTGGTTTTGGTTTTTCCAATGTCATGGGTCTCAATCGTGTTCCTTTTCCTCCTGCCATAATGATGGCTTCTAATGGAAGATTGGATTTTTGAAGAGTGAGATCAATGGTTCTTATATAACGACCATCGATATCTAAAAATGGAACATATCGGATATTAGATTCTCTAAAACTCTTGAATTTTTCGATGGTATTTTCACCTTCTTTTAAGTATTTAAATGATTTTGACATAATTAAAGAGGCTTTCTCCTTAATATTCCCATCATTTATTAAATAACGTCTAATGTCTCCATCACTAAGAGTTCCCAACATTTTTTGCTCATCATTCACCACAAAAAGTGTTGCCCCACGCATTTCATTTATTTTCTTTAAAGCATCTTGTATGCTTGTTCTTTCGTTGATAATATTTTTCATTTTTTGTAGAGTTGTTATATATTTTTCAAATCATAAAACTTCTTCTTCAATATATCTTCTAAAGAAATTTGTTCTAAAATCTCAATAATTTTCTCGCTAGAACCTCCATTTCCGTAAGGATTTTTTGTTTCACTTATATAAACAGAGAAATTTTCGGACAAGGCTTTGTTAATCGCTGTTGTTATTTCCTTTTTTTCGGGTAAACAATCTATGACACTTTCTGCCTTCAATCGTCCTTTTTGTCGATCACCTATATTTACAGTAGGTTTATTAAAACTAGGAACTTCTATCAATCCACTTGAAGAATTACCTATCACCACAGAAGATTCCTTGATCATAGATAAATATCTTGTTTGTCCTAATGAAAAATAAGCATGAGCGTTGCTCCTTTGCAGACAATAGTTATCTATCAATTGATTAATGACTCTCCCATCGGCATCTGAATTTGCCTTTGTAAAAATTAATGTAGCATCAGGAAATGAATCTAATGCTTTCAGTAATTCTAATGTTTGTGCTTTGGAAGTAGAATTTTCTAAAGTAACAGGATGAAAAGTTATTAAGAATACTTGTTCCTCTAGTTTTATATCTAAAGATTGCTCTAAATCCTTTTTGTTCATCAAGGGTAATTTCAGGATATTATCAATCCCTAATCCGCCTACTTGAAATACACGATCTGGGTGTTCTCCCAGCTGCACTACTCTTTTTCTATACGCTTCCGCCGCAGTAAAATGCAAATGACTCATTTTTGTGATCGAATGTCTCATGGCTTCATCAGTAGCGCCTTCTGAAGTTTCGCCACCATGAATATGAGCTACTGGAATTCTTGCCACTAAAGCGGCACTTACGGCAGAAAATATTTCATATCGGTCGCCTAATACGATAACTAAATCAGGTGAAAGTTGTTCAAAAGCCTCGGCAAAGGAAATTTGCGCCAATCCCATGGATTTACTGATCCCTGTAGGTGTATCTGATGAAAGCAACATTTCAATTTTACGATCCACCTTAAAATCTTTTTCAATTTCTCCAACGGTCATTCCAAATTCTGGTGACAAATGCATTCCTGTAGCAATGATTTGCAAATTGAGATTTTCAGATTGTTCTATGCCTTTCATAAGCCAATAAAACAAACCATATTCTGCCCTTGTTCCTGTAATTACACAACATTTCATATCAGCTCGTCTTTATCATAAGCCTTTTGAGCTTGTGTTCCTAAAATTTCTTCCCATTTCATTGGGCTTATTCCAGTACCAGGTCTTTTTACCGTAATATTTTCAAGTGTGAATGTTTCCCCTCTTTCTATTCGCTGATTTGCTACAATACTTTTTCTGGCGACTGCTCTATTTTTTGCTTCGCTTTTTGAAGGTTCTTTAACACCATTTCCTAAAGCTATTTCTATATTTCTAATAGCTGAAACCATTGCTTTTAATTCATTTGGTTCCAAAGAAGCTGCATGATCAGGGCCTTCCATTGTTCTGTCTAAAGTAAAATGTTTTTCAATCACTGTTGCTCCCAAAGCTACTGCTGCTATAGGTATTTCTATACCCAAAGTATGATCTGAATACCCTATTTTTACCGCTAGCTTATTACCAATAGTATTCATTGCCAATAAATTAACATCTTGCATTTGCGTAGGATAGTCGGTATTACAATGTAAAATAGTTATTTGTTCTTTCGGAATTCCGTTTTTATTCAAAACTTCAAATGCTTCTTCTACTTCTTGCATGGTAGCCATTCCTGTACTCATCACTATAGGAAGTTTGAGCTCGGCTACTTTTAAAAGGTAAGGAAAATTGGTAATTTCACCAGATGGAATTTTATAAAAATCTAATTTACCTTTGAGGTAATCAATACTCTCGAAATCAAAAGCCGTGGATAGAAATTTGATTCCTTTTTCTTCACAATATTGCATAATTTCTTTATGCATTTCGTCTGTAAGCTCTAGTTTTTTGAGCATCTGAAATTGTGACTGATTGTTTCCTGTATTTTCTTTTTGATAACTGGCTTTTTCTGCCTTTTCGGTAACTAAATTCTCAGTTTTAAAAGTCTGAAACTTCACATAATCTGCTCCAGCATTGGCTGCAACTTCTATAAGTTTTTTTGCATTCTCAATACATCCATTATGGTTTACACCTGCTTCTGCTATGATAATTGTTTTATTCATAATAAGAATGTTTTAATGGATTACTCTGAAAAAACATTCCAGATTTTCTGATATTTTTTCTGATGAGTGTTTTAGAAGCAATGATACAATCATCGCAAATCGTTACTCCATGATTTATGGTAGAAGTAGAACCAATAAAACAATTGTTTCCTACAGTGACATCTCCATTAAGTACCGCAGCAGTAGAAATATGACAATGGTCTCCCACGCTTGCATCGTGCTCTATAAGTGCTTTTGAGTTTATAATACAATTTGATCCTATTTTGGCTCCAGCATTTACGATTACTTGGTGCATGATAATTGTTCCTTCATCAATACTAGCGTGTTTTGAAACATGAGCATTTGAAGAAATAATCACAGGTAATGAAAATCCAAGTTTCTTTAGTTGGCTAAATATTTTCAAACGAACGGCATTACTTTTTATATGCCCTACGGTGATTAATGCTCCATCTACCTGATTTTTAAAACGCTCAATATCGTCATCGCTTCCCACAATGGAATATCCGCATATTTTTTCGCCAATTTTTTCTGGTAGATCAATAATTCCAAAAACTTCCCAGTCTGCTGAGCTTTCCACGACATCAATACAGGATTTACAATGACCACCACCACCTATGAGCAACAATTTCTTTTTCATAAAATCACACTACTTGGAATATTAACTACTCGATCTTCCAGCCATTGAGAATTTGTCAAATCATCTTTTTGACAATTTTCAAACATGGGCATTTTATTCATCAAAGTCCAAATTGGACGTGTCATCACTCCGTTTTTATTGGTTTCTTCAAGAAATTGATCTCGTTCTTTTCTGTTAGGCAAAATCACTGTATTGAGCCAGTAATTTGCTGTTTCGTTTTCAGATTCCTGTTTAAAATGAATTTGATCATCTTGTTCAAAAAACGATCTATATTTTTCTGTTAGAGTTCTCTTTTTCTTCAAGAAACTCGGCAATTGTTCAAGCTGAGCTAAACCTAAAGCGGCATTCAAATTGGGCATTCTAAAATTGTATCCTACTGCATCATGCGTATATTCCCAAGGATGTGGCACTTTGGCTTGAGTGGTTAAATGTTTGATACGTTTTGCCAGATTTTCGTCATCTGTAATCAATATTCCACCACCACCTGTGGTCATTATTTTGTTTCCATTAAAACTTATGGCTCCTATTTTCCCAAAAGTACCAAGGCTTTTTCCTTTGTAAAAAGTTCCTAAAGATTCTGCTGAATCTTCTATAAGTTCTATACAATACTTATTACAAATTTCAGCTATTTCGTCTATTTTACAAGAAAATCCAAAAGTATGCATTGGAATACAAGCTTTGATTCTTTTTCCCGTAACTTTATTATAGCATTGACCGTTTTTTACATCAGCATTTTTATCTAAAAAATCCGATAAAGCTTTAGGCGAAAGCCCCATTGTCTCTTTATCAACATCAATAAAGATAGGTGCTGCCTTTAAATATGAAATCGCATTGGCTGTAGCAATAAATGTGAGAGCCTGCGTTATTACCTCGTCATCTTGTTCTACACCTAAAGCAATCATTGCTATCTGGAGTGCATTGGTTCCATTTACACAAACAACGGCTTGTTTTGCACCTGTATAATCTGCAACGGCTTGTTCAAACTGATCTACAAATTTTCCTACGCTTGATACAAAAGTAGAATCAATACATTCATTGAGATACTTTTTTTCGTTCCCTCCAAAGGTGGGCGCATGTAAAGGAATAAATTCTTGTGTAGAAAAAGTTTCTTTTATAAATTCTATAGTTCTTTGATGCTTCATTACATTTTGCTATCTAAATATTTGTGCGTTTCAACATGTCCGAAATTTGGGATCATATAATGGAAGAGCGCTACTATTTCCTCTTTATTCCATTTTTTTTCATGACGCATTTTCATAATTTTTGAAAGAAAAATTTCCAATTTTTCCTCATCAAAGATAGCTTCGTTCTTTACAATTCCCAAATTATGATGTTTAATTAAATCTAAAGTTTCTTTTTCGGTAAAAAACTCTTCAAAACTTTTTTCTCCTGTGGTGTTACTCTCCGAAAATAAACAAGGCCACTTTTGATCTTTTACAAGTTCTTGAATGGTATTTCTTGCTTCGTCTTCTGTGGCTACTTTAAAAGGCTCATACCCTCTTTTTCGCAAATATCTCTCTGCAATTTCCGAGAAGGTGATTAAGTGTAATCCTTGATCTAGTTTTGGAAAATAGATATCTCTATTATCACCAAATATACAAGACATTAAACAGAGTTCTCCTGATTCTTGTGGAATTACAAAATACCTTTTCACATCAGATGGTGCAGCTATTGGTTGTTCTTTTTTAAGTCTTTGATCAAAGCCATGAAGTAAAGAACCATCTGAGAAAGCTACATTTGCAAATCTGGCAGTTGAAATTTTTATTTCCCCACTTTTTTGCATCAAAAACATTTCCATAATTCTTTTGGACCCTCCCATCATGTTTACAGGATTTGCAGCTTTATCTGTGGAAACACAAAAGTATTTTTTTACGCCTTTTTCTATCGATTGATTGATAGTTTTGATGGTATTCAAGATATTTACATCAATCATCCTCATTAAGGTAAATGGATCTTTTTCACTCCTCACATGTTTGAGAGCCGATAGGTTCAAAACATAATCATATTCTCCATCTAGATTGATAAAAGCATCGTATTCTATAGAACCGATATCTAGAGCAAATGTTTTGAATTCTCCATCAATATAGCCAAAAGAACTTCGAATATCTCGAACTAATTCTACTAAATTATTCTCGCTAATATCTACAACATGAAGTTTTTGTGGATTTCTTTTGAAAATTTCTTTGGTTACGGCCTGACCTATTGTGCCTGCTCCACCCAATACAAGAAATTTAGCGTTTGAAACGGCCTCATGAAGCAATTTTTCGTTTTCTTGAATATCTTGATCAAATAGCCTATTATTTCTGTTGATTAATTCTAAAAAATCCATGAATTCTATATCTAAATTTTTAAGTTCAATGAATTACAAATATAGTAATAATAAGGCTTAACTCCGATTTTTATTTATTAATTGTATGAAGTTTTATCGCTGTGGGAAAACAAATTAATTTCAATACTTTTTTCGATTTTTATAAGCTTTTTTTCTTTCTTACAACAGACATAAATTTTGAAAATTAGTCAATAATAAATCGGTCTCCTTTTTCCCAGTTTTTAGTTGCGGGTGTTCCAAGAGTAGCTTCTAAATGCTTTGGGTGAGCCCCTAAACCTGGCCTTACAGATCGTAGGTTTTCCTCCGTAAAAATCTCACCTTCTGCAATATCTTTTGCAATGTACAAACTTCTGGCATACTGTCTTCCTGCTTGTTGTTTTTCTGTTAAAGTGTAAGTAGCATTTCCTAAAGCACTTTCTGCGAGCCGAACTGCCTGAATCATTTCTTCAAACTCTTTTACATCTAAACTAAATGAGGCATCGGGTCCTCCGATAGATTTATCTAAAATAAAATGTTTTTCTATCACTGACGCTCCTAAAGCAGTTGCCACAACAGGTAAGGTAGTTCCCATAGTGTGATCTGACAAGCCTATTTTTACTCCAAAATCTTTTTTAAATTGTTGCATCAAGAGCATATTTGCTTCTTCTATCGGTGCAGGGTAAGATGAAGTACATTTCAAAATGGTTATGTCTTCATTGCCAGTATTTCTACAGGTTTCTATGGCTAATTTAATATCTTCATATTCTGCAATTCCAGTGGACATAATAATCGGTTTCCCTTTTGAGGCAATATACTTTATAAGTGGAATATCCGTAATTTCAAAAGAGGCAATTTTATAAATAGGACAGTTTAAAGTTTCTAATAAATCAACAGCGGTTTTATCAAAAGGTGAAGAAAAGCAATCGATCCCTATTTCTTTAGAATATTCAAAAATTTCTTTGTGCCACTCCCAAGGTAAGTGAGCCTCGTCATACAAATCATGCAAGTTTCTTCCTTCCCAAATAGTACCTTTAATCATGAAATCTTCTTTCTTGCTATCCAAAGTCATGGTATCTGCTTTGTAAGTTTGCAATTTTATTGCATCGGCACCAATATCTTTCGCAGCTTGAATGGTCTTTTTTACGATCGAAATATCTCCACCATGATTGGCTGATAATTCTGCTATGATATACGTTTTTGCTGTATGAAAGTTCATCTTTATAAAAATTTTATGCTTCTTTTTTTATGACATCTTGTGAGCTAAAATAGGGAGCTCTACCCGCTCTGATAAGTTCTAAACTTTTTTCAAAACCGACATAGAATAACACATCTATAATACTCAAATGAGATATATACTCTCCAAATGCTTGATCGTACTTTGGGTGCTGATAGTTTTGATAAAGTAATTCGATTTGATGATCCGTAAATGCTCCACCTGGTTGATGTTCTTCAATATAAATAGAAGAACCATAAGGTGAAAGGTACGTTTTACACTTGAGTTCATGACAAATATCTACTAATCTAGCGTCTTTAGTTCCATCTAGAGACTGTAGCTCTGAACTGATATGGAATATTGTTTTAATTCCAATTTTGTTCGCAATTTCCCGAACTAAAAATAGGTTATTTTCTGCAAGGTTTTCAAAGTCTTTTTTTAAAATATTTTCCAAAAAAGGATACACCTCATTAAAAAATGGTGCTTTTTGGTAAGTATAAAAAATGGTTTTCAGGAGTTTCTTTTTCCAAGGTTTTTTATACTCAATTTGAATTTCGTTGATATTGGAATCCAAATTATTTTTTTTTGTAAGAACATTAATATATTGAACGCCATTAGCTGTTTTTATTCTGTTTCTTACTTGCCAGCTTTGTTTCACAAATTGTACATCATCATAAAACACAAAATGATCGGCATTGTCTATTAAATCAAAATACCCCAGCCAAGGGAAAAATGTGGGCTGCATGACGGCACAAATCATATTTTTAAAGTCTTTTTTAGAAGTTCAACAGTTTGCTCTGCTTGAGACTTAGAATATCTAAAATCGTTAAATAAGTTAATAATATTATTCTGAATTCCATCCCAAAAAGGCGTTTTTTCACTCGGAAATATTTTTGATAAAGAGTAATAATGTTTACTTGCAAACAAGTCATTTTCCGCAAAAAGATTCAATACTTTATCTCTGTTATCCACCACAATATTGAAACGCCAAAGACTTGCCGAATTCTTTAGTTTAATGGACTCCAAACCTGCTTCGTAAATAACATTAATCTCTTTTTTAGTTTTAGATATTTCTTCCCGTTTCTGTATAACAAGTTTTTGATATTTTTCTTTATCCAATGATGAAGATTTTAGCCAATTAAGCTGAACTGTAGCATTCAGTTCTTCTTTAATTATTGGTTTAGATTCAAAAATAAGGGCTCGAAAGTATTGATCAAAAATTGCCTCCTCTTTTTCTAAAAACGGAATACTCTGCTCTTCATATTTTAGATGATTTTGGATTTTTGCGTAACCGCCAAAACCTATATCTACATATTTTGAGTAACCTGTACTATACAATTCTAAATCTACCAATGGATTTAGCAGACGATCAAAATTGGGTACAGAAAGACACAAATCATCAACAATAAAAAGATTTTTGTTAATGGTTTTTATGGCATCAAAAAATGAATTCACCTCAAGATCTACCCCGAAGGTTCGCACATAGATAATTCCCGCATAGTGGTCATTATTTCTAAGTTTTTCAAGTGTTTTCTTACGGTCCAGACATAAAGTTGAATCCACATCAAGTATTTCTATTTGGGCACCAGCTTTTAGAATAGTTGCAGCCACATAATGACATACGTTTGTGGGAATGATCCAAACTTTATTTGCGTGCTTATTTGACTTGATAAAATGATAGAGAATCGCAGATGCTCTATGATTAAATACTAAATTCATATAACCTAGAAATACTTTTTTAAGAGCTCATCATGGTATATTTTCTGAACATATTCGGGTTTTAAAACCGTTATTGTTTGTTCATAAAGTGGATAGGCATGATCTACAATAACAAATCTTGAAAGTTCTTCTTTACAAAACTCCATTAAATCACCAGGATTTTCATAGTGCATAAGTTCATGATAGTATTCTGCAAAAGTGGACAAAAAGTTGAAAGTAATCCCCACTTCTGCCATTTCAAACATTTTCTTGATCATATTTCTCACAAAAACTTTCCAGTCTTCTCTTGGTACTTCACCAGGAATATTAAAAGTTCCTGCCAAAACGACAATATCGTATTTTTCAGAGATTTCTGTGTTGAGAATATCTCTGACTTTTACCTCAATTTCAGGATATTTTTTATTTGCAAGGGTCTTCATTCCTTCCACAATATCTGTTCCTGAGTATTTTGCAGATATTTTATGATCTTTCATATACTGATACAAATCACAAATTCCACAACCGATATCATGAACAGAAAAATCATTATTCTCAAAATCATATTGTTTGAGCAGGCGTTCAAATCTCAGATTTTGAATAACCGAGTTTTGATTATAAGTTCCATCTGGAGAATCGCCGTGTTCTTCAAATTGTTTTTCGTAAACTTCTAACTGTTTTGAAACGATATCTTTTTTCATATTTGTCTGATTAAATCAACTATGTTATGGATAGAATTTGTTGTGAAATGTTTATCAGAAGATCCTTTTAATTGTTTGTGAAGCTCTTTGTTTTGTATAAAATCACCCATTTTGTCCAAAATTGAAAGTTCATCTAATTCTTCTATCTTCCCAAAATTATACAAAATTCCCAGTTTCTCAAGAATTAATGAATCTTGCAATTGAAGATCTGTAGTGGCTATTGAAGCTGGTAAAACTTTCGCAAAACTCGATTCATATTTAATCAATCCCCCACCGTTGATAATAGCGTCAACTTCTAGTAAAATATTCTCGATATCAAAAGTTGGGTAAAGCATCTTTATACGTTTTCGATTTTCTTCAGAAACATGATCAAAGTTACTTGCGATATACCAAATTTCGAGATCTTCTTTTTGCTTTTTTAAAGTATCTATAATCAAATCTATCTTTGAGTTTATTGCTTCCAATCCTCCAAAGAACAACAATACCTTTTCAATAGTATTTCTGCTAGATTTCTGAGCTCTTACATTCGACAATTCAGGTTTATAAATAAAAAAATTGATACCCAAAGCCGATTGTTTTGAGTGGTATTTAAACATTTTTTCGGCATTAAATCGAAAGTTGATTACCAAATCTACTCCTGTAAAATCGAGCGTACAGGTATCATCAATAAAAATGGTTTTGAAACCTTTATTGAGACTTTCATCAAGATAATTTTGATGAATAAAATAACTATCAAAAAGCACATATTGATACTTTTTAAATATTTCAATATCAACCTTTTCAAACTTCTTTTCTTGAGTTTCCTGAAAGAGAATTTCGTATTTATCAAAAAGTGTTTTAGCAAATTCTGAATAATTGCCAAGAAAAGAAATGTCGTATCCAAAACCGACCAGATGTCGAGCAAGGTTCAAGCATCTCGAAAAGTGTCCGAAGCCACTAAACTCATTTTGATCACATCTAAATAAAATGCTATTTTGAATCATTGAACAGATTTAAAAATATCTTGAATAACGTGATTCATAAACCAAGTTTTTCCTTTAGCCTTACCAAAAAACACAACGTTTTCACAGTTTTCTTTTACTATTTCAAGTTGTTTTTTAGACGAAACTCCAAAGGGAATATCAAGTACTGGAAAACTATTTGGGTAAATTTCAGCTTCTTTTTCGAGTAGTTCTGTTTGTTCAGAAATGACTTTCATTTGTTTGAGTTCCTCGAAAATATCAAGTGTCATTTGATCCGTATTTTCAGGAATTTGATTGGTCATCGCTTCTACGGTTATTCTATAGAAACCTTCTATCCCTTGAGAATAATTATCATATAGCGTAACACGAAAAGTTTGGTAATCAGGATCAAAATTATTGAAATAATACAAGTCTGTTAAGTATTTCTGATCCACTAAATAATGAAAAATACAACTTGTTAGCCTTTTTGGAGCTGCTGTTTTAATCTCAATACCTAGATTTTTCATAAGAAAAACCGTTGGGACTGTCCAAACGAGTTGATCAAGTTCTATGGTTTCGTTTTTCACTTCCAAAGAAGTAATCGTTTTACCTTCTAAATGGATTTTCCCTACTTCAGTATCTTTTAATACTCGAACTCCAGCTTCTGTCAATGATTGTTCCATAGAACGTATCCAATTTCCCACACCATACTCTTTTGGATACATACTTTTTAGTGAAGATAAACCTTCTTGATAGCTATGAAACGCCAAAACTTTATCATATTTTGGTTCTTTTTTAAGCTCCATAGTTTTATTGGCATCAGCCACCATTATCCTTGATAAACCGAATAATGCATGACTATTCTCTTCCAGTTTTTCGGCGGGAGTAAAAAAGAATTTTTCAGCAGCTTGAGCAATGATATTCCCAAAGGTTTTCCCATATTCGTTTTCTAAATGATCTTTCAGATTATGGTAAGATTCTTTGGGAGTATTTGCTATTAATTCTCTTAGACCTTCTTCTTTATTATCTATATGTTTATCTGATAAAAAACCATTACCCTCATTCAGTCCCTTATAAAAAGAACCTGTTTTAAGAAAATCAAATTCATTCACTTCCAAATCTTTAAACAAGATTGCATCTACCTCTGCTATTCCTGTTTGTCCAAGAAAATGAGTTCCATAATCATAAAAAAGGTCTTTTTTAAACAATTCTTTAGATCGCAGGAGTCCGCCAAGGCTTTTTTGTCTTTCGATAAGTGTTACTTCATATCCTTTTTTTCGATATAAAAGTGCACTAAAAATACCTGCAATACCACCACCTACGACAACAATTTTTTTCATTTTTACGCTTTTCTTGTTTAAAATAACTTTTTTAGATCTTATGGTTTGTTCAGAATATTTATGTAAGAGCTTAATTCAACCTTTTAAAGCCACCATGACATACAGGTCCTTCTAAAAGTTCATCAATATTTCTTGATCCTTTTTCACATTCTGCAATCACTCTAAATACTTCATTGAGCTCATGGAGATATTGATCTACAATTTCCTTTGTATGTGCGGTACTAGAGTATAATAAAGTGGAAGCAAGATAATTTTTCTTTAACATTTCTTGTGTGATCAATGTTTTGTATTTCAAAGAGTTTTTTGAAGTAAAAGCAAAACCTGCCAAAGAGTTTAATCCAAATGAAATCATATCTAATTTGTTTTCTTCAGCCATTTTTACCCATTTATTTTTTACATACCCACCTATTTCTGTAATGTATTCCCAAGGTTTCTCTCCTCGCATTACTTCAAGTGTTTTCAGTGCTGCTGCAGGACCTATTCTTTCTGTCCAGAAAGTAGAACTGATAAAAGTATCTTGAGCAGCTTCCATCACTTCTCTACGTCCTACCACTGCGGTGAGTGCATAACCATTCGCAATTGTTTTCCCGAAAACGGTCATATCAGGCATCACGTTATATTTCTTAAATAAAGGACCATAAGTCTCTCTAAAACCAGAAGTACATTCATCAAAAATGAGAACGATATTATTATCAGTTGCAAGTTTTCTTACCTTTTCTAAATATCCTTCTTTTGGTGGTTCGTTTCTCTGAACTTCCATTTTTATTACTCCAATATCTTGGGATTTCACAAGATTTTCAAGTTCTTCATAATCATTATAAAGAAATGGATAAACACTTCCTTTAAGATGAGAAGGAACGCCCGCAGGATTTAAGCCAGGTAGTAAATGCTCATTAAGACCTTCATTATTCCCAAGGTTTGTAGATAAATACCAATCATGCCACCCATGGTATCCACAAATAGCGACTTTGTCTTTTCCGCTAGCAGCACGAGCAATTCTAATAGCAATTGCATTAGCTTCACCACCAGTTCTGGCAAATCTTACCATGTCTGCCCATGGATTCATTTCCATCAATTCTTCTGCCAAATAAACCTCTTCGGGACAGCTCAATGTGGACATATTCCCTGTATTCACCACATTTCTAACAACATTGTCAATGGCTTCGTTTCCATACCCCAAAATATTGGTTCCAATTCCCATAATGGATACATCGGTAAATTTATTTCCGTCTAAATCCCAAATATTACAACCTTGTGCTTTAGAATAATAAGAGGGCCAACGCTCGGGTAAAAACATCTCTGGGCGTTTTGAAAGAAGCATCGTTCCTCCAGGAATTAATGTTTTGGCTTTTTTATAAAGTTCTTGTCCTTTTCCGTGTGTCATGGTATCTTTTTTTAATGATTTGAGATATCCTTCATTTCTAATAATGGTATCATTTAGTGAACTAATATTTTTGGATTCTAAATATAAGTTTGTGTATTCTTGCCATCCTGCATCTAAACCAAGCTGTTCAATCAGTTTCTCTACAACCACCAAATCTTCTGGTGTATCCACTGTGAGTCTCACATGGTTATAGTTTACCTCAGATAAATAGGCATCTGATTTAAACAAGGTTTTTCCATAATGCGAGGAATTATTATAAATGAAAGGCGTTACATGTTCTTTTTCTGATTCTAAAGTAGATTCTTCCCAAGCTTTTACCAAAGCTGAATATTTAAATACTTCTACGTCTTGACCATCTGGATAGACTTCTTCAAGAGCATTTGAGCCATAGTCTAAGTCATTTTCAATAGTAAAATCAATTACTTTATCAATCAACTCGGCATCAATAATGGGACAATCTGAGGTGAGACGTACTACATAATCTGGATTTTCACCTTTAAGACATTGATAAAAACGATCCAATACATTGTATAAATCTCCTTGGTAAGTTTCTACTCCTACTTTTTTTCCAATGTCGAGTATTTCTGAAACCTTCTCTTCATTGGTGGTCGCAATTTTGAGTTTATCAATCCTTTTTGATTTCAAAATTCTTTTTAGATGAAGCTCTAGAAGAGAAACATTTTGAACTTCTTGTAATATTTTCTCTGGAAAACGGGTGGATCCTATCCTTGCTTGAGTAACCGCTACTATTTTCATATTTTCCAATTTGAAGGGTTTAACAATTCAATTTTGTCGATGTCAATACAGTCTATTTCTTGAATCAATTCTTGAGGTAATTGTTTACTAAAAGAATCTAAATTCATTAATAATTGGTCTTTTGTATCTACGCCAAAAACTAATTTGTCTATCAATCTATTTTGTTTCACATAATTTAATGCCAAATCCTGAATACTTAAGTTATTTGAACTAAGAGATTGTATTTTCTGAACACCAGAAAACAATTCAGGAATCTGTTTTTCTACCCATTCTAAGTCTTTAAAAAATAGGCCTTGTAAAAAAATGGATCGGCAATGAATTTCTATGTTTTTATCTTTTGCTTTTTTGAATACTTGATTTCTTTTACTGGTATTATCCAGCATATTGAAAGGCACTTGAATGATGGAAACCAAAGAATCTTGTATTACTTCTTCTATTTCCTCATTGGTATAAACCGATACGCCTATTTTCTGAATTTTCCCTTCCTTTTGAAGATCCAATAAATCTTCCCTATTAAATTCTATATGATCTTTATAATCTTGAAAAGAATGAAATAGATAAGCATCAAGAGTATCCACCTTTAACACTTCTAGATGTTTTTGTACTCTTTTTTGGAAAGAATCATCAAGGTTTTTCATACTTGAAGAATACTTCGTAATGACTCCAAATCGGTTTTTGGATTGTTGATGGTATCTTCCAATAACTTCCATTGAAGTTCCATAACCTTCAGCAGTATCGAGTGTTCTAATCCCACTGGCAAAAGCTTGATCTAAAATTTCGAATACTCTTGCTTCTGTAGGTTTTCCTTTTTGGTTATTGATTCCATAGTCTAAACCAAATTGCACGGTACCTAAAGCTAATTTTTCTACAGAAATATTCTTTTTTATCATTCGGTATGATGGAATGGTATTTTCCCCGATTTCGTCGGTAATTATAAAACCTATTTTTTGGTACAGTTTAAAAGCACCGACATTTTCTTTTTCTACGCCAAGCGTTATGGAATCTAGTTGGAGTGTTTTAAAACAAAAGTTAATCACTCCTTCGCTCGCTTCTCTCGCATATCCTTTTCCCCAGCAATTTTTATCGCCTAATAGGATACCATATTCACCAGATTTTGTTTGGGCATTTATCGGGTCAATCTTGATATTACCGATATGTTCATGATCTTCTTTCACAAATATTGCCCAAAAATAGCTTTGTTTTTCTATATGTTGATTTACAAAATTTAAAACAGATTCCAAGGTTTCATTCCCCCCACTACTCAAGTGTTTATTGACCTCGGGGTCGTTCATCCAATCTACATATTGCTGGCTAACAATGGACTTTTCCATAGGTTTTAAAACCAATCTTTCTGTTTCTATAATTCTACTGGACATAAGACAGTACTTTTTCGATCACAAAATTTTGTTCTTCCTCTGTTAAAGTAGGAAACATGGGTAAACTAATGCAATGATTGTAATATTTTTCTGCATTAAAAAGCTCTGCTCCTTGATAACCGATTTCTTTATAATAGGGTAATTGATGAACGGGAATATAATGTATTTGTGCAAAGATTCCATGACTGTGAAGATGGTCATACAACCCTTTCCTGTCTGCAACCTCTATTACAAAAAGGTGATGAGCATTATAACATTGCTTTGGTAAGGATTGATATTTTATGATTCCTTCAAAGGCGTTTTTATATCGATCTGCAATTAGGTTTCTTTGCTTTACGCCTTCTGTATTTTTTTTCAATTGAGAAATTCCCAAAGCACATTGAATATCGGTAAGTCGATAATTGAATCCTAGGCTTTGCATTTCGTAATACCATCCGCCATGATTTTCCATCATATTTTCCTTGGAAATACCATGAGTTCTGAGTTTTATAAGCTTTTTGTATAAATCTTCAGAATTGGTCGTTACCATTCCTCCTTCTCCACAAGCAATATGCTTTACAGGATGAAAAGAGAACACTCCAAGATCTGCAAACGCTCCATTTCCACAGAAATTCTTCTGAGACTTGGTGTCTTCAAAATAACCTCCAGGGGCATGACAAGCGTCTTCAATAATCCACAAATCGTACTGATCGGCAAAGGCTCGAAATTCCTCTAAGTCAACAGGAAGCCCTGCAAAATCTACAGGTATTATTCCCTTAAAAAAACCTTTTGGCTTAGATTCAACCAGCTTTTTTACACTATTCAAGTCCAACAAATAAGTATCAGGATCAATATCGGCAAACCATACTTCTCCACCTGCATAGCGTATGCTATTGGCGGTAGCGGCAAAGGTAATTGGTGTAGTGATTACTCTTTCTCCTTCTTTTAAGCCCAAAGCTAAAACAGAAAGATGTAAGCCTGCGGTGGCGTTACTCACTGCTACGGCGTATTTGGCTCCCACATAATTTGCAAAATCCTTTTCAAATTCTTTGATTTTTGGACCTTGGGTAAGAAAGTCAGCAGTTAATGTACTCACTACTGCGTCAATATCTTCTTGATCGATAGCTTGTTTACCGTAGGGGATGCGATATTCTTTTGTACTCATTATACTTCAAAATTGGGATCAACATGTTTTCTGACTAAAGCTCTTAGAGACTCTACTGTTTCCCATTGATCATTGGTTCCTGAATTGTAAGCAAAACCTGCTTTCACCTCTGTGGCATTAAATTTCGACATATATTCTTCTTTAGAATATTTATAAATATTCTGAGGAAGAATCGCATAATATTTCCCTAAATCTAAGGTGTTGTAAGAGTCTGAAGCAGTGATCATCTCTTCATGGAGCTTTTCTCCAGGACGAATTCCCACGATTTTCTTTTCACATTCTGGACCAATAGCTTCTGCCACATCCATAATTTTATATGAAGGAATTTTTGGAACAAACACCTCTCCTCCCCATGCATTGGCAATAGCATAAAACACCATTTCACAACCATCTTCTAGAGAAATATTGAATCGGGTCATTCCTGCATCAGTAATCGGAAGGACTCCTTGGCTTTTTCTTTTCAAGAAGAAAGGCATTACGGATCCATTAGAACCCATTACATTTCCATATCGTACCACCGAAAAACGAATATCTCTTTTCCCCTTTATATTATTGGCAGCTATGAATAATTTATCAGATGCAAGTTTTGTTGCTCCGTATAGATTAATGGGGGCAGCAGCTTTGTCAGTAGATAAAGCAACTACATCTGATACTCCTGTGAGTAATGCTGCATCTATCACATTTTCTGCTCCTAAAATATTTGTCTTCACACATTCCATTGGATTATATTCTGCCAAGTGTACGTGTTTCATTGCGGCAGCATGAATCACAACATCAATTCCTTCAAATGCTCTAATTAATCTTTGCTTATCTCTTACGTCTCCAATAAAGAAACGCAATTGAGGAAATTCCCACTCGGGGTACTCTTGTTGCATCTGGAAATGTTTTTGTTCATCTCTTGAGAGAATGACCAATCTTTTTACTTTTGGATATCTTTCCAAAATCAATTTTGTGAACATTTTACCAAATGATCCTGTTCCGCCTGTTATCAGAACTTCTTTTCCGTTAAGATCTAGCATCTATAAGAATTATTTATTCATACTTTTTTCAGAATATCAAAAATACCAATATTTGTGAAAATTCTTATGTGTTTCGGACAAAAAACACTTGATTCTAGAAAGTAAAATATTGATTTAACTACTTCTGTAAACTATATTGCTTAGTTCGTTTTATAAGAATGCATTTCAAAATTGAAACATTATATTTGTAATCTTAAAAAAAGAAAAAACTGTGGACAAACTTTTCAAGGTATTTATTAAACTCGTTGGTTTCTTCAAAAAGATTTTTGAAACTTTCATTTCTTTTGCAAAAATCATTTACGAAAGAGGTTTTTTTGCAAAGAAAATATCTTTAGATCCCTCTAAAGATTATTTACTTCTTGCCAATGGTCCTTCTTTAAGCAAAGACTACGAAGAATTGAAGGACATATTTAAGGAAAAAGAAGTTTTTGTTGTAAACGCTTTTTGCTCTAGCCCAATATTTAAAGAAATAAAACCACAGCATTATCTGCTTTTAGATGGTCAATATTTCTTTGATAAAATCCCTTATGAAAGCATGCAAATCACCCAAGATGTATTAATAGACATTGAGTGGAAAATAAATGTTTACATTCCTTATAGATATCGAAAATCAAAATTTGTTAAAATAGTATCTAAAAATAAAAATGTCAACTTTGTATTTTTCAATAGCACTTTGATAAAAGGTGGATTTGATTCAATAAATCATCTTCTTTTTGAAAAAAACTTAGGTATGCTCCAAGCTCAAAATGTACTTATTGCCGTGTTGTTTAATTTGATAAAAAATGGGGCAAAAAATGTTTTTCTTTTTGGAGCTCAAAACGATTGGCATAAATTAGCTGTTGTTGGAAAAGATAATTTGGTTTATTTAACAAATACTCATTTTTACGAAAAAGATTATACCAAGGTATCTTATAGTAATATTTATGATAAAATTCCTGTAAAAATGCATCAATTACTGATAAATTCTTCAAAGGCATTAAAAGGTTATCATAACTTAAACAAATATGCTGTTTATAAAAAAGTGAAAATATATAATTGTTCTTCTAATTCCTTTATAGATGCTTTTGACCGACTGGATTATGAAGAGTTTAGGAAGATTGTTAACTAGATACATATAAATTCCATTTTTGCCCAAAGGAACATTTATCACAATAATTGTTGAATAAAATTATATATTTACATAACAAAATATTAATTCAAAATTATTATGAAATTTTTTTCAAGCTTATTTATTCTATTCTTTTGTTTCCTTATTTCATCTTGTGAGAAAGAAAGTTGTTACAATTGTGAAATTGAGAAAAAAACAATTCCTATTTGTAAAGATGATTATCAGCCACAAGATCATAATGGTCTAACTTATGAGCAATTCATCAATAGTATGGAGCATCTTTGTGAAAAACAATAGAAATACAAAAAAAGGTTCCCATTAAAATACAAATGAGAACCTTTTTTATTTAAAAATGTATATTTATCAACTTACTGCATTGTATGATAAACATTTAGCACATCATCATCTTCTTCTAATCGATCAATCAGTTTTTCAACTTCAGCCATTTGTTCTTCATTGAGTTCTTTTGTCATACTAGGAATTCTATCGAATCCAGACTCAACTATTTCCATATTACTTCCTTCTAAGTATTTCTGAATTTCTCCAAATTGCTTAAAGTCTGCATAAATCATGATATGTCCTTCTTCCTCAAAAACATCTTCTGCACCAAAGTCTATAAGCTCTAATTCCAGTTCTTCGATATCTAATTCTCCAACTGGGATTTTGAAATTACATTTATGTTCAAACATATAATCCACAGAACCCGAAGTACCTAAAGCTCCATTACATTTATTGAAACTTGCTCGAACATTTGCAACCGTTCGGTTATTGTTATCTGTTGCTGTTTCAATCAAAAAGGCGATTCCATGGGGTCCATAACCTTCAAATAATACTTCTTTATAGTTCGAAGTATCCTTGTCGGAGGCTTTTTTTATAGCACGTTCTACATTTTCCTTTGGCATATTGGCTGCCTTAGCATTTTGTATAACTGCTCTTAGTTTTGAGTTCGATTCTGGGTCTGGACCACTTTCTTTTACTGCCATAGCAATTTCTCTACCTATTTTAGTAAAGGTTTTTGCCATTGCTGCCCAACGTTTAAATTTTCTTGCTTTTCTAAATTCAAATGCTCTTCCCATCTTTATCAAAATTGTTTTTTGTAACACCTATTGATTCTCAAAAGTACAAGTGATAATTTATTTTTATCTCTTTCTATTTAAAACCCAATTGGTGTAATCCTGTTTGTGTTTTTTTTAAAAAAATTAATCTTCTGTGCTTTCTTCTTCTCTTTTCCTTGCTCTTATCAAGAGTAATGCAACCATGGGTCCGAAAACCACATAGAATAACGGATGCAGTTGTTTGATATAGCCTGCATTTCCTAAGAGAAAAATTGCTAAACATAAAACCAACGCCAATCCAATATCAATGAATATGGAGTAGGGTTTATTTTTGAAGTCAAATTTAAACATATTTAGTTTTGTGTGAATTTTTTGTACTTCAATCGTTTTGGAATAAGGTCTCCTTTTCTGGTTTTGTAGTTTTCTTCATATTCTGAATAACTTCCTTCAAAATATACGACTTCAGAATCTCCTTCAAAAGCTAAGATATGTGTACAAATTCTATCTAAGAACCATCTATCATGGGAAATAACTACTGCACATCCTGCAAATTTTTCTAACCCTTCCTCAAGGGCTCTTAATGTATTAACATCTAAATCATTGGTAGGCTCATCGAGTAAAAGGACGTTTCCTTCTTGTTTTAAAGCCATAGCTAAATGCAAACGGTTTCTTTCTCCACCTGAGAGCATTTTTACTTTTTTACTTTGGTCTCCACCTGCAAAATTAAATCGGCTTAGCCAGGCTCTTGCATTCACACGTACTCCACCGATCTCAACCATTTCATCTCCACCTGCAATGGTTTCAAAAATAGATTTTTCGGGATCTAAGTCTTCGTGAGATTGATCTACATAAGACCATTTTACGGTTTCTCCTACCTCAAAGGTTCCAGCGTCGGGTTGTTCGATACCCATAATCATTTTAAAAAGAGTGGATTTTCCTGCTCCGTTTGCCCCTACAATTCCTACAATTCCTGCGGGTGGCAAGCTAAAAGTTAGATCTTCATACAATAATCTTTCTCCAAAACCTTTCTTGATTCCTTGGGCTTCAAGAACTTTATTCCCTAGTCTTGGACCATTTGGAATAAAGATCTCTAGTTTTTGCTCTTGCTCACGTATGTCTTGATTCATCAAGTCATTATAATTTTTGATACGTGCTTTAGATTTTGTTCCTCTTCCTTTTGGGGTCATTTTGATCCACTCGAGCTCTCTTTCAAGTGTTTTTTGTCTTTTAGAAGCTTGTTTTTCTTCTTGGGCAAGTCTTTTTGATTTTTGGTCTAACCAAGATGAATAATTTCCTTTCCAAGGTATTCCTTGTCCTCTGTCTAGTTCTAGAATCCATCCTGCTACATTATCCAAGAAATAACGGTCGTGCGTTATTGCTATTACTGTTCCTTGATATTTACCAAGGTGTTGTTCTAACCAATGAATGGACTGTGCATCGAGGTGGTTAGTAGGTTCATCAAGTAATAGAACATCAGGTTGTTTAAGGAGTAATCTACAAAGTGCTACTCTTCTTCTTTCTCCTCCAGAGAGGTGTTCTATTTTTGCATTTCCGTCTGGTGTTCTAAGCGCATCCATGGCGGTTTCTAGTTTGGAATCTAGATTCCAAGCATCTAATTGCTCAATTTTTTCTGTAAGAACAGCTTGTTCATCAATTAATTTCTGCATCAAGTCTGGATTTTCCAACACCTCTGGTTCAGCAAATCTTAAGTTAACAGCTTCATAGTCTTCAAGAACTTTAACGGTTTCGGCAACTCCTTCTTTTACAACTTCTAATACGGTTTTGGAGTCATCTAGTTTTGGTTCTTGTTCTAGATACCCAACACTACAATCTTTTGCCCAATGCAAATCTCCTTGAAATTCTTTTTCAACTCCTGCAATTATTTTAAGAACAGTGGATTTACCAGCTCCGTTTAGACCTAAAATACCAATCTTGGCACCATAAAAGAATGAAAGATTAATATTTTTTAATACTTGTTTATTTGGATAGCTTTTCGTGATTCTACTCATCGAAAAGATGACTTTCTTATCGTCTGACATGGGTTTGTTTTTTTTGTTAAAAAAAAGATAAGCCTAATTTCGAAAAATTAGGCTTAAAGTTATTGCTTTTTTTGGAAGAAATTCCAATTTTATTTCTGCATCAAAATTTCTAGTTGATCTGTCATATCAAGATCGTAATAGAGTTTTTTAAGAAGTCTTTTGGCTTCTGCGTTTTTACCCTCAGAGTACGCATGAATACTTTCTAAATAAGGTAGTGCTTTTTTGAACTCATCATTTTTCATTTTTTCAAGTTCTGCATACTTCTTTTGATCGGCACGAGACATTCCTAAATCATTCATTTGCAATACATATTTGTTTGATTTAGCAATATAGATATTTGCCAAGTTGAAACTTGCATCTTCATACTCTGGGTTTACATCCAATGCGTTTTGATATGCCTCAATTGCTTTTTCCTCTTGATCCATAGCTGCATAAGCGAATCCTTTTGCAAAGAATAATTTTTCGTTTTCTGGGTCTAATTCAATTGCCTCGTCTAGAGTTTTAGTAAGCTTATCATATTCTTTGTTACCAATATAATGGTTTACCAGATCCATAACAAAAGTAGTATTCTCTGGACAGTTTTTTCTTGCATCAAAAAGTGCTTTTACATAGGCTTCAGACCCTTTTTCTTCAACGTTTAATTTTTGACGATTAAACTTCTCGCTTGTAGGATCTAATTTTATTAATTTATCTGCATATTCTTTCGCTGTTTCCATGTCTTTTCCATATTGAGCAGCAACAGAGATAAAGTATAAATTATTGGTATCAATAGAATTGAAACCATTTTGCATATAATCCACAGCTCTTTTTAGATATACAACGGCAGTCTTATAATCTTTTTTGTCATAAGCTTTGTAACCATACGATCTTGCTTTGTTAAGAGCTAAATTGAAATTATACTTAGATTTTTTTACAAATTTCCCATCATATTGGATACTTTTCACGAAGTTTTCCTCCATGATTTCCCAATTCTCTGGAAGTGCATTAACACTATCTTTTAAAGTTACTTTTGAATAAATAAGTCCTCTATAAAAATAATATTTATCAAGACTTTTTTTACTTAAAGAACCACCTTCATCTAGTTTGGTTTTCACCAAATCAATATAATGTTTAGCCTTTTCTGTGTTTTTACGGTTTTTATACTCTACAATAGATGATGTAAGATCAACTTGCTGAGCAAATGCAGGAATTGTCATGGCTCCCACGGCACCTATAAGTAATAGATTCTTTATTCTCATTGTTTTAGTTTTAGTTTTCTGTTTCGTTGTTATTTTGGATATTATCATCCGTTGTGTTCTCGTTTGATGTATCTTCAAAAGCTATGCCATCGTTCTCTTCTTCCTCTTCGTGAGGCACTTTGGCTACAGCTGCAATACGATCTTTTCCTTTTAAAGAAATAAGTCTTACTCCTTGCGTTGCTCTTCCCATAACTCGGATATTTTCCATCCCCATACGAATCATCACACCAGATTTATTGATGATTACTAAATCATCTTCATCGGTTACGTTTTTAATAGCAATCAGGGCTCCTGTTTTCTCACTAATTGTAAGTGTTTTCACACCTTTACCACCACGATTTGTCACACGATAACCCTCTACTATTGAACGCTTTCCGTATCCATTTTCTGAAACTACAAGTACACTAGATGTAGGATCTTCTACACATACCATTCCTATTACTTCGTCTTTTTCATCTGCTAAAGTTACACCACGTACTCCCATAGATGTTCTACCTACTGGACGACATTTATTTTCTGGGAATCTAATGGCTTTACCTGATTTTACGGCCAAGATAATTTCGTTATTACCATTGGTTAATTTTGCTTCCAATAGTTCATCTCCATCTTTAATTACGATGGCGTTAATTCCATTGGTTCTTGGTCTAGAATAAGCTTCTAATTTCGTCTTTTTCACCAATCCATTTTTGGTTGCCATTACGATAAAATTATTCTCTACGTATTCTTTATCCTTTAAATCACCTGTATTTAAATAAGCTACAACACGATCATCTTTAGGAATATTTATTAAGTTTTGGATGGCTCTTCCTTTAGCCGTTCTGCTTCCTTCTGGAATTTGGAATACTCTTAACCAGAAACATCTACCTTGTTCTGTAAAGAACAACATATAATCGTGATTTTTGGCTGCAAAGATATTTTCGATAAAGTCTTTATCTCTTGTAGAAGCTCCTTTTTGCCCTACTCCTCCTCTGTTTTGAGAACGGTATTCGCTTAATGCTGTTCTTTTGATATATCCTGCATGAGACATGGTTACGATAACTTCTTCGTTAGGAATCATGTCTTCTACACTCAATTCTCCTCCAGCGTAATCAATTTCAGATCTTCTTTCATCTCCATATTTTTCGATGATTTCTTGAGTTTCTTCTTTGATGATATTCATTCTCAAGTCTTCATTTTCTAATATTGCATTAAGACCTTTGATTGTTTCCATCAATTCTGCATACTCTTCCTTGATTTTGTCTATTTCAAGACCTGTAAGTTTTTGAAGACGCATATCAAGAACTGCTCTTGCTTGAATTTCAGACAATTCAAATCTTGACATCAATCCATTTCTTGCTTCTTCTGGAGTTTTAGATTGCTTAATCATCTCGATTATCTCATCGATATTATTTAATGCAATCACCAAACCTTCAAGAATATGTGCTCTTTTTTCAGCTTGTTCTAGCTCATACTGTGTTCTTCTTACAACTACTTCATGACGATGATCTACAAAATGCTTGATCATGTCTTTTAAGTTCAAAAGCTCTGGTCTTCCGTTTACCAATGCAATATTGTTTACCGAAAAACTGGTTTGAAGCGCAGTGTATTTATAGAGTTTATTGAGAACTACGTTTGCTATTGCATCACGTTTAACGTGGTAAACAATACGCATTCCTTTTCTATCCGATTCATCCGTAATATTAGAGATTCCATCCAATTTTTTATCATTAATCAAATCAGCAGTTTTCTTAATCATGTCTGCTTTATTGACTTGGAAAGGAATTTCATCTACGATAATAACTTCACGATCTCCACTTGTTTCTTCAATTCTTGCCTTTGCTCTGAGAACGACTCTTCCTCTTCCTGTATGGAAAGCATTTTTAACACCTTCGTATCCATAAATTACACCTCCTGTTGGGAAATCTGGTGCTTTTACAAAAGTCATCAGTTCGTCTATCTCTATATCGTTATTATCGATATAAGCAATCACACCATTACACACTTCTGTGATATTGTGAGGAGGCATATTGGTAGCCATACCTACGGCAATACCAGAAGCTCCGTTCATCAACAAGTTTGGAATTCTTGTTGGAAGAACGATTGGTTCTTTTAAGGAATCATCAAAATTCAGTCTTGTATCTACCGTATTTTTTTCGATATCTCGAAGCATTTCTTCAGCTATTTTCTGAAGTCTTGCTTCTGTATAACGCATAGCGGCAGGACTATCTCCATCTACAGAACCGAAGTTACCTTGACCGTCAACAAGGGTATATCTCAAAGACCACTCTTGTGCCATACGGACCATAGAATCATAAACTGAAGTATCTCCATGTGGGTGATACTTACCCAAAACTTCCCCGACAATTCTGGCGGACTTTTTATAAGGACGATTGGAGAGTACTCCTAACTCATACATTCCGTATAAAACACGGCGGTGTACGGGCTTAAAACCATCTCTCACATCAGGTAAAGCTCTTGAAACAATAACCGACATCGAATAATCGATATAGGCTGATTTCATTTCTTCTTCTATGTTAATTTGTATTATTCTTTCTCCGTCTGACATAAAATTGTTTTTTCATTTTTTTGCTACACGAATATACCATTTTTGTCGCATTTTTTTAATGCATTTGACAACGTTTTTTTTGCCTTTTATCGATTTATTTTATTTTCTCAACATTCTGTTTTTGGATCCGCTTAAAAACAAAAAAACCGCTCAAGAATTTGAGCGGTTTTTGGTAAATACTTTTTGTTTTAACTTATCTTTTATAAGGGCTAAGTTTTTCTGTTGCAATTCGGTAATTCAACCCAAGGCTAATCGTTCCTTTTGATTGATAATTCAATGAAGTGGACTCTTGAAACCTGATCATTGGTAGTTGATAGTTTGCATAAACTCCTAGACCAATTGGGCTTTCGTATTGAACACCAAAAAGTCCGTCGAAATAATTTTGTTCAAACAAATTAATGACTAAAGCTTTAAAGTGCTTGGACTCTGTTAAGAGTGTAGAATTAGTTACTTGAAAAGTGTTTCCGTAAATGCTCAATCTCACATTTGCACCAAAAGTAAATGCCCATCTGTTGTTAAAATGATACTGAACCATTGGTGAAATTCTGAAATAGGTTTCATGAATATCTAACTCTTTCTCGTAAAAATCGACTTGATTTGGGTTATTTCTTTCGTTTATCCCTGTACTCGTTGATTGGATTCCTATTTGTTGTTCAAAACTCCAAAAATGACTTAAATCTTTTCTATAAAGCACTCCTGCATCAAATCCTAATCTAGGTTTTGTTGTGAATTCTACACCTTGAAAATTGATAAAGTCTGTTTCAAAACCATAGAGGTTAAAATTCGTTCCCAAATAAGCTCCTATTTCTTGAGCTTGAGCTCCAAAAGTCACAAGAGCAAATAATGATAAAATAATCTTTTTCATACTTTAGATTGATGTTTGAAGATTTTTAGTGTATTTCGTTTTTGTATTCTGGTTAGCAAGAATGTAGGCTTCTACATTATTCCTTAGCTTTTCAACATATTTTCTTGTCAGTCCGTTGTACTTTTCTGTCAGTTTTTGCGAAGGCAAATTGTTTTTATATGCCAAATATTCTTCTTTTGAATAAAAATTCTTTTTACTACTAACCACTGTTTTATATTCCTCCATATTCTTTCTTTCTTGAATAAGTGTTTGAAGGTTTGTTTCAGTAAATTTAATAATTCCTTGATAAGATTTTTGTCCAATATTCAAATAGTACTTTACAAGTCTAAGAGCGCTATTTTTCAATTCATTTTCTGAACCCTTAAACTTTGGATATTTTGAGATTTCAAGGAATTCAATTTCGGCATGATATAAAAGAAATTTCTGTTTTTTCTTCATCGCTTCAAGATCCAAATCTTTTGCTGCTTTCCTAAATTCTGTATCTAGGGTAGCGAGTTTTTTAATTTTCCTAAGCAAACCAAAATTATAGAGTGTGACTGCTTCATAATCATTAAGCTTTTCCTCTAACCTGATGAGTTTCTTATCTGCTCTATTGAGCGTTTTAAGGTTTTCTGGATCCTTTTCTATTTGTTCCTTCTTCTCATAAAGACTCATTTCTTCTTTTATGAAATCCCTTGCCGATACCGCTTTTTGTGTATGTTGATTGATGGAAATCAGATTTTTTTTGTAGTCCTCATTACTTGGTGAAAAATCTTTTATAGGTCTTTCGGGATATTTTAAATAGTAGTCTAACTCTTTTTTAATTTCAATCCCGTGATGATTTTTCTTTAACTGAAAATCCATCTCGTTTTTTAACTCCTTTCGGTAAAGGTTTTCATAATGATCAATAAAAGTATTTACTGATTTTTTCAGGTTGTATTCTGGCAAATACTCCATTTTTCTACCAAGAAGATTTCTATAATAATCAAGTTTTTTCTGATTACTTTCTAATCTTTTAGAAATTAAACTTTTTCGAATCGTGGGTTTATCCAGTTCCTCTAAAAAAGTGTGGTAATCTGACAATACATGAACTTGTATCTTCTTTATGTATTTGTCATAATCTTCTTCGGTTTTTACTTCCTCAGAAAAACGTTTATCCAATTGTGAATTATACACTGATTGTGCATCACTATAATGACAAATTGAAATGAACCCAAGAATAAATAAGGATTTACGTAGCATAAAAATCTCTTTCCTTCAATAAATGTTTAACTGCTAATATAGGTAATTTTTCTGTACTTCAAGAGTATTCTATTACTCTTCTACTTTTGGTGGAAGTTCTTTGTAATCTTCGAGAGGCATTTTTTTACAATATAATGTAGTCGTAAGACTATTTAGAGAATCCGCTGTAGGATGTAAATCTTTATGAACCAACTTAACACGCCATTTATCTATTGCATCTATGGAATATAAACGATCACCAACTCTTAAAATATCTTTTTCTTGTGAAAGTACGTCCCATACAGTTTGAAAAACAGTATCTACCTCTATAGTTTTATTAGCAGAGGAGTCTAGATTTAAAAATGAAACAGGTACCCCAACATTAGTTTGCCCTTCAATACATTGAATAGACAAATAATCTATTGGTAATTCTATATGATTTTCGATATCTCTATAAGGAATTTCAACTCCATTTTTTAATTCTAATGTTTGTACAGAACGGTAAATATGCCATTCATCACAAAGGACTTTGTTTTCATCAAATTCTTCGTTTTCACAAGAAGCCCCAAAAAATGAAATAAGGGATAAAAATAAAATAGGTCTAAAAATTGAGGTCATATATAGCTGTTTTGAACAAATATAGTAATTTTATTGAATCCAATGAAGAAGAAAAACCATAAGAAACACCCATTTTTACGCTCCATCAGAATCCCTATTTTGTTGGGGATGATCATGGTATTAACTCATTTGATTAAAGAAACCATTGCTCCAGATCTGTATCAATGGGGTATTTATCCTCGGGATTGGTCTGGATTAAAGGGGGTTTTCTTTTTTCATTTCATCCATGGTGACTGGAAACACTTGGGAAATAATCTAATTTCTTTCCTTCCTTTAAGTGCGATTCTTTTTGTTTTTTATAGAAGAAATCGTTTTCAGGTTTACACTTCTGCCCTACTCATGTCTGGATTTCTTACCTGGATAGGTGGTAGAAGCAGCTATCATATTGGGGCGAGTGCTTGGATCTACGCATTAGCATCTTATTTATTTTTTAATTCTTTGAGAGACGCAAACCCAAAGAGCAAGGGAATCACCTTTACGATCGTATTATTTTATGGTTCTATGGTTTGGGGTATTTTCCCACAACCCGAATACTTAAATATTTCATGGGAAGGTCACTTAATGGGGTTCATCACTGGTATTTTCTTAAGTTATGCCTTTCCTAGTAGATTTCCTAAAAGGAAAAAATATTCTTGGGAAAAAGAAAAAGATCTTCTTGATGAACTTAAAGAGCCTGTGATTTATGAAGAGATTCATGCAAAAAAAACTGAAGATGATTCCTTATTTCAATGGCATAGCAATCACTCTTTTGAGCAGTAAAACTCTAACAAGTAAATTATTACCAATAAATAATTGTGCTAAATATTTTGATCTATTATTTTTGGTATAATTTTGGAGTACAACAGAATGTTAAACTAAAAAAACACTATTTCGAATTATGAAAAAATTACTATTTATTATGATGTTGATACCTATGGTATCATTGGCTCAAGAAAGCAGAAAAGATTTAGATAATCATGAAATTTCGAAAGGACTTTATTTTCGTTTGAATACGGATCTTACTTCGGCTTTTGATGAAACATTCAATTCAAGAATAGGTGCAGGTGCACATTTTGATGGTTTTCATGTTGGAGTTCATTATTTAACTTCATTTGGTGAAGCAAAAAGTAAAATTGGAGACCCAACCATTGTCAATACCGCTAATACAAATCCAGAAAAAATGAATGTTAAATATAACGGATTTGGTCTAGACTTACTTTATGAAGTAGAAATGGTGGAAAAATTTTCATTGGCACCGTATATGAATATGGGATTAGTGAGCATGGAATATATAGATTATCAAGAAGATCAATTTTTAAATACGCAACTTGGTGCTAAACTTTTGTTTGTTCCAGTAAGAAACGTAAAACTCGGTTTAAATCTTGGATATAATTTTGTAAGTGGTTTTGATTTTGATCACTTAGATAAAGCAGATTATCAAGGACTCAATTTTGGGATAACACTACAGTATAATCACTTTTTACCAAAATGGTAGTATAAAAAATATTACTCTGTAAAAAAAGGAAGACAAGTTGTTGTCTTCCTTTTTTTTTTGCGTGTCAAATAATAAATAACGTTTAAACCTAATAATCATTTACTTTATCGAAAAGTATTTGACGTTCAAAAAATAATAATTTATTTATGCACAACCTTATTACTCAAATAAAGAATTGTTATGAAAAAAGCTTATGCAATAATACTTCTGTTTATATTCAATTTAAATCTAAATGCTCAAATAGGTATTGGAACTTCAACACCACATTCATCAGCAAAATTAGATGTAACTTCCACCACACGTGGATTTTTACCAACTAGAATGACAACTGCTCAAAGAGACCTCATTAATTCGCCAGCTAGAGGACTTGTCATATTCAATATAACAACGAGATGCTTAGAATTCAATAGGAGCTCGAACCCGAACCTTCCAGACTGGGTTAACGTTTGTGGTAATCTTCGAAGTTTTAATAATTGTTCCGTTGCAAATGCTGGAGCGCTACGTGTTGGTGTTCAAGCAACGAATATCACTCAAACAATTTCCGCAACATTTACAAGTACCGGTGCAGAAAGTATTACAACAGATACGGTAAATGGTGTCTTTTTTAGATATTCTGGAAATGTAAATTCAGGAACACATAATATAGTTCTAACCGCTGTAGGAACTCCTACTACTTCTGGTAATCATACTTATACCATTAGAAAAGATGGAAATACTTGTTCCTTTTCTGCAACTGTATTAAACCCACTACCCTGTACTACACCAACACCAACAATAACAGGTGCAACGAGTGTCGTTACGGGTAGCTCGATAAACTTATCAGTAGCTCCAAATAACTATGCAAATTATGTATGGAGCATACAATCAGGTTCAGGAACATTAAATACAACAACAGGAACCACTGTAACTCTAACACCAACAAATGGTGCAACAGGAAACATTGTAGTACGTGTAGTTGCTACAGGTAATACACCACAACCATGTACTCCTACCACTGGGCAAGATTTACACACCGTTACCATTTCTCCACCACCACCCTGTACAACACCAACACCAACAATAACAGGTGCAACAAGTGTCGTTACGGGTAGCTCGATAAACTTATCTGTATCGCCAAATAACTATGCAAATTATGTATGGAGCATACAATCAGGTTCAGGAACATTAAATACAACAACAGGAACCACGGTAACCCTAACACCAACAAATGGTGCAACAGGAAACATTGTAGTGCGTGTAGTTGCTACTGGTAATACACCACAACCATGTACTCCTACCACTGGGCAAGATTTACACACCGTTACCATTTCTCAACCACTAACCTTAACAGCTTCTGGAAACACCTGTGTATCTGGAGGACAAACTAATTACGAGAAAGCGTACAACTGGTCTGCTAGTGACGTTACTGGTGCAGGAGCAAATACTGTTACATTCACAAATGTATCGGTTACCCATCAATTCAACAGTTCTTGGACACAATCTTGGACTAGAGTTGTTCCACCAAATGGAACTTATCAAGTAACTATCGTAGCAATGTCTGCAACTACAATAACTAATAATGCTAATTATGCATTAAGAGTAATTCATGGTGCTAGAGTTTTCCATACTTTGGCAGCCAATGCTGGAATAACACAATCACAGTTACCTTTTACGTTGAATAACAATGTTACATTTACAGCCCCTGGACTGACAGGACATTCAAATCTTTTTGATCTTGCATTTCATGCAGAAGCAGGAGGAAACCAAACTGCCTGTTGGAATTATAATATTCGATTTACAAAAGTGAACTAAATCAACAAACAATATCCCCTATTTGTCCTAAGATAAATAGGGGATATATTTTTTTAAAACCGCTTTTATCTATCTTTATGCCAACCAAGCATTAAACATCCAAAGCGCTTTTTCTTGTTCTCCGATAAAATCACTCATCATAGAATTTGTACCTTCGTCTTCACTCTCATCACTAAGATCTAATAAGTCTTTTTCTTGAGCCAAAAGCGTTTCTAAAGAAAATATTACTTCATGAACTATTTTCTCATCCTTAGAGATATTTTTTACAGCTGTAACTTCTGCTTTTTCAAGGTAATCCTCAAAATGATGTATGGGTCTGCCTCCGAGTGTGAGAATTCTTTCTGCTATTAGATCAATTTTATCCTGAGCATCAAGGTACATTTCTTCGAATTTCACATGTAATTCAAAAAAACTTTTTCCTTTTATATTCCAATGAAAACCTCTTAAATTTTGATAAAAAATTTGATAAGAAGCTAATAGTTTGTTTAATTTTTTCGTGGTCTTCGTAGTTTTCATAATCGTATTTTGTTTAATGATAGTGCAAAGATATTATTACAATTAACTATCAGAATACAATTCTTATCAATAAAAACTATAAAGATATAGAGAGGTAGAATTTAAAATGGGATATCTTCTCCATCTTGAGGTCGAGCACCATCCATAAGACCTGCGGAAATATCACCTTCCTGACTATTCAATTTTGAACTAAACTCTGCCGTAAAATCATCCTCTTCCTCAAGGTTGTCAAATTTAGCAAACTGTCCTTCAAATTTTAGACGAATATTTTCAAGACCTCCATTACGGTGTTTTGCAACAATAAACTCCGCTTGACCGATACAAGATGTCCCTTCATCATCATCCCAAGTATCTTGTTTATAGTATTCGGGTCTATAAATAAAGGATACAATATCGGCATCTTGCTCAATTGCTCCAGATTCTCTAAGATCGGATAATAATGGTCTTTTAGAACCTGTTCTTGTTTCTACGGCTCTTGATAACTGAGAAAGTGCGATTACAGGAACATTCAATTCTTTTGCAATCCCTTTTAGAGAACGAGAAATTGTAGAAATCTCTTGTTCACGATTT
This sequence comes from Flavobacteriales bacterium, assembly GCA_025210805.1. NCBI lineage: Bacteria > Pseudomonadati > Bacteroidota > Flavobacteriia > Flavobacteriales > Flavobacteriales bacterium. The sequence continues at coordinate 284,952 of JAOAQX010000023.1, forward strand.
CCTCCCTTCCCTCCTGCTGTCATCAGCTGAAGATAATCGATAATAATGATTCGAACATCGTGTTGAGAAACAAGTCTTCTACATTTTGCTCTTAAATCGAAAATAGAAATCCCTGGGGTATCATCAATAAAAATTGGCGCTTTTTCTAGTGCTTTCACCTTGGTCATGAGCTGTTGCCATTCATGATCTTCAAGGTTTCCTTTTCTTAATTTTTCTGAAGTAAGTCCTGTTTCTGCAGAAATCAAACGAGTAATAAGCTGTACAGAAGACATCTCTAAAGAGAAAAAGGCGATACCGAAATGTCTATCCACGGCCATATTTCTTGCCATAGAAAGAACAAATGCGGTTTTTCCCATTCCAGGACGGGCTGCCAAAATAATTAAATCTGAGGGTTGCCAACCTGCAGTAAGTTTATCAAGTTTAAGAAAACCTGTAGGAACCCCACTTAAACCTTCTTGGTTTGCTATTTCTGCTATCTTTTTGATCGCTTGCCTTACCAAATCTTGTGCAGACTCAAAGCTTTTTTTAATATTCCCATTGGCAACTTCATATAGTTTGCTTTCGGCTGTATCCAATAGCTCAATAACATCTGTTTTTTCATCAAAAGCATCTGTAATTATTTCACTTGAAATATGGATCAATCTTCTTTGTAAATATTTCTGAAGTATGATTCTTGCATGGTATTCAATATGTGCTGACGAAGTGACTTTCTGAGTCAAATCCATTAGGTAAATTTCTCCCCCTACAGTATCGATTTCTCCTTTTTTACGAATAGACTCAGAAATTGTGAGAATATCAATGGGTTGAGAATCACCAAACAACTCTGTTATAGTTTCATAGATTATTTGATGTTTTTGATCATAAAAAGCCTCAGAACGAAGAATATCTACGACTTCATTAAGAGCTTCTTTATCAATCATAATCGCTCCTAGCACTGCCTTTTCCATTTCCAAAGCTTGAGGAGGTAACTTTCCTTTAACTAATTGAAAATCGGTAGCATCTAGTTGCTGTTGATAGCTTATATTATTGGATTTTTTTTCTAATTCAGACATAAAAACAAAGGTAATTCATTTTTATTAATTCTTACAGAAAGGTGCATAAAGGAAATGGAAGATTTAAAACATTTTTTCTATTTCTTTTTGGCAAAAAAAAGAAAAAAGAACGCAAAATAAACCGTACCCCACTGTCTAAGAAGTATGCTCTCTGTAAACATTGTGGTGGCAATCAAAAAAATGATCCAAAATGCCGCTTTATCTGTTTGCTTTAGACTAAAACGCAAGGCAAAAATAATGGACAAAATAAGAGGGATAAAACCAAATAATCCTACTGTTGCAAGAGTTTGGATATACTGAGAATGATAATTCAAATTTAAGGAGCCATAAGTGACATTTTTATTATCTAACCAAAAATACAAGTCTCTTTTTTTTGCTTTTTGTGTGAGTACCTGCTGCTCATCACCTAAACCAAATCCGAATAGAATTTGATCCTTAATTAAGGCGTAGGAATCTTGCCATATATAAAATCTTGGATTAGAGCTTGTATAATATGTTTCATCAAAAATGGAGTGTATTTCATCTTTAGTTTCATGAAATTTATACAAAATAGGCTGTCGATTGAAAAAAAGTAATAATAAAGCAACGAATATAAAGCTTAAAGAATATTTCCATTTTTTCACAAAAACATGTCTTCTTTTATAAAATTGAAATAAAGAATAGATTAATATGAATAAGAAATGAATTCTAGATGAGATTAATAGAATTGCTGTTAAAAAGAACATTACTACAATTCCCAATAATAATTTTTGCCACCGTATGTTTGTTCTCTTTAAAAAGGAAATTGCAATAATTAAAGCAGTACATATATAGGTAGATAAATAGTGTTTGATGCCTTTTCCTAAAACAGAATCCCCCTTTTTTAAGCTTAATTCCACCTTATCGAAAAATGATAAAAACAAATCATAAACAACTGGTAAAAATAATATTACTAAAAAAAAGAGCTTTAAATTTGTTATCTTCTTTTCATTAAAATTTGTAGTTCCCCAAACGCCTGCAAACAAAAAAATGGAGGTAAGAAGCGTTAAAAGCCTACCATATTCTTTTGTATTTTCTACCCAAAAAATACTGAGCGCCTGAAAAAGCAAAAATATTAGAATATAGAAATGTGGTTTATTTGCTCTTAATAAAACCCATTTTTCATTATAATTTGGTTTTAAAAGCCAAAAGAATGAAACCAATGAAATACCAAGCGTGAGCAAAATCTTTGTAAAATCTTGATAAACAAGACCAAATAAAAAAATAAAGGAAGAATAATAAATGAGCGAATCAAATGGTAAACTTCTATAAAAACTCTTAAGTTTTTTTTCTTGAGGCATATTTTAAATAATAAAAAATCTCGTTAGTATATAACCAACGAGATTTCAAAAAAAATATTATCGTTTTGAACTTTTTTACAGTTATTGGATCACAATTTCTTTGTTAAAAGATCCTTTACCGTTTGACACATTCAAGATATAAAGTCCTGAAGCAACTCCCGAAAGATCAAAATCAACATTGTTTTCACCCTCTTGGTTTGTTGCAACTTTTGTCATCACAATTCTCCCCGCAGCATCCATAATCATATAGTTAATTCTAGATGATTCTTTAGATTGATAACGCAATCTTATGTGTCCATCTTCTGATGGATTAGGAAAAACGGTTGTTTCTGTTGCAATTTCATATTCATCTACAGATACTTTATCATCTGTTTTCATAATGATTGTACCTGGAAACTCTGTGAGCTGAGATTTTAATTGGTCATAAGTAAAAGTTCCCAAATTTGTTACTGCTTCAAGATCTAGTTTTAATTCATATTGAGAGTTTTTATTCACACCAGAATTCGCCGTTCCCTGGATCACAATACACCCTTTTGCTCCACCTAGAATCACACAATCTGCTTGATCACAAGCATAAGTCAGACCTGCTGGTAGACCATTAATTCCCTTAACTTTCACACTTGTAATGTTCAAAACTTGAACGCTTGCTGGAATTGCCAATTGAAATACGGCTTCATAGTTTCCACTACTTAATGTTGGTAAAAATGCAGTATCTCCAGACATTGTAGTTCCTGCAGGAACTGATAAAGCATCATTGTTCGTTGCATCAACTGTACATTGTGCTTGAGCATTTAATCCAAAAGTGAAAATACTCAATAAAAATAATAGTTTTTTCATGACAAATGTGTTTAGTTCTTTCAAAGATATGCCTTTAGGCTTAGAAAGAGTTCGTTTCTATCTGTTTTTTTACCTTTTGTGCCAGCAAAAATAATACCGCCATTCTCACAGCCACTCCATTTTCCACTTGTTCCAATATGATTGATTGATCACAATCAGCTACTTCTGAGCTAATTTCCACTCCCCTATTTATAGGGCCTGGGTGCATCACCACAATTTTTTTAGGCAAGCCGTCCAAAATTTCTTTAGTGAGTCCATAAAGCTGCGTATATTCTCTTAAAGATGGGAAATAATTCACTTCCATTCTTTCTAATTGAATTCTTAGCATATTGGCAATATCACACCACTCCAAAGCTTTTTGAAGATTGTGTTCAACTTTTACTCCCAATTTTTCTATATGTTTTGGAATTAATGTTGTGGGACCACATACCATCACCTCTGCTCCTAATTTTTGCAAACAAAGAATATTTGATAAAGCCACACGAGAATGTTTGATATCCCCAACAATTACTACTTTTTTCCCTTCAATATTATCGGCTCCTAAAGCTTGTTTCATTGAAAAACTATCAAGCAGCGCTTGTGTAGGATGCTCATGTGCTCCATCACCTGCATTCACAACGGCCGCATCAATATTTTCTGATAAAAATTTTGCCGCACCAGGATGTGGGTGTCGCATCACGACCATATCCACTTTCATTGCCAAAATATTATTAACAGTATCCATCAAGGTTTCTCCTTTTTTTACAGAAGAACTGGCTGCTGAAAAGTTGATCACATCTGCTGAAAGTCTTTTCTCTGCTAATTCAAAGGATAATTTCGTTCTTGTAGAATTTTCAAAAAATAAATTGGCAATAGTAATATCCCTTAAAGAAGGTACCTTTTTAATAGGACGATTGATTTGTTCTTTAAAAGTCTTTGCTGTTTGGTGAATTAAATCGATATCCTCTCGAGTCAACTCTTTGATTCCCGTTACGTGATTTACACTCAAATTACTCATGACCTTTGCTAATTAGGGTTACTAAATCTTCTCCTCCTTGTTCTTTCCAGCTTACTTTAACTTTTTCAGATTTAATGGCATCTACCTCTTTTCCTATATATTTTGCTACAATAGGTAACTCCTTGCTAAACCGACGATTTATTAACGTAAGTAATTCTATTTGAGCAGCTCTTCCAAAAGTATTTATAGCAGAAAGTGCAGACCTCACACTCCTTCCTGAATATAGTACATCGTCAATAAAAATTACATTTTTATTCTCTACCACAAAATTGATTTCTGTCTGGTTTGGAACCAATAATTCTTCCCTACGCCTAAAATCATCTCTAAAAAAAGTAATATCTAGTTTACCGTAAGTAAAATGATCTTTTCCTGTTATTTCTTTCAGTTTTTTGATAATTCTGTCTGCAAAAAACACTCCTCTAGGCTGTAAACCTACAAAACAAGTATTTTCAAAATCTTGATGAACCTCAATAAGTTGCCAACACAATCGTGTGATAATGATATCAATTTCTTGACTGTTGAGCAAAATCTTTTCTTGAATCATATTCGCTTTGCTTATAAATTAGCTAAATTCCGTCTGGATAATTTTTAATACCCCATGACTGTCAAAATTACAACATTAAGAGATTGGAAAAAAAGATTCCAAAAAGAATTAGCAAGTATTTATGATTCTTTGGAGTTAAATAGTTTATTTTCAATACTCATTTCCGATCGATATTCCCATAACCATGCGCATTTATTATATATAGATGATCCTATTCAAAACACACACTTAGATCAGCTTGAAAAGGATCTAAAAAGACTTAAAGCCAATGAGCCTATTCAACATATTTTGGGCTATGCTTATTTTGATGATCTAAAAATAGCCGTTAATTCCCATGTTCTTGTGCCAAGGCAAGAAACGGAAGAACTTGTGGATTGGATTTCTCAAAACCTTCAACCTAACAATAAAGTCCTTGATTTATGTACAGGTTCTGGTTGTATTGCTCTGGCCCTTAAAAACAGAAAAGAACAAATAAATGTTTTAGGAATAGACTTAAGTAATCCTGCCTTAGAAATTGCCAAACAAAATGCCGAAAACTTAAAACTCTCGGTAACTTTTATACAAGAAAATGTGCTTGAAACATGGAATATAGGGAAAGAACAGTTTGATATCATTGTGAGTAATCCTCCTTATATTCCCATCAAAGAAAAAGAAGAAATACATGCCAATGTTAAGGATTTTGACCCTGAAATGGCGCTTTTTGTCCCTGATGAAACACCCCTACTTTTTTATAAAAAAATTGCCATTCAATCATTGGATTATTTAAAAGAAAATGGACTTCTTTTTTTCGAAATTCATAAAGATTTCGGTCAAGAAACTGTAGCTTTACTTGCAGATTTAGGATATAAAGATATCGAACTTAGAAAAGACCTAAATGGTCTTGATAGAATGATTAAAGCCAAAAAATAATGAATAAGAAAAAAGTCCATTTTATAGCCATTGGTGGTGCTGCCATGCATAATCTAGCATTAGAACTACATCATAACGATTATATGGTATCGGGTTCTGATGATCAAATATTTGATCCCTCGAAATCTCGTCTTCAAAAAGCGGGTATTTTCCCAAAAAAATTAGGTTGGCACGAGGACAATATTACCGAAGATCTTGATTTTGTCATTTTAGGAATGCATGCAAAACCTGATAATATTGAGCTTAAAAAAGCACAAAAATTGGGTCTTGAAATTTTTTCTTATCCAGAATTTCTCTTTCAAGTACACAAAAACAAAAAGCGTGTAGTTATTGGCGGAAGTCATGGAAAAACGACCACAACCTCAATGATTCTTCACGTTCTTCAAGATGTTCTTGGGAAAGATTCTATAGATTTTATGGTAGGTGCTCAGCTGAGTAATTTTGATAGAATGGTTAAAATAAGTCCCAATGCAGAATGGGTGATTTTAGAAGGAGATGAATATTTAAGTTCCCCTATTGACCGAAGATCAAAATTTCTCTGGTATCAACCTGATATTGCTGTACTCACAGGTATTGCATGGGATCATATTAATGTTTTTCCCACTTTTGAATCCTATCTAGAAACTTTTAGGGCATTTATTAGAAGTATCAAAAAAGGTGGCGTACTCATTTATGATAAAAAGGATGAAACACTCACTAAAATTGTAAAAGAAACAGCAAAAGACATTATTTGCATTCCCTACGAACTCCCTAATTACGATATAGTTGATGGAAAAACGATCATAAAACAAAATGAAGATCTAGTTCCTGTTCATTTTTTTGGGAAACATAATTTAAGTAACTATTTAGCGGCTCATGAGGTATTGAAAAATATGAATTTAAGCGAAAAGCAAATTCATCTGAGCATTCAAAACTTTATGGGTGCCGATAAAAGATTGATGAAAATTTATGAAGACAAAAGTACTTTTGTTTTTAGAGACTTTGCTCATTCACCCTCAAAGGTAATGGCATGTGTAAAAGCAGTAAATGAACAGTTTGAAAATTTTGATATCAAAATATTTTTAGAATTACATACCTACTCTAGCCTTACAAAACAATTTATTCCTCATTATAAAAACAGCCTACTGGGAACCGATAAACCTCATTTATTTTTTAGTAAAAAAGCACTAGAAATTAAAAAGATGGAACCTTTAAAGGATGAATTTGTTCGAGAGGCGTTCAATCAAGAAGATCTTATTATTTATCATGAAGCGAAAGAACTCGAGCAGAAGATCATTAGCCATAGAAAACAACAAGAAAAAGCCACCGTTTACCTCTTTATGAGCTCAGGAAACTATGGCGGAATTAACTTAATGGAAGTTTTTAACTAAAAAAATAATGGCAACTGCTTTAAAAGATTTATATACCCAAGATTTTATTGAGAATTTGGCTTCGCCTATCCAAAGGGTTCAACCAGATTTTGATTTTCAATCTTTTTCTGAGAGTGTTTTTGATAAAAATTGGAAATCCTTTGAACTAAAAGATAGAATGTCTTGGATTTCTGTTTGTTTACACAAAGGACTTCCTAAACATTGGGATTTTTCAAAACACTTAAACTTCTTAGTGGAATTCACCCACGAAATTGCAAAAACAGCTCCATCTGGCTTGAATTTTCTTTATATGTTTTTACCCGTTTATATAGAAAAAAATGGCACTAAAAATCTCAAAGAATCTCTTTTAGCAATTGAAAAAATAACCCAATTTACCAGTTGCGAATTTACCGTAAGACCCTTACTAATTGCTCATCCCAATTTGGTTTTAGAAAGCATGAAAAACTGGTCTCAACACCCACACCCAATGGTCAGGCGTTTAGCAAGTGAAGGATGCCGGCTCTATCTACCTTGGGGAAAAAAAGTTCCCATTTTATTTGAAGAAACAGACTCTATCCTATTGATTTTAAATCAACTAATTAATGACTCACATGAGTCTATTAGGAAATCTGTCTCCAATAGTTTGAATGACTTGTCTAAGTTCAATAAAAACAAAGCAATCTTATTTACCAAGACTTGGATTAACAAAAACGAAACGATTAACAAGACACTTAAACACGGCTGTAGGACACTCCTAAAACTAGGAGATTCTCAGATTATGCCTCTCTTTGGCTACGCCTCTGCAGAACAAACAAAAATGGAAAACTTCGTGTTAAAAGAAGGAAGTATAAAAATTGGCGAAAAACTTTCTTTTTCCTTTACCCTAAAAAATATTTCGGAAGAAAAAATTCTTACCAGAATAGAATATTGTATCTATTTTTTAAGAAAAAATGGAACTTATCACAAAAAAGTTTTTAAAATCTCAGAAAAAATTACTTTACCATTACAACAAGTTTTTGTTAAAAAAAATCACGACTTTAAAATCATCAGCACAAGAAAATACTACGGAGGAGTTCATAGTATTGGTATCATAATAAATGGTTCTGAACAACTTAAAGAGTCATTTATTTTATCAAAACAATAAATTAATTTAACAAAATACTTGTCAGATTTAAAAAAAAATGTATAAAATTGAAATTCAAAATGTAAAAAAAAGAAACTCACAACTTTCACAAAAATCATACCAAAATATATAATATGAGACAACTTAAAATCACAAAACAGGTTACAAACAGAGAAACTGCTTCTCTAGATAAATATTTACAAGAAATAGGAAAAGTGGATCTTATATCCGCCGAAGAAGAAGTAGAACTTGCTCAAAGAATTAAAGCTGGAGATAAGGTGGCTTTGGAAAAACTCACTAAGGCAAATTTGAGATTTGTGGTTTCTGTTGCCAAGCAATATCAAAACCAAGGACTTTCTTTACCCGATTTGATTAACGAAGGGAATGTAGGATTGATTAAGGCCGCCAAAAGATTTGACGAAACAAGAGGTTTTAAATTTATTTCTTATGCCGTATGGTGGATTCGTCAATCTATTCTACAAGCCTTAGCGGAGCAATCTAGAATTGTTCGTTTGCCTCTCAATAAAATTGGATCAATAAACAAAGTAAATAAAAAATTTAACGAACTTGAACAAACCTACGAAAGAGAACCCTCTGCCCTAGAAATTGCCGAAAGTATTGATATGACAGAAAGAGAAGTAAAAGAATTTCAAAGAAATTCTAGTCGTCATATCTCTATGGATGCCCCCCTTGTGGAAGGTGAAGAATCAAGCTTGTATGATGTAGTTAAAAGTTCCGAAAGCCCGAACCCCGATAGAGAATTACTCCTCGAATCTTTGCGTACAGAAATTGAAAGAGCCTTGGTAACCCTACAACCCAGAGAAGCTGATATCGTAAGACTCTACTTTGGATTACACCTAGAACATCCCATGACCCTTGAGGAAATAGGAGAAAGATTTGATTTAACAAGAGAACGCGTTAGACAAATAAAAGAAAAAGCCATAAAAAGACTCAAACATAGCTCTAGATGTAAAATTCTTAAAACTTATTTGGGGTAGTTTTTTTTGGAGGGTAGAAAGCTTAGTATTTGAATACTATTTGAGCTGAAGAAAGTATTGTTATATACTATAAAATACGAGATTTAGTTATCTATTTTTAGTAAATCAAACGACAAGCAATATTAAAATACTTAACGAGATTGTGAGAAAAATTAATTCATCACCAAGCTTATCGATAATTGCCATTCTTTTTTTTACTTTTTTTTCTTCCTGCAATCGGTATTGGACTTGTGTTGAAGATAATGGGAAATATGTTTGGAAAAAAGAAAAAAATGAAAAAAGTATTTCTACTCGTGAAATAGAATCGGATAAATGTAAATTCTTAAAGAAAAACACAATGAATGTGTTTAAATTGGATAAATTTAATGTGTACAACTATGATTCTATTAGAATTTATATTCAAGAACAAGATTCTCTATTAAATAGATTAACAATTGAAGGATTTATACAAGGGCAATATTTTTTTCCCAATTATAGATCATATAGTTGTAATTCAATAAAGTGGGTCAAACCTACAAAAACCAATCATAATGATTGGACTGGTTATCATATTTTTATAGGTAATATCAAAGAAATTGAAAACATTAAAACACCTCGAAAAGTTCGAAGAAATTGGAAATTATTTAGAGGATGGAAATTTAATTATGAATGTTTAGGACAGGAGTATATTAATCCAAGTGTTTTTAGCATAGAAATTGTAAACACCGCATATAAGATGGAACAAAAAGATATAAAACTAAAAGAGTTTCTTCAAGGAGCACAAACAAATTCTTTTTATCAATCAGGTGTTGAAATATAAGGAATCGATAATGAAACTAATAACCAACAGTTTATATATTTATGAATAAGACATACAACATTCTTGTTAATGAACTTCTAATTGGAAAAACGGAATTAGAAAAAGCAGATGCACCAATGGGTGTTGTATATGGATTTATTGAATTTTATGAAATCAAATCGCCTTATCTTTTCTTTAGAGATTTATGTTTTGAAAATAATATTACAATAAATACTGACGACCCAGAATTTGAGTTTATTGACACTCAAATTATACCTGAATTAAAAGTATTTAGAAACGATGGACTAGAAATAAAAGGAATTATTGGAAATGCAATTACGGGTATGAAAGATGAAGGATATGAAATCTCAATTCTAGGAATTCCATATCCATTTTATCAAGATGAGTTCCCTCATCATACTAGAAAGTATGAAAATACATTTAAGAAAGATCAAGCTAATTAAAAGTCCATACTTGTCAAAACACACAATAAACATTCTAATTATTGAACTGTGAAAACAATATTCATCTTGTCCCGCGAGTAAAGTTGATATTATACCTGAGCCTGAATATAAATTAAAATTCATTTATAAAGGAAATACAACAGAAATCAAGTGGACAAGTAATACTGTTCATTTAGAAACTGAAAAAGCTTTCAATCTTATGAAGATTATTAAGTTAATTGATCATTTTATTTTCACCTCATCTGAATTTAGAGACTTACCAAAATGTAAATACGAATGGCTTTGAAAAAACACACATTCTGCATAAGAAAAAATGAATTTATAAGTAGATCAGGATATTGTATTCGGAAAATACAATTTATTCGTTAAATTTGAGAATACGTGTTATTTAAGAAATATATATCTTATGAATCAAAATATAGCATAATTAACAGCAATGTACATTCTTAAAAACCAACACAACCATAACAAATTAACATCAAAAACAGAATAATATGAGCTTTGGAGGACATGTAATTGATATGATAAACCGAATGAAAGCAAACCGGGCTCAACGTCCGTCAAATCGGTCTAAATTCAAAGAGAATAACCGTTCTGGGATTTACAATGAAAAAACAGAACGCTTACAATTCAAAACCGTATCTGAAAAAGAACTTACTGAAATAAAGAAACAAATTCGTTTACGTGCAAAAGCTGAAAAAAGAAAGGAATTGATCATTTATGGAATTGTCATTGCCAGTTTTGTGATCATTACGTTTGTACTCCTAAAATGATTACAAAATTGTTGAAACATCAATAAAATTATTCCTCTTCGTTAAAAAAGACCTTATAAAAACTCATTCCTCGTTCTTCATCATAGCCTTTTTCAATATTATCCACCACAGAATCTGCCTCTTTAAGATCTATTTTAATAGAGATTTTTGTATCTAATTTTATTTCACTCTTTATTTTTCTTTGGGCTTTTTTGAGCGTCTCATGAGCCACAAAAAAGTCTTCTTCAAGTTCTATTTCATAATCATCACGGTAAGTCTTTTTGAAATCATCATAAGATTCTACCACTTCAAATGGCTCTAAAAGTTCCTCTTCAATCATTTTTTTAGAGACAAATTCATTTTCATTGAGCATTTTCACACCTTGAGTGATAAAATCTTTCTGAACAAAACTATTATTTTCTTCCACCAAAGTTTCCGAAAATTTCACCAATAAATCAAGATGATGTTTTGTTTGATAAGATTCATTGACCACAAAATCAAGATTTAAAAAGGAATTTTTCCAATAAATCGTATCATAACTATTATTATCAAAACTATAGACTCTAAAACCGTCATCTGCATGGGTATTAAGAATCAAACAACCTTTATCTATTTTCTGAGGCTTCGTTCCTTTTCTGAGTTCAAAAAACATATTATCTTCCTCATCTGCTGCAAAATGAAGGTAATCTAATTTTCTTTCTACTTTAAAAATTCCAATAGCTTGAGTGGTAATTTCTTCAAACATGATATTTTCAAAAAACACTGTAAATACCTCACCAGATTTAATTTGTGCATGATCTGATTTTTCGTATAAATGATGCAATGTTTTTCTTGATAATTCTATAAAATCAAGGCTTCCATCAAAAAATTGCTTAACATTATCATAAACCAGATTATAGCTTAACTCAATATGATGGGTAAACTTCATTAACTCATCTTCACTCCTCAAAGAGCTTAAAAAAAATCGCTTGAGCAACACCTCTTCTTCCTTATCGATACTAAGTTCAGAATCTGTGAAAAAACTCAATTCGTTTCGGTGTTTATTCCCTACTCTTTGTAAACTTAATTTGGAAATATAGCTATTATTTGTTTTAATCATTTTTTAGTTTTTTAATCCAAAAAACCCGTCAAAGGGCTTGTAGCTTGTGCTTGATTATTTTGACTAGGAATCTTCGCCAAAAAGGCTTCTCTTCCTGCTTCTACTGCTTTTTTAAAGGCAATAGCCATCATTTCGGTATTTTGGGCTGTGGCAATTGCGGTATTTACCAAAACGGCATCTGCACCAAGCTCCATTGCCTTGGCAGCATCTGACGGTGCTCCAATTCCTGCATCGACTACTACAGGTATATTCGCTTGCTCGATAATAATTTTCAAGAAGGTTTCCGCCTGAATCCCTTTATTGGTTCCTATGGGCGACGCCAATGGCATTACGGCTGCTGTTCCCACTTCCTCAAGACGTTTACACAAAACAGGATCGGCATGTACATAAGGCAACACCACAAAACCTAGTTTTACCAATTCCTCTGCTGCTTTCAGTGTTTCAATTGGATCTGGCATCAAGTATTTTGGATCTGGATGCACTTCTAATTTTATCCAATTTGTTCCCAACGCTTCTCTTGCCAATTGTGCCGAAAAAACGGCTTCTTTTGCATTTCTTACACCAGAAGTGTTTGGTAATAAGTTGATTCTGTTATGAGAAAGATGTGCCAGTAGTTGATCTTCTTTATCCTGCACATCTACTCTTTTGAGACCCACGGTTACCAATTCACTTTCTGAAGCTTCTAAAGCCACTTTCATTTCTTGGTTCGATGAAAATTTACCCGTTCCTGTAAATAATCTCGATCTAAATTCTTTATCTCCTATTTTTAGTAAATCCATCTTGTGTTTGTTCTAAAAATGTTTCTAATTCTTTCTCTGTCTTTTGCCTAAAAATTCCCGAAACAGCAATCCCTTCTATGGCAAACTCTTGTAAATCGGCAATATCTTCAGGAACAATTCCTCCTATTCCTACAATGGGGGGTATTTTTTTTTGTTTTCGAAAAGATGCCAGTTCTCCAAAAACCTCTTTACCCAAAACGGGACTTAAAGATTCCTTGGTTTTTGTAAAACGATAAGGTCCAAAACCTATATAATCGATCGGTAAGCGCTGAACGTCTTCCAAGTCTTGAAAATTATTGCAGGTACGTCCTAATATTTTTTCAGCTCCAATAATTGCTCTTGCTTCCCTAGCTGGAAGGTCTTTTTTTCCAATATGGACACCATCTAAATCATATTTTGCCACCAAATCTGGATAATCATTCAAAATAAATGTAGCCTGATACTGCTGACAAAGTTTTTTAACCTCAACAATTTGCTTTTCTACTTCCTGACGGTCATCTTTTACACGTAACTGAATCCATTGTACGCCACAATCCAATGCTTTTTGAATACTGGGTAAATGATTTCCTTGTGCATCAGGAAAAGAAATAAACTGAAAAACGAAATGTTCTTTTTTCATCCTTTTTTATGATAAGCCAATTGGGTTTCGTTACTCACTAAGCAGTCAAAAGTGTAGCTTTTAGCCTTTAATACTGCTTTTATCTTTGGGTAACCCATTGCTAAAGCACTTGCCAATGATGATGAAAATATGCATCCTGAACCGTGCTTTTGAGTAGCATTTCCCTTTTTGGGATTAAAAGGATAGATTCCTTTTTTCTCTATCAAAAAATCTTTTCCCAAAGCAGTTGGATGATGACCGCCCTTGAGTACTACTTTTTGTTTATCGATTTTTTGTTGAATATTTTCAATGAGTTCTTTTTCTGAAAATTCACCAAAAAGTAACTGAGCCTCATCCCAGTTTGGAGTCATCCAATGAATTTTGTTCCAGTCAATTTTGTTGATCTCTGATTGATCCCAAAACAAATGCTCAGAAGAACTTTTGAGAACAGGATCCCAAACAATGGGAACATTGGGAAAATAGTTTTCACAAAAATCCAAAATATGATTCAGTTGCTCGGCATTTTTTGTAATCCCGATTTTGATAGCATCTATTTGATGTTTTTCTGCCAAAATCTTGAATTGAGCTTCTATTTTTGTCAATGCATGCCAAAAAACTTCTTCTATTCTATCTTCATTCTGAATTGTAAATGCCGTTTGAATAGCAAAACCCAAACATTTGAATTGTTCAAAGGTTTTGATGTCTGCCAAAATACCTGCTCCCCCACTGGGGTCAAAGCCAGCAATACTCACTATTTTCTTTCTAATTCCTGCCATCTATTTTGTATCTCTTGCCAAGCTTTTTTATAGTCTTTTTGGTTCCAAAACCATCCTTTAATTGCTATTTGACTAAAGCCTCTTTCTTTTAGTTCCTTAAATTTTGAAGGCTCAACTCCTCCCAAGGCAATAATCCTTTTCCTTAATTTTGAAGGGATTTTTTCTAAATCAATAGATTCATTTGCTGAGTAATTATCTTTAGAAATAGAATCAAAAACAGGGCTCCAAAAAAGGTTCTCATAGTTTTTTTGAGATTCCAAAACTTCCTCCAAACGGTGATCAGAACAGGAATGGAATTGACCTTCTTTTTTCTTGTTTTGCACAGAATGGTGAATAAGACAATCCCCTATCTTCTCTGGAAAATGACATACGATTTTCTTTTGAATAAAGCTATCAAATTCCTTAGTAAAATTCGCAAAATCCTCTTTATTCCAATTCGGTTTTCGAAGGTGATAAAAATCCAAACCATTCTGAAAGAGATAATTTATAGTTTCATTTTCTCCTACCATACTCTCCTCGTTTGATATGATTCGGATTGTCATGACTAATATCAATTGTTCACTATAATTCCCCCTTCAAAGGGGGAATTACTATTTTATCTAACTATAAAGCTCATTCCCTTGACTTTGGAACTCTTTAGCTTTTTCTTTCATCGCTTTTTCGATATCCTCAGCGGTTTCCATTCCGTTTTCTTTTGCGAAATTTCTTACATCTTGAGAAATACGCATCGAGCAGAATTTAGGCCCACACATTGAGCAGAAATGTGCCACTTTTGCCCCTTCGTTTGGAAGTGTTTCGTCGTGATATTCTAATGCCTTTTCAGGATCTAATGCCAGATTAAATTGATCATACCATCTGAATTCAAAACGGGCTTTACTCATAGCATCGTCACGATTTTGTGCACCAGGATGACCTTTTGCCAAATCGGCAGCATGAGCGGCAAGTTTATAGGTAATTACTCCCTCTCTAACGTCCTCTTTGTTTGGCAAACCAAGGTGTTCTTTTGGGGTAACATAACAAAGCATTGCGGTTCCATACCATCCGATATTTGCCGCACCTATGGCTGAAGTAATATGATCATAACCCGGTGCAATATCTGTAGTAAGTGGTCCTAAAGTGTAAAACGGAGCTTCAAAACATTGTTCTAATTGCTTATCCATATTCGCTTTAACCATGTGTAATGGTACATGCCCAGGACCTTCTATCATTACTTGAACATCATGTTTCCATGCAATTTTAGTGAGTTCTCCAAGAGTTTCTAATTCTGCAAACTGAGCTTTGTCATTGGCATCAGCAATCGAACCAGGTCTTAGTCCATCTCCTAGTGAAAACGCTACATCATACTCTTTCATAATCTCGCAGATTTCTTCAAAATGCGTATATAAGAAATTCTCTTGGTGATGGTGTAAACACCATTGAGCCATAATCGATCCACCTCTAGATACAATTCCTGTCATTCTGGTGGCTGTCCAAGGAATATATGCCAAACGCACTCCTGCATGAATGGTAAAATAGGAAACTCCTTGTTCTGCTTGCTCAATTAAAGTATCCTTAAAAAGTTCCCAAGTAAGTTTGGTAGCATCTCCATTTACCTTTTCAAGAGCTTGGTAAATTGGCACTGTTCCAATCGGTACTGGGGAATTTCGGATGATCCATTCTCTAGTTTCGTGGATATTTTTCCCTGTCGAAAGATCCATAATGGTATCGGCTCCCCAACGACAAGACCAAACTGCCTTTTCTACTTCTTCTTCAATAGAAGAGGTTACTGCAGAATTCCCAATATTCGCATTTATTTTCACTAAGAAATTTCTCCCTATAATCATCGGCTCCATTTCAGGATGATTAATGTTTGATGGAATAATGGCTCTTCCTTCTGCTATTTCTTTTCTAACAAACTCAGGAGTAATAGGACCTTTAGGCGTATTCGCTCCAAAGTTCTCTCCAGGGTGTTGCTCTCTCAAAGCTTGGTATTCTTCCATTCTTTGGTTTTCACGAATGGCTACATATTCCATTTCTGGCGTAATAATACCTTGCTTTGCATAATGCATTTGAGAAACATTGGCTCCTTTTTTAGCTCGAAGTGGCTTATGGGTGTATTCAAATCTAAGATGATCCAATTTTCTATCTGCCGCACGTTTTCTTCCATAAAAAGAAGAAATATCCTCCAACTGTTCTACATCTTCTCTATCTAGGATCCAATCTTTTCTTAAAGGAGCTAATCCTTTTCTTACATCAATATCGATTTCCAAATCAGAATAAGGACCTGAGGTATCATAAACTGTAATTGGGGCATTTTCTTCAATGACTTCTCTACTGGTTCTATCAATAGTAGGTGAAAGTGCAATTTCCCTCATTCCCACGCGGATATCTTTATGAATTTTTCCCGCTACATAGATTTTCTTTGAATTCGGAAAAGGTTTTCTAGTAATCGTTTCCTGACTCGGTTTTCTTTCTTGTTTACTCATATCTTTGGTGTTTTAACCTCCTTGGCTGGCGGTGATAATATTGATGATGTCGTTTTCTTGAATAACAAAAGTACTCCACTGGCTTTGAGAAACGATTTTTGTACCCACTGCCACGGCAATTCCTGTTTTGTTTTGCATTTCCAAAAGTTCCATTAACTGCGTAATGGTGGTATTATCGGGAATGTTTTTTTCTTCTTGATTAATGGTGATTTTCATCTGCCTTTGATGTTTTCTATCAAAAACAAAGGTGTATAGATCGATATCTATTGAGAAATGAACAACTTTTCCCTACGTGAGTATAAGCTCAATCAGGTTCGGAGGGTATTTCTCAGTCCTAAACAGACACCCCTAAAGTTTTTGTAAAATTAAGGAATATTTGAGACTTTGATTCATTTTTATAAAAATTCCAATGAGGAAGGCTTTTCTTAGTCTTTCTAATAAAAATAGATTAGGATCAATACCTCTATCAAATTACTCGATTATTCACGACTAGGATACTTGCTTATTGATAACTTGAATAATCCAAGGGAACATTACAATCAATTGTAAGGCAATTTTATGAATAAATAAATTTGCACGTATCTTTGTTCTCCACTGGTTCATAATCGTTCATTTTTTTTTATGATGAAATTCCTATATATTTTTCTTTTTTCGATATACACATTGACCATTAATGCTCAAGATTGTACTCCTAATTTCAATCCAAACAAACTGGATACTACTCATGCTTTGGAGCGGGAAATCAAAGCTGCTTTTATGGATAAAAATATCCTAAATTCTATTCAAAAATTTGAAGCGATAGTACAAAATAAATCCTTAGATCTTGGTAAATTCTTTGGCAAAACCCATATCCTACTGGCTAATAGATATAAAAACATTCAAGAATATCAAAAAGCTCTTTCCCACATAGCTATAGCAAAAAAATGGTCTTTAGAAAATTGTCCTGAACTTTTATTAGATTGTTATGCTACATTATCTATCATTTCTTGGAGAAAAAATGAATATGATTTAGCGCTTAAATATCGATTAAAAAGTAAATCTTATGCAAAGAATTTATTAGACACATTAGTGGCAAATTATAATTTACTGAGTCTTTTTGATGATTTAGGTGACACCACAATGGCAAAAAAATATATTTCTGATTTTCATAAAATTAAAAACCTTTACCCTAAAAAAATTCCGCCAATGCTTCAGTATGTCTATCAAATAATGGAGCTGAACTATACTGGTGATTTAAAAAAAAATGAACAGATTATCCAACAATTAAAAGCATTTTCAAAAAAAACCAATGACTACTATGAGCTGCAACTTCTGGTAGCTGAAGCGAATGCCTATCTTAATTTTGATTCAGAAAAATCTTTCCACCTCTATCAAAAACTATTATATATTTCCGATTCTTTAGATCAAGAATTTCATATAGCAACTGCTCAAATACAGTTAATAGATTTATTTATAAAAAAAAATCAGTTTAATAAGGCAATGAATTTGTTTGAGAAGATTCAAATTAAAAACTTTGAGAACGATTGGAAAATGGAGCAATATCTCATGGCTGGTTTTAAAATCCACCACTCTTTAAATCATTTTGAAGAGTCCAACGAATACGCTAAAAAATTATTGAACTATAAAGACTCAATTGCGATCATTAATAATAAAAAAGAATATGCAAAATGGTCTATAAAATATCAAACAGAAAAAAAGATACAAGAAGCAAAAATATTAGCATCTAATCTGCTACTCAAAAAACAAGAAATAGAAGATGAACGAAACAGTAAATTATGGTTAATTCTCATTGTTACGATAACCATAATAACTTTGATTCTTCTATATTCTCGTTATCTACAAAAAATAAAGTATTCAGAAGTGATTCAGCACAATAATCAATTAATTTCTGAAAAAAATGAAGCACTTGAAAAAGAGAATAAGACTAAAAATAGACTTTTTAGCATGATTTCACATGACTTATTAAGTCCTTATAATGCGCTTCTGTTTCATACCAAAAAATTACGAAATGAACTAAATCATCTTGAGGATAAACACATCGATAAATCCGTTAGTCAAATACAAAATGCGGTGAAAGTAAATCATCGTTTTGTTCAAGAATTACTAACATGGGCAAAACTCAATAATGAGCAAATTAATATCTCACCTTCCAACTTTAAACTGAAACTATTAGTCCTGGAGGTTTTAGCCCCATTCAACTTGTGGATTCAGGATAAAAAAATACAACTGAACATAGAAATTCCCCTAGAAGTTTATTTGATATATGATCGAAATTTATTGTCAATCATTTTATCTAATTTATTGAGTAATGCCGTTAAAAATACAGAGAAAAATGGTAAGATTACCATCCGTTTTTATAACAAAGAAGATTCCAAATTTTTACAAATTTACAACAGTGGTTCTGGTCTTTCCAAAGAAGAAATTGATAAAATTCGATCAAAAATAAATTGGTCTTCAGAACCTGAAAAAAAAGGTTTAGGAATATCTATATGTGAAGATATTGCTGAAGTCATAGGTGGAAAATTAAGGATTAGTTCTAATTTTGGAACAGGAACTACAGTTGAATATTACTTTTAGAAACCCGAAAATGTTAGGTAAACACAAACTTCTTATAGTTGAAGATGATATTGATCAAGCAACTATTTTAGAAAATAATCTTCAAGAAAATTTCACTGATACTTTTGATATACAAACGGCATATACGCTGGAAAAAGCCTTGTTTTTGTATCATTCATTTGAACCAGATTTACTCATCTTGGATATTCATTTTGGAGATCGAACAATTTTTGATTTTCTATATGAAAAAGAATATAATGAAAAGGTTATTATTTTCACCACGTCTTCAAAAGAATTTGCTATTTCAGCAATTCCTTTTCGTCCTTTTGGGTATTTAGTGAAACCAATTCAACTTTTAGAATTAAATAAATTGATATTTTCGGGGGTTGAATTCCTTGAAAGCTTAAAAAGTAAAGCTTTCGAAGTTATCTCAATACATACGGCCAATAAAATTGAATTTATCAAAACAGAAGACATTCTGTATCTTGAAGCAGATGGATCCTATACAAATGTTTTTTTGGCAAATCAAACGATTACCTCTTCTAGGCACTTGAAGATAATAGAACATAAACTGCCTAATCATTTTATTAGAATTCATGCAAAATACTTAGTAAACACTCATAAAATACTGTCACTAAACAAATCTAAAAACCCTGAATTAGAAATGATTAACCTCCAAAAACTACCCATTGCAAGAAGACGACTTGACTTTGTATTAAACCAACTACCATCCTGAAAGAAATTAATACCCTTATGTTGTTAATTTACCCACACAATGAATAATATAATTTACAATGGTTTTTTTTCCACAAAACAGAAATATGCTTTCTCCTTTGGCAACAAAATACTGTTGATTATTTTACTCTCCAATTACTTTTTAATTCACCATTTATTCCGAAATTCATACCACTTATTTAATCAACCAAGCAAGACACCAAAGTAAGAAGAAAATATGTAAAAAATAGACCTCCTATTCTTAATTTTGTAAAGATTCACGAATACAAGCACCTATTTATCATTTAACCAATAGCTCAAAATTTGTGTTATTGATATTATCACATTTTATACTAAAAATATTATAGAATTAGCTTATCATTTAGCGAGTTTGATAAGCTTTTTAAAAGTATCGAATAGCGTAAAACCTTTCGATACTTTTTTGTTATGAAACCAATTATTTTGCACCATTATCCATTTATCAGCAGAAAATAACCATATACCAAACAAGAGCTTAATTATCGCTTTAAATGACACTCAATGAATAGTTTTGTAGCTCAAAAAAAAAGCTCATGACACGCACAAAGTTAAGCTTGATACTTTTTGTATTAAGCCTCAGTTCTCATCAAATATTATTTGGACAAGTCGGAATCGGAACAACAAATCCACATGCTTCCGCAATAATTGACATTACCTCTTCTGAAAAAGGTTTTCTGCCTCCTAGAATGACCATTATACAAAGAAATGGCATCCCTAATCCTGAAGAGGGATTGGTCGTTTATTGCAAAAATTGCTGTGTAGAAGGAGCTATTTCATTCTACAATAGTAGTAAATGGGTAAATATCACCAATTGTGAAACGTCTGATATAGACGATGATGGAATCCCTAACCATATTGATATCGATGACGACAATGACGGAATTGTAGATGGTATGGAATCAGGAATTCTTAGTGATCCAGGTTTTGAAACACCTCAAAACCCAAATTTCACAAGCAATGAGTACGAAAACTTTAATGCACAATATTTAAAAAATCCAAGAACATGGGAATACCTTAATCATGGAGCTGGGAATCCTTTTGGAGGATTGTTTAAGAATGGAAACTCTTATTCTGGTTCTTCTCCAAATTTATTGACGGCTCAAGAAGGAGTATATTACACCATTTTTCACTCTGCTGGAACCTATAGAGGAGAAGCCCTTTTCAACAATTTATCCATCAGTATTGTAAACGGAGGAAGGTATTTCTTTGGTTTTTCAGCTTACCAGCATCAACTACCTACTGTATTGATAAACGAAGGTTCTATAGTTATTTTTGGAATAAAAACGGGAATGAGCCTACCAAATTTTGGACTCACCTCATTTACACCGGCAATACTAAACGGTTACCCTGCAGTTTTCACTGAACTAGGTAGATCTTCACTAATAAATAATACCACAGAATGGAAAACTTTTGATATAGAATTTACCGCCACTGAGGCCTATGATAGACTACTTATCGTGATTGACGGAAACAATGCCATGATTGGTGTTGACAATTTTATTTGCACAAGAGATACTGATGGTGATGGGCTTTTTGATCATCAAGACATTGACTCAGATGCTGACGGATGTTCGGATGCTCAAGAAATTGGACACGGTGTCTATCAATTTATACATCAAGAAGTTGGACAAAATGGATTGATAGATTCCTTAGAAACGACTATTGATTCTGATATGTATTCTACTCCTCCTAGCAATTTATCAGAAGCCTATGATGGAAATTGCCCTTAGAATTTATAGTACTATTAGAAAATATTAAGAATTGAAAAGTGAGTGTATAAAACACTCACTTTTTTGTTTTTTCAAAAAGCTAGGGCATTTTTGCAAATTCACTATAACCTTAAAGTTCAGATACTAACTTATGATAACTTTAATATAATTAGACATAATACAACTCCGAAATCTCTATTTACTGATCACCAACTTATAGGCCATTCGTGTTTTATGAACACCCTCCAGCACTAGAGTATAATATCCATTTTTCAGGAAAGAAATGTCTATCTCCACCATTTCACTTTGATTAGTGTAGGATTTTGACTGAACAACTCTTCCTGAGGCATCATACACAGATATATTAAAATCTTTTTCATCTACGTTTTCTAATGAAACTTTAACAAGATCTGAAGCTGGGTTTGGAGATAAAATACCCGAAGATTTGTCATTTTCCGCAATATCATCTATCCACCCAATAGTCACTTCTATTGCAGGCATAAATTGACTTCCGAAACCATGAATAAATCCAAAATCAGAATCTGTTGCACTAAAAAGTGAGGCTTTTGGACTTTGATCCTTAGTGATATCAGAAGTATAATGTTTGTAATTAAATGCATAATCCCTCTGGTTTCCATACCCCATAAATAATTCAGAATTTGTACTAAAAGCAACACATACTTGATAATGTATATTAGGTTGTATTAAGTGATTCATTGGTATATAAACGGAAACATTTTTTTTGTTTTCATTTTCATGCTGAAAAGTGTAAGATCCTGATTGCAGGTGAGTCCTAGAATTCACTTGCCAGTTTAAAGGGTCCAAATCTAACTCATAGATATTGATATCGGCACTTTTATCTACGATACTCCCTGTTCCATTGAAAGCATTAAACTTTACATTGTCGACTAAAAATATATTCTCTTTCATAAAAGGAAGTTTAAAATTTATACAGTATTCTGGAGAAGATGTCGATAAATTTCTAAAATACAAATCTGGATCTAGTTCATCTTCTTCATTTATTGAGCAATAAGACAATTTACTATATGAACTCAAAGTTTGGACATTTCCAATTGACATTTTATCACTAAAATGATTATCTGTTTGATCAGAATCCATTGAATCAGATAAAATCGAGTACTCTAGAATATATTGGTCATAATTCTCAAAACCAGCAGAATCACTATAATCAGGCAATATAAATGAATAGGAAGAATCACTTTTTAGCTGACTTATTACTTGTGATATTTCCTCATAAACAATGAAGCCATTCTTTTTTATTTGAGCCTTTAACTGAACATTGCTTATATCATTTTTTCCAACGTTTGCAATATCAGATCCAATCAAAAATTTAAGATGATTAGAATCTTCATACATATAATGCGGCATTTTGGAATAAGGCAAAGAAGCAGCAAAACCTTTTCTGATAATTAAGTCGTTATTCAGTAATTTATTTCCATACTTATTTCCCATAAACACCTTACAATTTCCAACTTTTATTTGGTCAATTAACTCAGCTCCTTTCGACTTAGAAATAAGGAGAACAGGAATCTTAATATCAAATGAAGAAAAATTACCTGTTAAAATACCATAAGCCATTGGGTTACCTCTTGCTTTCTTTAATGTTTCAGCTGTGTCAATTACTAAAAGAGCTAGTGCTCCTTCACTTTGAGCACTTAATGCTTTCTGTTCTATTGAGCAACCTCCTTGATTTACCACAACCGTTTTGTTGTTTATATCTATCTGAAAGGTGTCACATCCTAAAGAATCTGTACCAAGGTTTGAAAAAACCAAATCACTTGTAATAGCATGTGGACTATAAAATAAGTTTACACTATCACTTGTTCCCCAAACACCTTGTGGTTCACTATACATGATAGAATCGATTTTCTGTGCAATATTTACGGGCTCCAAGAGGTACAGCTCAGGTTGGGCAAACATTTGAGAAAACACTTGAAAACTAAAGATAAATGCAAAAATAAATAATATATGTTTTTTCATAAGTACAAGGTTTATTAATTGTTGATTATCAAGTAAATATACGAAATAATTCTAAATAAAATATTATATTTCACTAATTTCCCTCATTATTTTAAACAAATTATTCATGATATCTATTGATAATTAATACCGATTACTTGCTAAAATCACCCACTTCTTTCACTGCGTTCATAATTGGCTTTTAGCAATGTATCGGCATTATACCTATGAGTAAATTAACACCATAAATGGTATAAAATGGAGTCCTCCAAAAAAAGGGAATTAATCATAAACAAAAAACCTTCGTATTTCTCAAGGGTTTTTGTATTTCTGCAAGTGCTATTAGTGCTTGTGAAAACTGAATGTAAGAAGCTTAAAAATTCATTTTAAGTTTTAATGAATTTTTTACTCATACTTTTACCATTCGTTAAATGAAATTGAATTAAATAAATACCTTTTTCTAATTTTGAGATATTTATAACTGATGGATTATTAATTGAATCGTATCGATCTATATAGTCCACTCTTTTTCCATTAAAATCGAATATTTGAATTTTAGAAATTCCTTGATTATATATGTTTTTTATCAATAGTTCTTGCTTGTTATTTACTATTTCAATAAAAGATTCTTCTTTGTCTTCTTCTATTGTAGTTAAGAGTTGAACATAAATAGACTTTGATGTTTTACATCTTTCACTTCCAATACTAAAAGTATATACTCCAGATACAGCAGGAACAAAACTTTTGTTATTGGATACTAAAACACCATTAAAATACCACTCATAAATACCATAATTTTGACTACAAGAAAGAGTTCCATTTACATATACTAAAGTTGGGTTGATATTTGGTAACACATATACGGTCGTCGTGTCATATGATATACACCCATTATTATCCGTTCCAGTAACAATATAGTTTGTTTCTTGAGAAGGGCTAACTGGATTTGTTGACGTCGTTATAGAGTTATTCCAAGAATAATTCAGAACATTATTTGCTCCTAAGTATGCCGTATCCCCTACACATATTGAGGTATCATTTGAGGAAATTACATATTGTTGTCCGGAACTACAATCTACACCCTTCTTCAAAATAGTTCCGTTTTCCCCAACAGCATATCCTATATTTGAATTAAAAAATTTAACTCTCGCAATTCTATCGGTATGAATATAATCTACTACCCAAGAATTTTGAGTATCACCACCAGTCGTCGTTTTATAGATTTTACCTTGTGAGGAATTGATCATCTTCCCCCCCATATAGCCATTGTGATTATCTATAAATGTTGATGTAGCATATTGAACATCTTGTCGGGCTATATTCGTAATATTTGACCAAGTATTTGTTTGGTTATTATATTTGTAATAGCTATTAGAGAAAAAGCCATTTACAAACAAATCACCATTAGGCTTTTGAGCTAAGTTTGTTGTTTGTTGATTCAAAGCACCAACAGCATGTTCTGTCCAATTCAGCCCATTATTAATTGATTTGTAAACTTTACCATTCCAAGCTCCAATGAACAAATCACCATTAGCCTGTTGAATTATTTGGTATAATGAAATACCAAAACTCCAAGTCTGTGAATTCCAAGTGAGCCCTCCATCTAATGAACGGTAAAACCTTGGAGTGGTTGAATTGGTAACTCCACCGGTAGCAATCAATTCATTTTGAGAAAGAAACTTTACAGAACGAAAATTGACCAATGTAGCGTTTGGTAATGAGATTGGAGTCCAAGTAGAACCGCCATCTATAGATCTGGCAATAAAACTATTATCTCCAACAGCTATTAATGTGTTACCGTTTTGTACAATATCATAAATCCATGTACTATTGTTGCTTCCATTATAAACTATATTCCAATTATTTCCACCATCTACAGTCCTAAAAATACTGGAATTATCACCAGCAACCAACACAGTATCTGCAGATACAATGTGTAAGTTTATAAGGAAATTTGAAGTATTACTCTGTAAAACTTGCCAATTTGATTGTGCATTACCTTTCATCATTAGTATAAATATTAAGGTAATTAGTAAGATTTTCTTCATTTTAAAGATATTATGAATTAATAATCAAAATTACATTTTTTTTATAATTCTATTTTCATAGAAAATTCAATTAATTAAACAAACTATGATTAATCGTTTATCCTTTTATTTTACCTCATTTAAGCACAAAAAAAATCTTTATTTTGCGTTATAAGCTAGGGCATTTTTGCAAATTTATTGAGGATTTTCCCATGGTTATAAATAGCTCCAAACCATGTTTTTTCACAATGGTAGTTTAAATCAAAATCTTTTGCAGTTTGCTCTACTATTTTTGAAAGATCTTTATAATGAACATGGCAAATACCAGGAAAAAGATGATGTTCTATTTGATAATTAAGTCCGCCAACAAACCAAGAAAACACTTTATTATTAGGCGAAAAATTTGATGTGGTTAATAACTGATGAATTGCCCATGTATTTTCTAAAGGCTCATTCTTATCTGGTAATGGAAACTGAGAAGTAGGCACTACATGCGCTGGTTGAAAGATGAGACTTAAAATGAGTCCAGCAACTAGGTGTAAACTCAAAAAACAAAGTGCAATAAACCAAGCAGAATATGGCATTAACAATATAGGTAATAAAAGTGTGACAGAGTAATACATCACTTTTGTTATGATAATTTCGGTCATCAATTTTCTATATTTTTTCCTCCCTTTGATATGACCTTTTTCTTTAAACTCATTTATTTGCTTAAATTCTTTTTCAGTAATCCAAGAAATTGTCATAAGACTATAAAGAAACCATGCATAATAATGCTGATAGCTGTGCATCTTCATCTTTTTACCATGAGGTGAAAACTTCAATATTTTTGTTCTTGATATATCTTCATCCATTCCATAAATATTGGTGTAGGTATGGTGTAGTTTATTGTGCTGAATATCCCACATGGATACACTTCCTCCTCCTGCCCAGTTTAATGAGTAAGATAAAAAAGTATTTAACTTTTTATTTCTAGAGTATGCTCCATGACTTGCATCATGCATTACAGAGAGTCCTATTCCAGCTAAGCCTAATCCCATTAATACCCATAGGGAAAAATAAAACCCCGGGTTCGATAAAACAAAGAAGCTGGAAACAAAAGGCACAAGATAGAGAAGGAACATCACTATCGTTTTAATATACATACTCTTATTTCCATAGCGGTCAATTTGATTTTCTTCAAAATATTGATTGACTCTATTTCTCAAAGTATTATTAAAATCGTTTTTTGAGTTTTTTGCGAAGCGAATTTTATTGGACATAGATAGTTTTTCTTTGTAGTTCTATTTGATATTGCTACTAAATAGTAAGTGAATTCCAAAACAAGTGATAAAAATCGGTTTCCAATCTCTTTTTTGAATTTTATTTGGCATAAGACCAAAAAACGAACAAATCACAATATATTTTCTTTATTTTAGAAAAACTTTAATCATAAATTCGATTCATAATCTAGCAAGTAAAACTAACGAATCTAGATGATATATATTGTAACTTTTGATAAGTTAATTGACAATTAACTTTCATCAAAATTCATTTAACCTAAATTCAACATAAAAACGAATCATACTTAGATTTATAGTACGCTGATTTCAAACAAGTGAACAGATCTTCTTCTAATAAACTTTTTATTTTCAAGTGTTCATATTTTGCTCTAGTGACTGGGAATAAAAGCAATGATTGATTATCATGGTGATAGAGAAATAAAAAAAGTCTTGTACAGATTTCAGGATTCAAAACGTATTTTTATGAATCACACACATCAATAAAAAACTCTATTACCTAGAGTTGTATAAAAAACAAAAAAGGTTATTAATCAAATGACCAATAACCTTTTTGCTTTAGTATCTTAGAAAATGCCTAATATTCATCTTCATTCCAAAGGAAATCTTCTTCCGATGGATAATCAGGCCATATTTCTTCAATAGATTCATAATTTTCTCCTTCATCCTCTATGGCTTGAAGGTTCTCTACAACCTCTAAAGGTGCTCCCGTTCTTATTGCATAATCTACGAGTTCATCTTTTGTGGCTGGCCAAGGTGCATCACTTAAGTAAGATGCTAGTTCTAATGTCCAATACATAACTATTCAGTATTATTGTAATTCCGCAAAAATAAAACAAAAATCGAAATTTCAAATTTTTCGACTGTTAACTTCTCTCAAAATTTATACCAAGCCTTTGTTATATCCTTTAAAAGGCCTAATATAAATAACAATTACAACTTATTTAATTAAATTCATCTCTTTAGCTACTTTTTCAAATGCTGCTAAAGCTTTATCTAAATGTTCTTTAGTATGAGCCGCTGAGAGCTGTACTCTAATTCTAGCCAAATCCTTTGGAACTACAGGATAGAAAAACCCAATTACATAAATTCCTTCTGCCAATAATTTATCTGCCATAATTTGTGACGTTTTGGCATTATAAAGCATTACTGGAACAATGGCAGAATCACCATCTAAATAATCTAGTCCTATTTTTTTGATCCCTTCTTTGAAATAATTTGTATTCCATTCCAGTTGATCTCTAAGTTCTGTGGTAGAAGATAAAATTTCGAATACTTTTATTGAAGCACCTACAATTGCTGGAGCTAAAGAATTTGAGAATAAATATGGACGTGATTTTTGACGAAGCATTTCAATGATTTCTTTTCGTCCTGTGGTATAACCTCCCATTGCTCCACCAAGTGCTTTACCTAGCGTACCTGTGATGATATCCACACGTCCCATTACATCACAAAGTTCTATTGTTCCTCTTCCTGTTTTACCAATAAATCCAGCAGCATGACATTCATCTACCATTACCAATGCGTCATATTTATCAGCCAAATCGCAAATTTTATCTAGCTGAGCTACATAACCATCCATTGAGAAAACACCATCTGTTACAATCACTTTAAAACGATGATTGGCTTCATTTGCTTTTATCAATTGTTCTTCTAGTGCTTCCATATTGTTATTTTCATAACGATATCTTGCAGCTTTACATAAGCGTACACCATCTATAATAGAAGCGTGGTTCAAAGAATCGGAAATAATCGCATCATCTTTTGTTAAAAGCGGTTCAAATACTCCTCCATTTGCATCAAAAGCTGCTGCATAAAGAATGGTATCTTCTGTCTGGTAAAACTCGGCTATTTTCTCTTCTAAAGTTTTGTGAATATCTTGTGTTCCACAAATAAAACGCACTGAAGACATTCCAAATCCATGAGAATCTAGAGTATCTTTTGCAGCTTGAATTACCTCTGGGTGAGAGGAAAGTCCTAGATAATTGTTTGCACAAAAGTTTAGTACTTTTTCTCCTGTACTAATTGTGATTTCGGCTCCTTGTTCTGAAGTGATGATTCTTTCACGTTTAAACAAGCCTGCTTCATCTATATTTTTGAGTTCTTCTTGTAAGAAGTTTTTCGTTTTTCCGTACATAATGAATATGTTTTAAAAATTAACAGCATCAAAAATAAAGTTTTTTGATGCTGTTAAAAAGGTTTTTTGAAAGTATTTTTTTAAATCAATAAAGTTTCCAACCTACAGTGGCTACTATTCTATGATTTTGGGTATCGACTTCTGCGTCTATTGGTGCCGTACTTGAGTGATAATTTTGGTAAAGATTTCTTACAAAACCTGTCATTTGAAGGCTATAAGCTAAATCAACATAAAATCCTTCTTTGGCATATCCATACCCAATGGAAGGCATTATTGATGCTGGTAGTTTATCATATCTTAATCCCGATGTTTTAAATTCAAAACCTGCTCTAAGACGTGTATGCCTTTTTACATTATACTCAAAACCAGTTCTAATTGTAAAAACTTCTTTAAACTCTTCTTTTATTTCTTTATTAAGATTTGCAAATGCATTGGGATTTTGAGGCAGAGAATATTGTATTTTACTTAAATCAATATAGTGAGCATCTACAGACCAAAGTCCTTTTCTACCAAAAACAATTGCAAAACCCGCATTAAACTCTTGTGGTAAAGTGAGTGCATAAGGCTCCCAATTCGCCGTGAAACCATACTCTGCATTATCATTGTTACTAAAAAAAGATTTCCCAGATCGAATCTCAGACTCTCTCATAGTATAAGAAGTTGGTGTATGGTAAGCAAGCCCAAACCTGATGTATTTTGATGGACGATAAAGTAAACCAAAAGATCCTTTTACAGCACTTCCTTGAATATCTAAATGATTTTCCATCACTAGATTTCTATAAAGCACTGTTGTTCCTTTTACATCAATACTGTCTGCCTGAGTGTATTCTCCTTCATATATATATTTCTTTCGAACACTTGTAATTGTTGGAAAGCTCAAATTTGCTCCTAAAAAGAGTTTATCTTTCAATGAGATACTCATATTTAGGTAAAACTCACTCATACTTCCACTTACTGATTCCTCAAACTCAGTTCTTTGTCCAAAAACCTGTGAACTTGGGGTGTACTGACTGTTTGCCGTGTCATAGTTTATCATATAACTTTCGTAAGCAATCTTATCCGTGGAATAATTTTGTAAAAAATTGGGTGCAAATTTATTATCAGTCGCTGCTCTAGCTAAGCTTGAAATAAAAGAAGGAAAAATACCCTTTCCCGAAGCCTTAAAGCTGTGATTTAAATTTTGAGTTCTATTGTATCCTAGACCTACATTAAACCTTCTAAGTGTTTTCCTCTTTCCATAATCTGAAGTTATTACATAATTTAAACTGGGAATATTCAAATTACCTGTAAGTTGATTAACAGATTCATTAGTTCTTGTAAAAAGAGTATTTCTATTTCTTGCTTCAAAACCCAAGGATACCGAAAATTCATCCAATCTTTTAATTCCCAATCCTGCGGGATTCTGCATAACACTAGCTAAATCTCCGCCTAAAGCCGTAAAGGCTCCACCCATAGAAATCATTCTTGCAGAACCTTGACTTTCTTTTAAGCCATAATTGAGCGCCTCATAAGAATTTTGTGCTTGAAGCGTAAATCCTCCACAAATAACTGAGATAGTTACAAATAATATTTTCCTCATGTAATAGACTCTTATCTACTTCCTCTAACCATTCCTGAAGATCTTGAAACAGAACCTCTAGAAAAACTTGAGCTAGATCTTGTTGGTGAATATGTTCTTGTGTTTGAACGCTGATTATTCACTCTACTTTGCGATTGCGAACGACTTGGCTGACGAGAATAACTCGAACGAGAATTGGTTGAGTTTATTCTTGAATAAGAACTTCTGTTTGATCGAGAACGAACTGGACTCGTGGTTTCTCTGTAAACTGGACTCATGCTACGAGCTCCTTGTTGAGTAACAACAGTACCTCTTGATGGATTTCTGTCTATGACCCTTGTTGGAGTAACTCTATCAAAATTCCTCACAGATGTTGCAGGTCTAGAATAACCAGTCATTATCGACTCATTGACTCTATTGGTTGCTACTCTAGTATTAATATTTTGAATACTCACTCTTGACCTAGTTGTATAATTATTTGAGGTTCTTCCTCGTCCATTATCAGCACTACGTCCATTGTTTATTATACGATTTCCTACACCAGAATTACTTCCCAAAATTCCTGAGCCACGCACACCTCTAGTATAAACTTTTGGATTTACTTGAACATATACAGGAACAAAGTGATTATGATGAAAAGCACAATGTGGCGTATGAAGATGACCTGGGAAATAAAAACTTGTATGCACACAATGTCTATCAAGTCTTCCAAAAGTTACCGCATCATAACGAAAATTATGAATTCTATCATAGCCAAAACCATAACCTCTATTGAATCGTTTAATTCTATTCTCATAATAATCATCTGCTGCACCCACAGAACTTACACTTGCACGCATTTTTACTTTTCTTGGGAATGGGTCTTTTTCTCCAAGATAAATTTCGTCAAAATAAGTTCTATTCACCTGTGCAGAAACACTGGCTACTGAAGCTAATAATAGAATAGAAAATAACTTTTTCATGGTTTTGGTAATTTAAAAACATCTATACAAGGCTAATTTATGCAATTTTCTTGCTACTAAAAAGCAATAATTCAATTAGATTTGCGAGATAATGTTGTTCCGTTTGTTTGGAACAAATTTTATACCAAATTAAAACAAAAAATGGCAAAAAAACTTACAAAGCGCTCAGAAGATTATTCTAAGTGGTATAACGAGTTAGTAGTAAACGCGGGATTAGCTGAAAATTCAGGCGTTAGAGGATGTATGGTTATCAAACCCTATGGCTATGCAATTTGGGAAAAAATGCAAGCCGAATTGGATAAAAAATTCAAGGAAACAGGGCATGAAAACGCTTACTTCCCACTCTTTGTTCCCAAAAGTCTTTTTGAAGCCGAAGAAAAAAATGCAGAAGGATTTGCAAAAGAATGTGCGGTAGTCACACATTACCGACTAAAAAACGATGAGGAAAACGAGGGAAAACTTATGGTAGACCCCGAAGCCAAACTCGAAGAAGAATTGGTCGTAAGACCTACCTCTGAAGCCATTATATGGAATACCTACAAAGGATGGATTGAGTCTCACAGAGACCTCCCAATCTTGGTAAACCAATGGGCAAATGTGGTTAGATGGGAAATGAGAACCCGTTTATTCCTTAGAACTGCTGAATTCCTTTGGCAAGAAGGACATACAGCACACGCTACCAAAAAGGAAGCTATAGCAGAAGCTGCTCAAATGCAAGAAGTATATGCCAACTTCGCAGAGGATTTTATGGCAATTCCTGTTGTTAAAGGAAGAAAATCTGAAAGTGAAAGATTTGCAGGAGCTGATGACACCCTTACTATCGAAGCCTTAATGCAAGATGGAAAAGCATTGCAAGCAGGTACTTCTCACTTTTTAGGACAAAATTTTGCCAAAGCTTTTGATGTAAAATACACCTCAAAAGAAGGAAAACAAGAATATGTTTGGGCAACCTCTTGGGGAGTTTCCACTCGTTTGATGGGTGCTCTTATTATGACCCATTCAGATGATCAAGGACTCGTACTTCCTCCAAACTTAGCCCCTACTCAAGTAGTCATTGTTCCTATCTACAAAGGAGAAGAACAGCTGGAGCAAATAAAAGAAATAGCCGATAAATATGTTTCGGAGCTGCGCTCAAAAGGTCTTTCGGTAAAATTTGATGATCGTGATACGCATAAACCAGGTTGGAAATTTGCCGAGTGGGAACTTAAAGGAGTTCCTGTGAGAGTTACCATGGGAATGCGAGATCTAGAAAAAGGTTTGGTAGAAATAGCTCGTAGAGATACCCAAGAAAAAGAATCCTTGACTATTGAAGAGGCTTTCGCCAAAATACCAAATCTACTAGATGATATCCAATCAAGTATTTATCAAAAAGCAAGAACCTACCGTGATGAACATATCACAGAAGTAGATAGCTACGAAGCGTTTAAAGAAGTATTGGAAACCAAAGGAGGATTTATCTCAGCACACTGGGACGGAACCACCGAAACAGAAGAAAAAATACAAGAAGAAACCAAAGCAACCATTCGTTGTATTCCTTTAGACGCTAAAGAAGAAGAAGGCGTGTGTATTTATTCTGGAAAACCATCCAATAAAAGAGTCTTATTTGCTAAGGCTTACTAAAAATTGCTCAAAATGATTAAAGTTACTTTACCCGATAATAGTGTCAAAGAATTTGAAGCTGGAATCAATTCTATAGACGTTGCTCAAAGCATTTCAGCAGGATTGGCAAGAAATGTAATTGCCGCAGAAATCAATGGTGAAATTTGGGATGCTACACGCCCCATTTCAGAAGATGTAAACATTAAACTTCTTACCTTTAATGACGAAGGTGGAAAATACGCGTTCTGGCATTCTTCGGCTCACCTGATGGCAGAAGCCATTGAAGAATTATTCCCAGGAGTAAAATTTGCTATCGGACCACCTATAGAAAATGGTTTCTATTATGATATAGACCTTGGAGAAAAAAACATCCACGAAGCCGATTTGAAAAAATTGGAAGACAAAATGATGGAATTAGCTCGCCAGAAAAACGACTATATCCGTAAAGAAATTTCCAAGGATGAAGCCATTGCTTACTTTACAGAAAAAAATGATCCTTATAAACTAGAACTCCTAGAAGGTCTAGAAGATGGATCCATCACTTTTTATACACAAGGAGGATTTACAGACCTTTGTAGAGGACCACATATTCCGAATACAGGAATTATCAAAGCCGTAAAACTCACCAATATTTCGGGAGCGTTCTGGCGTGGAGATCAAACAAAACAACAACTTACCCGTGTATATGGAGTAAGTTTTCCAAAAGCAAAACTACTCAAAGAGCACCTTGCACTTTTGGAAGAAGCAAAAAAGAGAGACCACCGAAAAATAGGGAAAGAAATGGATCTTTTCCACTTTTCTCAACGTGTAGGACTTGGTTTACCACTTTGGTTACCAAAAGGTGCTATGCTAAGAGAAAGATTAGAGCGTTTTATGAGAAACGCCCAAATGGAAAGAGGATACGACCCAGTAGTTACCCCACATATAGGGAATGTAGAACTCTACAAAACATCAGGTCACTTTGAAAAATATGGTGAAGATGCCTTCCAAACCATCAAAACACCAAGTGATAACGAAGAGTTCATGCTCAAACCTATGAATTGCCCGCATCACTGTGAGATTTATAATTCGAGACCTCGCTCCTACCGTGATTTACCTTTGCGTTTAGCAGAATTCGGAACCGTTTATCGTTACGAACAATCTGGAGAACTACACGGACTTTCTCGTGTAAGAGGATTTACTCAAGATGATGCCCACCTTTTCTGCCGCCCAGATCAAGTACAAGATGAATTTGAAAAAGTAATTGATTTGGTAAGTTATACTTTCAATGCTTTAGGATTTGAAGAATTTATTGCACAAATATCACTAAGAGATCCAGAAAACCCAGAAAAATACATCGGAGAAGATGAAAACTGGGAAAAAGCCGAAAATGCCATCATCCAAGCCGCTAAAAACAAAGAACTCAACACCGTTGTAGAATATGGTGAAGCTGCTTTCTATGGACCAAAATTAGATTTTATGGTCAAAGATGCACTTGGAAGAAAATGGCAACTAGGGACAATTCAGGTAGACTACAACCTACCAGAAAGATTTAATTTAACCTATGTAGGATCTGACAATCAAAAACATAGACCCGTAATGATTCATAGAGCTCCATTCGGATCTTTGGAAAGATTTATCGGTATTTTGATAGAACATACTGGAGGAGATTTCCCACTTTGGCTCAATCCAGATCAAGTTATCATATTACCAATCAGTGAAAAATACCACGATTATGCGAATAAAGTATTACATTTGCTGAAAAATTCCGATATTCGTGCCGAAATAGATGAGAGAGCCGAAAAAATTGGTAAGAAAATATTTGATGCCGAAAAGCGAAAAGTACCTTTCTTATTAATTATCGGAGAAAAAGAAAGCGAATCGGATACGGTAGCCGTTAGAAAACCCGGGAAAATAGACCTTGGAGTGCTATCTATAGAGGAGTTTAAAAACTTAGTACAAAAAGAAATCCAAAAGGATTTTGAATAAAATAGAATTGTTTAACTAAAGAATAGGAGGATTTTACCATAGCTATTAGAAGAGGTCGAAGAAGAAGACCAGTAAGAGTAGAGAAGAAAGATTTACACAGGATAAACAGAAATATCCGTGTACCACAAGTTCGATTGGCAGGAGACAATGTTGAGAACGGAATCATTGATACCCGAAAAGCACTGGAAATTGCCGAAAAAATGGAGTTGGATCTTGTTGAGATTGCCCCAAAAGCCAATCCACCTGTTTGTAAAGTAATTGATTACAAAAAATTCCTTTATGATCAGAAGAAAAAGCAAAAAGAACTCAAGGCAAAAAGTAGTAAGGTAGTCGTAAAAGAAATCCGTTTTGGACCCAACACGGACGAACACGATTATCAGTTTAAGCTCAAACATGCCAAAAAGTTCTTGGAAGAAGGAGCGAAACTTAAAGCTTACGTTTTCTTCAAAGGTAGAAGTATCCTTTTTAAAGATAAAGGAGAAATTCTACTATTAAAATTCGCCCAAGAATTGGAAGAATTGGCTAAGGTAGAGCAACTCCCAAAAATGGAAGGTAAACGTATGATTATGATGTTTGCCCCTAAAAAACCGAAGAAGTAGTTCGAAGTCGCAAAAAGAATAGATTATGCCAAAAATGAAAACAAAATCCAGTGCAAAGAAGCGTTTTAAGCTTACTGCCTCTGGTAAAATCAAAAGAAAGCACGCTTTCAAAAGTCATATCTTAACAAAGAAAACGACTAAACAAAAACGTAATTTGACCCAAACTGGTTTGGTTCATGAATCAGACGAGAAGAACATCAAATTACAATTGAGACTTAAATAATTACTGAAATACTTTAAGTCTTTAGGTAAATTCATTAACCATGGAATTAGTACCCCAAGTGAGATGCAATAAACTCCACTAATTACAAAAAAAAGAAACATTATGCCAAGATCAGTCAATCATGTTGCCTCTAAGGCACGTAGAAAAAAAATCCTTAAGCTTGCTAAAGGATACTTCGGAAGAAGAAAGAATGTATATACCGTAGCTAAAAACGCGGTTGAAAAAGGACTTGTATATGCCTACATTGGGCGTAAGCAAAAGAAAAGAAATTTTCGTTCGCTTTGGATCCAACGTATTAACGCAGGTGCACGTCTTCACGGTATGACCTATTCTACATTTATGGGAGCCGTAAAAGCAGAAGGAATTGAATTAAATCGTAAGGTACTTGCTGACCTAGCGATGAATCACCCAGAAGCTTTTAAAGCAATCGTAGATCAAGTAAAAAAATAATTCTCTAAGTAGATTGTTAACTTAGACTTCGAACTTTCTTATATAAGCCCAGCTCTTTTTGAGTTGGGTTTTTTTATGGAGCTATTTCCCGCTTTCGGCTTTATCTTTTGTTTTTCTTCAAAAAACAAAAGGATACCGCCTCTATCGGGGCTAGGGAGATCGTGCAGGGGAAGATAAGTCCAACGAAATCTAATAACAATAACCGTATATTATTCGAATATTACACGTATAATTATTCGCTTATCCTTCCTTCATAAAATTGTTTTTTGTATCTTAGTCTTATGATATTCAAAAATATAAATAGTACCTCTAGATTCACTTCCAAAACCTGTTTTTACTGGGCTTTTTGTGTTTTTGATAATGACAGAAAAAGTATAAACGTATAGAGCGTATAAACACACCTATGTTATGCAAGGGTGTGTTTATACGGTTGTTGGTTGCAATATTGAAAAAAACTTTATGATAGAAAAAAACATAAACGAAAACTTAGTAAAGAAAGATTCTTCAGCAAGGGCTCTTTTGACTTACTTGTATCAAATAGATGAAGAACTACTATTCGAAAACTCAGCTATCTATCATAATTTTCCTATTTATCCGAATTTAGACTCTGATGATACAATTTCTGCAAACGTAATATTCGTTTCAAAAAATTACGGATTATTTATATTCCAAACTATTGAATGTTCTAATCAAGAATTAGATTCGATTGAATATGAAGAAAATTCATTAGATGACATTGACAGATTAATCTTTGCTAAACTTCTTAAAGAATCACCAATTCTTATTGAAGATAGAAGAAGAAAGACTCTCAAAATTGATATAACATCAATTTTATTTTTAAACAATATTCCAAATGATTATCAAATTGAATCTGAATTTGAAATCTGTACTACATTTAATGATATTAGAAAATTAATAATAGATTCAGGCGAAAACAATGAACTAACTGAATCAGAATATAGAGATTTAAAAGCAACAATAGAAGGTTCAAAAGGAATACCGAAACCTAAGAATAGAAAATTAAAAGATAAGTTCGACTTTAAAAACTCTAAAGGAGCAATATTATCTGCAATTGAAAATGAAATTTACAATTTTGATTTAGAGCAAAAAAGAGCAGCTTTATTCATATTAGATGGTCCTCAAAGAATTAGAGGTCTAGCCGGTTCTGGAAAAACAGTTATTCTTTCAATGAAAGCTGCTTTAATTCATTTACAAAACCCTGAAGCTAATGTTCTCTATACATATTACACTAAAAGTTTAAATGACGTAGTCAAAAATTTAATAACAAGATTTTATAGACAGTTTGCAGATAGAGACCCAAATTGGAATAAGATTAATATTATGCACGCTTGGGGAGGAAAGTATTTAGAAGGTGTTTATTATAATGCTAGTAAAAATAATGGAATATCACCTATAAACCTTTCCAAAGCTAGAGCAAATAACAAAGAACAACCATTTAAATATGTTTGTGAAGAACTGAATAAAAACAGCTTAAAGAAGCAATTTGATTACTGTTTAATCGATGAAGCACAAGATTTTCCAAATAGTTTTTATAGAATTTGTAGACAAATAACTTACAAAGACAGAGTTGTATGGGCTTATGACGATTTTCAGAATATTTTAGATATTGAAATTCAAGATGAGAAAGAAACTTTTGGAAAAGACGAAGAAGGAAAATATTTTATAGACTTTTCAAGAAGTGAGGACAAATTACAAGACTTGATATTACATATTTGTTATCGTAATCCAAGAAAAATTTTGATAACTGCGTTTGCTCTAGGTCTTGGTATTTATAATAAAAATAAAAAGGACAATCCTAAAATTATTCAACGATTAGAGAGCAATGACCATTGGGAAAGCTTAGGATTTAAAGTTAATAGAGGAGATTCAGCAGATAAATCTCAAATGGAAATTGAGAGACCAATTCATAATAGTGCTTCTATTAAAAATGAGATGTTGAGTGATGATGAGATTATTGAAATTTTAAAATTTGATGAATTCAGAAAAGAGTTGGATTACATTGTTGAGTCAATCTTAAAAGACTTAACTCAAGAATTGAAGCCTGAAGATATTAGCGTTGTGTGTATGGATAACATAAACGTCAAAAAATATTTCGATTACATTGAAAAAAAACTAGAGCTAAATGGTGTTAGTAGTTTCAACCTATTAAAGGTTTCAAGCAGTAATAAGTTTTTTAAAGTACAAGACCACGTTACTTTAAGTACTATTTATAATGCTAAAGGAAATGAAACTGGAAAAGTATATATCGTTGGAATTGATTCAGTTTTTCAAGAAAAAGATGATATAACTGAAAGAAATAAAATTTTCACAGCCCTTACTAGAAGTTTAGGTTGGGTTACTTTGACTGGAGTAGGAGATTCTATTGATTATTGCATCAATGAAATTACTACACTAAGAAATAATGATTATAAATTAATATTTAAACAACCTAGTGAAAGGGATGTAAGAACAGTTAGGCAAGGAATTAATAAAAAGCAAAAACTATTAAATAAGTTAGAACGATTAGCAGATGATTTAGTTAAAGAAACTGATTTATCAAAAGATGAGATTGTTGAGCAGTTGAAAATTAAATTCTTAGATAAAAAATGACAGAAGCCAATTTTAATATTTCATTTTCAAAAATAGAAAAAACCCTTAAATCCTTTAATCTTTTCAAGATGAGAGGAATTAAAAATTTGAAAAATGACGGAGTAACAGACGAATTTAAAAAAGCTTCATTAGGCAATAAATATTATGAAGCATATAAGACTGGATTAGAAAATTACGACTTTGACTTCTTACTTGATGATGAGTCATATTTTCAATTTCAATTTTCTATTAAAGAAGGTATTTTAGAAATTAGATATTCATTTTTTCAAAACCCTTTTGAATACCTAACATATGAAGAATATTTAGCTAATGAAATTGGCCTAGATGAAATTGAAGAATCTATTGAAAGTATAGGTAGTTTATTTGAGATAGAATATAATCAATTTTTAAATGAACAAGACCTATCATCAAATTATTCTACAATTAGATATGATTCGGATTTTAAAAATTACAAACCTATATTACATTCTGTATCACATATACACATTGGTCATTTGAGCAATATTAGAATTCCCATTGACAAAATACTTTCTCCATTAAGATTTGTTCTATTTACAATCAAGCACATTTACTACCACAATTGGAAAGATAAACTAGAAAATAACAAAGAGGAATTGATGTCAATGCTGACTGATTGTGTTAGTGGAGAACAAAATTTAGAAAATCAATTTTGGGATAACGATGAGAAGATTGAATTGCATTTACGTTAAAATACTGCAACCAATTACTAAGTCTTCGGATTGCTCGCAGAGCAAAATCTGAAGATCCCGAAACATCGGGATTAACTAAAAACCAAGCTGTTGTACCTATTACTTACTAAATATTCAATTAGTTCACTTTGTTCATAATTGACTTTTAGTAATGTATCG
Organism: Flavobacteriales bacterium; assembly: GCA_025210805.1. Classification (NCBI taxonomy): domain Bacteria; kingdom Pseudomonadati; phylum Bacteroidota; class Flavobacteriia; order Flavobacteriales; species Flavobacteriales bacterium. The sequence continues at coordinate 325,071 of JAOAQX010000023.1, forward strand.
GCATTATTCCTTGAATTAATTTATTTTTAACATCAAAATAGTATAAAATGCAAAGCCATGTGAGCCAAGCATCTACCATAATTGCTAACCGTACTCTGACTCTTTCCTGCTAATTCGTAATGCCGTCTTAGCTTTACAAAATTCCTAGAAAAGGAGGCTACTATCCTACTGGCTTTGTCTACTAAAAGTTCTCTTTTTTTTCATAATCGGTAATTTTAACTTTCTTAAAATTAGAGAATTTTGTAGTTTTATATACTTTTAAGAAAAAGCTACCCGTGAAACGGGTTTAGTTCAACACAATGCAAACGGAATTAAAACGTCCGCTTGCATTAAACGTTGTAGTCAATTAAGGAAAATGAGTAATAAAGGAAAAAGTCATAACAAGAAATGGTTAATCTCACGCTTAAAAACTTCTGGAAGTAAAAGAAGATATGTGATTGATGGTGACTATTCTGATACTCGAAATTCAAAAAAAAATAAAGATTGGGAAAACCTTCCTTCTTATGAGGGAATGGGGAAAAGTTTTAAATTCTTTAATAGCAAAATAAACTACGGTCTTTTAGTCAGATTTCTTCGTGGTAAAGTTGGAAATGATTGGAATGAGGTTAGTAAAGAAATTCAAGATAGAATACCGACAGACCTTTTAGAATATAAAGATTGCGTAAAGTGGTTCGTATCAGACTTAATAGAAAAACGTGAAGATGGACTTTGGGACAAAAGAGAACAAAAATATATAAGACTTGAACTAAACGAACCTTTTGATTGGAAACTTTATACCTCAAAGGAATTTTATGTCGACCCAGAAACTAATAGACTAACAAGAATTAAAGACTTTCCCTCGAACCGAAAAACTAAAGGGATGAACAATGAACAATTGAGGGCATTTCGTGAAAAAGAAAAAAACATGAAGTTAAAAAAAAAGGAAACTATTAAAACAGAAAAAAAGCAAATTGAAAACAAAACGAAAGAGCTATTAAAGAAAAATAAAGATCAAGAAAACTGACTACAATAACTAAGTCTTCGGATTACTCACAGAGCAAAATCTGAAGCCCCCGAAAACATCGGGATTGACTAAAACGCACAGCGTATTCTCAATAACAATGTTTTTTGTACCTTGCTTTTTAATATTCAAAAACATGAATAAACCACTAAATTCACCTTCATATTTGTGTATTTACTGGTGTTTTTGTGTTTTGATTCTAACTTATAAAGTATAAGGAATGACACAAATAAAAGATAGTACAATTTTAATAACAGGTGCAGATGGAGGAATAGGAATAGCACTTGTTAAAGAGTGTTTAGTTCAAGGTGCAAAGAAAATTTATGCCACAGGCTTGAAATTGGAAAATTTGAATCAGACATTTAGAGATGTTGAAAAAGTAGTTCCAGTTGAATTAGATGTAACAAACTCTGAACGGATAAAAGAGTGTGCCGAATTATGTGCCGATACAAACTTGTTAATTAATAATGCTGGAGTAGAATTTAAGATCCCTTTCATTGCAGAAAAAAGTAGCCAAGCAGCATTAATGGAAATGAAAGTAAATTATATCGCATTAATTGAAATGATTAATTCGTTTATTCCGAATCTTGAAAAACTAAATCATGCTGGCATAGTGAATATTCTATCTCTTGGCGCTCTTGCAATTGTAAAAAGATTAGGAACTTATTGTGCTTCAAAATCAGCCGCTCATGTTTTAACAGAAACAATTAGAGAAGAATTAGAAGAAAAAAACATTAAAGTAATGGCAACATATATCGGATACGTAGACACTAGCATGGTCCCAGAAGAAACAAAAACAGAAAAATCGACACCTAAAAATATTGCGATAGGAATATGTGAAGGAATTAATAAAAATGAAAGTCATATTTACCCAGATAAAACAACTAAGAATTATATAGAAAAATACCCGATAAAGACCGTATTTTATGAATAACAACTACTGACTAAAGGAAGAGTGTGGACTATTCATAAACCTAAACTCAGTAGCCTCTATCCCGAAAATTTGTGGAGAACAATAAGCGATAAATCATTCAACTAGAATCTGACAAACTATTAATTCGACACAAGACAACTCATTATCAAGTTTTTACAAAAAAAGCAAACATTTGGCTGAACACAAAAAAATAGGATTGAATAAAGAGAATTTAAAAATAACCCTGATTCTTACTCTAATTCCAACATTTGTATTTGCAAATGCTGGCTCGCCAATGATGTGGTTTGGAATATTACATTCACTGCTTTTGAATTCACTTATTGGGTTTTATGAAAGTAAATATTTAGAGAAAAATGAAATCGAAAATAGAATGTGGCTGATAATTATTGGAAACTATTTTTCGATGTTTATTGGATTTTATTATATAGCTCCATATTTTTCAACTATAACAGGAAATATTGATTTTTGGGGAGGAAGTACAAGTCACGGGAATTATGAATTAAACGGATTCATATTTGGAATGTTAGCCTCATTTGTTGCTACATTGATTTTGGAATTGCCATTTTATTTGTTGTCAGTGAAAGAAATTGAGAAAAGAAAAAAAGGAATTTGGACTTATCTAGAAGCAAATTCCATATCGAATTTAGTTATGTTTTTAATTTATTTTATGATTGTAGCTGGAGGAAGCAGATAGAAACTAACGAGCTTTAATACAGTTGTATAAAAAAATTTAGATAAATAATGAAAAGCTTATTTACATTCATACTGGAGTTTCGAGGAGGAACATATACTACTCAGGTAGAATCAATTAATCTACACGATTCAATAGATAAATGGACTGTGAAAATCAAAGAGGAACAAGAACAAATTTATCAAATTGGAACAAAAACGATTGAAGAAATTAAGGAACAGATTGATTCCAAGGAATCAGACAAGCAACCTGTTCTTTTGAATGGATTGAAAAACGTTTGGTATTTTACAATTAGCACAAAACAAGGTTTTGGAAATGTACACATAATTAAAACAGAAAAACACAGAGCTCAATAACCAAACCCGCAAATCACTCACAAAACAAGCTTTAAATCAACAACCTATGCGAAAAATTGGGATTAGCAAACAAACAACCACTGGTAAAATTTCAAAAAAGCAATCTCAAGATAATTTGTATTCGAGATTTTTACTAATTTTACGCAAGCCCATAAAGTAAAAAAGAACTTCCTTTTTTAAATATAAGGGCAATCCTAAAAGCCCAAAAAAGCTTTTTTGAGATGTTTTACTAAATTTTAAAATTGAATTATGCCTGTAAAAATGCCTTTCAACCTTCATAAATGGATCGAAGAAAATAGAGATTTACTAAAACCACCAGTGGGAAACAAAAACTTATACCACGAAGCTGGGGATTTTATTGTGATGATTGTTGGCGGTCCAAATGCCCGAAAAGATTATCATTTCAATGAAAGTGAAGAACTATTTTATCAGATAGAAGGAAATATTTGTGTAAAAATCCAAGAAGATGGAGAAGCAAAAGAAGTGCATTTGGGTCCTGGAGACATGTTTTTACTTCCCGGAAATGTTCCCCACTCACCGGGGAGATCTGAAGGATCGGTAGGTTTGGTAGTAGAAAAAGTGCGTAAAAACCCCGAAAAAGATGGTCTTATGTGGTTCTGTGATCACTGTAATCACAAACTTTTTGAAGAGTATTTTTACTTAACCAATATTGAGAAGGATTTCTTCCCTGTTTTTAGAAAATTTTATAATTCAGAGGAGCTACGAACTTGTGAAAAATGTGGAACAGTAATGGATTCTGATCCAAAATTCACAGATGTTTAAATAAAAAAAGCCTCATAAATATGAGGCTTTTTTATTATTTATAGGATTTTTCTATTTGCTTTAGTGCAAAAGTATCAGTCATAAAACGACGAACAAAAACCAAAAAATTGGCATTTCCGCCAATATAGTAGGCAGGTTTAGTCTTTTTGGCCTCTACTATTTTCACCATCTTTTCTACAAAATATTCAACAGGTGTGGCATTTGCCATCTTCATTTTTACTCGTTCACGAATTTTGTTTGCTGCTTGGTAAAAATCTGAGCCTTCTTTCCCAAAAAATGTTGGAGTTATACTGGTTTTGATATCATTGGGATGCACCACCACCATATCTATTCCCACAGTTTTCATTTCATGACGAAGCGCTTGAGTCATTCCATCAACCGCAAATTTTGTAGCACAATAAGATGAATAATAAGGAAGTGGAAATTTTCCTGTTAAAGAACCTACATTTATCACCCGAGCTTTGGGTTTTTGCTTTAAAAAGGGCAACAATTCTTGAGTTAGTTGTAAAATCCCAAAAACATTAATTTGAAAAAGTTCCTCATACTTTTCTATCGGAGTTTCCTCTAAGCTTCCTATTTGAGACTGGCCAGCATTATTGATCAAAATAGAAACATCAGATAAATCAATCCTATTTTTTAAAGTAGAAATACTTTCAGGTTTTGATAAATCTAAATCTACATAATGTACCCCATCAAGGCTTTTATCTAAATTTTGAACATTTCTTCCTGTTCCAATCACTTGATAGCCTTTTTTGACTAATTCTTCTGCCAAACAAGCACCTATACCTCTGGTAGCTCCTGTGATAAAAACTGTTTCTTGATGATTCATTTTGTCATTTTTTTAAGGAAAGTCAAAAATACATTATTTGCACTATTCTACTGCCAAAAGTGAGACAATTTGATGCACTATCAATTTGAATTTTTGGCAATAATTTCCAATACTAATTCTTTGGTAAGTTGTTGTCCATTGGCTAAGGCCCTTATTTTGTCAAACTCAAAACTAAAATCGCAGCCCTGTTTCCATTGGCTACAGCCATAAGCTGTTTTTCCTTTTAAAAGAGTTCCTTTATGGCATTTAGGACAGGTATTTTCTTTGGTAGCTTGGTTTTCTTTTGGGAAAAATTGGAGTTTTTTATACTCATCTAAAACCACTTTTCCATCTACTTTTTCTGTTCCTTGCTTAAAACCTTTTAGTAAAGTTGTTTCATTTTTATCCAGCAGTCTAATCCATTGATTTTCTGAAACTTTTTTACCCATAAACTCAAATGGAATCACAAATTTACAGCCGTTCTTCCATTGGTTACAACCATAACCAGATTTTCCTTTGATCATTTTACCGTTTTCGCAAGCAGGACAGGATTTCCCAATCAATACTTTGGCATTTTGTTTTTTAGCTTTCTTAGCATCATTCATCCTTTGAGAAAGTCTGGCAGAATGAGAAGACATCCTTACCTCAAAAACTAAATCATCAACCATTTTTTTCATATTCTTGATAAAAGTTCCCGCGCTAAAACTACCTGCCTCTATCTCTCTCAGTTGTTTTTCCCATTTACCTGTAAGTTCGGGAGAAAGTAACAGGTCGTTCTCTATCAAACTAATGAGCTCCACTCCCATTTGAGTAGGCAAAATTTGTTTTTTGTTTCTTTTGATATATTGTCTTCTAAAAAGTGTCTCTATTATCCCTGCACGTGTAGAAGGACGCCCTATTCCATTCTCTTTCATAGCATCTCTGAGTTCCTCGTCTTCTATGTTTTTCCCTGCCATTTCCATAGATCTTAAGAGTGTAGCTTCTGTAAATTGTTTTGGAGGATTTGTTTTCTTTTCTAATAAAGAAGGAAAATGATTTCCAGACTCCCCTACTACAAAGGCAGGCATAATTTGCTCCTTATCTTTATTCGTGCTTTTTTTCTTTTCTGAAGTATATACCACACGCCATCCCATATCGGTAATCACCTTTCCTGTTGCTTTAAACTTATGTTTATTTACTTGAGCTTTCACCAGCGTATTTGCTACTAGACAATCAGGATAAAAATTGGCAATGAAACGTTTACAAATTACCTCATAAACTTGATGCTCTAATGGCTGAAGATGTGTTTGCTCCCCTGTGGGAATAATGGCATGGTGATCGGTGATTTTTTTATCATCAAATACTTTTTTGCTTTTTCTAATTTTTTTACCTAAAAGCGGGCTAATCAAATCTCTATAATCCAATAAGTTTTTTAGAATTCCCTCTATTTTAGGGTACATATCATTGGGAAGATAAGTGGTATCTACTCTAGGATAAGTAACTACTTTTTTCTCATAGAGACTCTGGATGAGTTTCAATGTTTGATCAGCCGAAAAGCCATATTTTTTATTACATTCTACTTGTAAACTTGTTAAATCAAACAGTCTTGGCGGAAGTTCTTTTCCGTTTTTTTTATCTGCCGAAAGAATGGACAGCGGATGTAATTTTATTTCTGAAGCGATCTTTTCTGCTTCCTCTTTTATGGTGAATTTTCCTTTTTCGGAATAAAATGTGGTTTCACGATACTGCGTCTGAATTTCCCAAAAAGGTTTTGAAATAAAATTCTCTATTTCCAAAAAACGGTTGACAATCATAGCCAGTGTGGGTGTTTGTACACGTCCTATGGATAATACTTGACGGTCTCTACCGTATTTAAGTGTGTATAAACGGGTTGCATTAATCCCTAAAAGCCAATCGCCAATGGCTCTAGAACTTCCTGCATAGTATAGATTATCAAAAGACTCAGCGTCTTGAAGATTTTTAAAACCTTCTTTAATGGCTTCATTCGTCAAGGAAGAAATCCAAAGTCTTCTTACTTTCCCTTCAAAACCTGCTTGTTTAAGCACCCATCTTTGAATCAGTTCACCTTCTTGCCCAGCATCGCCACAATTAATAACTTCGGTGGCGTTTTCGCAAAGTTTTTTGATGATTCCAAATTGTTTTTGAACCCCTTGATCATTAATAACCTTGGTTTCAAATTTCTTAGGAAGCATAGGAAGGGAATTTAAATCCCAACGTTTCCAATGCGGGAAGTATTCATTAGGTTCATACAATCCACAAAAATGCCCAAAGGTCCAAGTAATTTGATAGCCATTACCTTGGATGTAACCATCATATTTTTCTTGGGCTCCAAGTACTTTAGCCAATTCTCTTGCAACACTGGGTTTTTCTGCAATACAAACCTTCATAAATCTTCAATTTTGAAACTAAATTTAGCTCAAAATTAAGATTCCTATTTTATTCTTGTATCAATTTTTCTATCAACTGATGAATTTCTTCACTGTTCCACTTGGCAGCTCCTGTTTTTTCTATCAAAATTTCTCCTTTTTTATTGATTAAATAAGTGGTAGGCAAGCTATTTGAATTTAATGCATTGGGCGTTTGAGTGATTGCCTGAAAAGTGGCTAATTCATATTTTTTTTCTTCTAATTTTTTCTGTACGATCCCTTTTTCTTCATTAGAAACAAAATAAAAATCTATTTGACCCTTATATTTCTGATACAAATCGTGCAACTCTGGTAATTCTGCCATACACGGAGGACACCAAGTTGCCCAAAAATTCACTAAAACCACTTTTCCTTTTGAATCTTCAAAACTCACTTGCTTTCCTTCTTCGTTTACAAGAATCCATTGATAAGATTTAAGTGTTTTTTGATCTTCTTTATCAAGAATACTTGGCGTAAAGCTTAAAAGTCTGGAGGTCCATTTTTTCACATGAAACCCAAGGGGTGTAAAAAAAATTAAAGCCATTATTCCAATAAAAATTAGATTGCTTTTCCAACTGCTTTTTTTTGTTTTTTCCATAAAGCAAAGGTATTTTTATTATCCGTTCGAGATGGTGTTTGGAATTACATTGCTTTTTATTCTATACGATTTCTAATCTCATTTAGCCCTTTTAGAAGGCAGAGAACGGGGTTCTCGATACAATTTCTTTTTCCGCTGCTCTCCAAAGAAATCACTCGAACTGACAGAGATATAAAAATTGTACACCTTTGTCAGTTCGAGGTTTTTGATGAAATGCAATGGAATCAAAAATTTTATCGAGAATGCGTATAGTTGTCAAAGTTCTCGATACAATTTCTTTTCCGCTGTTCTTCAAAGAAATTACTCGAACTGACATACTCGATACAATTTCTTTTCCGTTTCTCTTCAAAGAAATCACTCGAATTGACAGAGATATAAAAAATGTACACCTTGTCAGTTCAAGTGGTTTTTGATGAAATGCAATGGAATCAAAAATTGTACACCTTTGTCAGTTCGAGTGGTTTTTGATGGAATGCAATGGAATCGAAAATTTTATCGAGAATGCGTATGGTTGTCAAAGTTCTCGATACAATTTCTTTTCCGCTGCTCTCCAAAGAAATCACTCGAACTGACAG